>VFJK01000061.1 GCA_009886125.1 Geobacter sp. | reverse complement strand
GGATAGTAATCCGGCGGCACAGAGTACCTGTCGGGCTGAGGCGGAGGAGTGACCCTGCGTATCCGGTACCGGTGCACCCGGTCAGGAATCTGGTTGCCCTTCGCATACATGCACTGGACATACGCATAGTCATATCTCTCTTGAGCTTCCCAGCCGTACTCCTGGCCGGCATCCGCACCTGATGCCGCCCCGAAAAGCAGCCCGGCGCCGGCGCCGATTGCCGCTCCGGCTCCGGCATGACCGGAAGCAGAGCCGAGAAGCGCTCCGGCACCTGCACCGATCGCGGTCCCTACTGCTGCTCCGGTGGCGGTACTCTTATTTGCCCTATCCTGCGATATGCCGATCCGCTGTCCGGCCCAATGCTTGCAGGCCATGTCTTCGGAATGGAACTCCTCGATCGGTTTTCCCGGGGCCGGAAGCACCATGACGCTTGGCCCGGTTGGTATGGTCGCGCATCCGCTCAACACGAGTATCGCCGCTATTGTAAAACAGCTTCGGATTCGTTTGGCTAACATGAACTCACTCCTCTCCATCCGGCGGTTTTGTCGGAGGAACGACTTTCATCCACCCCTCCGGACACCTTTTGACTGTAGGATAATATCCTTCCGGATCCTTGCAGTAATACCAGTAACGAGGGGCTTCTGCCTGGGGCGCAGGCTGAACGTATATTTCGGCAGGCTGCTCTACAATGACTGTCCGGGGAGGGGAGTACGGATAATAGGGATACGGCCCCCACCATCCCGGCCCCCAGTACCCTGAACCGAAATAGACACCGACGCCGACACGCCCGCCACCATGGCCATGTCTGCCGCGGTCTGCGTCAGCCGGCTGTGAACTCGCCATGACCACGATCAACAGTGTGAGGACAATCTGCATGAATTTTCTCATAACCGTCTCCTTCATTCACTTATCATATTCCAGCCTCCGGCAAGCGGAGGAATCAGTACCTTCCTTCTCATATTATAACCGCAAATAAAGCAAAGTAGTTGCAGAAACAGCATCCCCGGATTCCGGCAAGGCTGCATTTGTTGCAGATGCTGTCAGGAGAGCCCAGTGCCGACCGCCCCCGCGGGGAGCGCTCCCCTGCAGGCCATCTACTCTAATGAATTGCTAAGTGCTTGGTAACGTGTTATATTTTAATTGCGCCTGAACCACAGGGACATCCCCTGTGGTTTTTTTGTGGCTGCAATAAAGAGAGGTATTTCATGATCAGTGCAAACAACATAAGTCTTGCCTATGGCAAACGGGTCATTTTCAAGGATGTAAATATCAAGTTCGTGCCGGGTAACTGTTACGGGCTCATAGGTGCCAATGGCGCCGGCAAATCGACCTTCCTGAAGATCCTTGCCGGAGAGGTGGAAGCCGATTCAGGGACGGTCTCTGTAGGACCACGGGAGAGGATCGCGGTACTGAAACAGGACCATTATGCCTTTGATGAGCATACGGTCTTCAACACCGTCATCATGGGGCACGCCCGGTTATACGAAGTGATGACCGCCCGGGAAGCAATTTACGCTAAGCCCGATTTTTCCGAAGAGGATGGTGTCCGCTCGGCTGAACTGGAGGCCGAGTTCGCCGAAATGAACGGCTACGAGGTCGAATCCGAGGCGGCCGTACTTCTTAACGGTCTCGGCATACCTGAAGAGCTCCGCCAAAAACAGATGAAGGAGCTGGAGGGGGGCGACAAGGTGCGGGTGCTGCTTGCCCAGGCGCTGTTCGGTAACCCGGAAGTCCTGCTGCTTGACGAACCGACCAACCATCTTGACCTGAAGACAATCGACTGGCTTGAGGATTTTCTCTTCCGCTTCACCAATACGCTGATCGTTGTTTCCCATGACCGCCACTTCCTCAACCAGGTCTGTACCCATGTGGCCGATATCGACTTCGGTCGGATCCAGGTCTATGTCGGCAATTACGATTTCTGGTATCAGGCCAGCCAGTTGACCCTGAAACAGAAGCAGGACGAGAACCGGAAGGTCACCGACCGGGCCAATGAGCTCAAGGAGTTCATCCAGCGCTTCAGTTCCAACGCCTCAAAAGCCAGGCAGGCTACCTCACGTAAACGACTTCTGGAAAAACTCACCGTGGAGGAGATGCCGGTCTCTTCAAGAAAATACCCATATGTGGTCTTCAAGCCGGAGCGGGCCTGCGGTGACATAATCCTTGAGATCACCGGTATTTCCAAAGAAATCGATGGGGTAGCCGTGCTGAAAGATCTGACCCTGACCGTCTGCAAGGGGGACAAGATCGCTTTTGTCGGCGGCAACAGCCTGGCAAAGACGACTCTTTTCCAGATCCTGGCCGGTGAACTGGAGCCTGACAGCGGCAGCTTCCGCTGGGGGGTGACCATCACCAGCGCCTATTTCCCCAAGGAGAACGCCTCCTATTTTGCCAGCGACCTTAATCTGATCGAGTGGCTCGGCCAATACTCCCCTCCGACCGAGGGGGAGTCGTTCGCCCGGGGTTTCCTCGGCAGGATGCTCTTTTCCGGCGATGAGGCGACCAAGAAGACCTCGGTCCTTTCCGGTGGGGAGAGAGTCCGCTGCATGCTCTCCCGGATGATGCTCAGCGGCGCGAATGCCCTTATCCTGGACGAACCGACCAATCACCTCGACCTGGAATCCATCACCGCCCTGAATAACGGGCTGATCGCCTTCAGTGAGGTGGCGCTGTTCGCTTCCCATGACCATGAATTCGTTGCCACAGTGGCGAACCGGATCGTCGAGATCACCCCCGGCGGCATAATCGACCGGGCGATGAGTTTCGAGGAGTATCTGGAAAATGCCGAAGTGGCGCAGACGCGGGATCAACTCTGCCACGGGCACAGTGACCTGACCCTGTAACGGATCTGAAAAACCGGGTCAATCCTTCCAGATGATCCTTTCAGAACCGGGCGGATTGAGGTAATCTGTTTATTCAATATCTTCATCGAGCTCACAGGTGACTTATTTGTTCCGCAAAATCATCCCTCTCAGCCTGGCGATCGTCCTCTGTACCGCATTATCCTCTCCCGCGGGACCGACGGTAAAGACCGGCGCGGAAGTTATCAGCCACGACAGTTTTTCTCTGCTGCAAGGGATCAGGTTCGGGCTGGTGACCAACAGCACGGCTGTCGTTGCTGGAAGCCACCTCCTCGACCTTATGGCATCAGCCGGGACGAAACCGTCAGTGATATTCACGCCGGAACATGGATTGAAAGCAGCGGCAGAAGACGGCATCCTGCTGGCTGACAACGCAGACAACGGCATACCGGTTATCAGTCTCTACGGCAGGAAAAAGCAGCCGGGTGTTGAGGATCTCAAAGGGCTTGACCTGCTGGTGTTCGACATCCAGGACGTCGGTGTCCGTTTTTACACCTACATCTCCACCATGGGACTGGCAATGCAGTCCGCAGCCAGGGCAGGGATACCGTTCATGGTGCTCGACCGCCCCAACCCCCTTGGAGGAGAGTACGTCTCCGGTTTTGTCCGCACGGATCAACCGGCATCATTCACCTCTTTATACCCGGTGCCGATCGTTCACGGTATGACTGTCGGGGAACTTGCAGGGATGATCAAGGGTGAGACCTGGCTCCCCGGCCTTGAACGTCTGGACCTCAGGATAATCAGGATGCAGGGGTGGCATCGTTGGATGAGCTGGCCGGATACCGGACTAGTCTGGCGGGCGAGCAGCCCGAACATACCTGATTTCGAGTCACTGCTTCTCTACCCCGGTATCGGACTCCTCGAGGGGACCGGTGCAAATGAAGGAAGAGGGACGCTGGAACCATTCCGGCTGGCCGGCTGGCCCGGAATAGATGCACAGGCAGTCGCGCTCAAGCTTAATCAACTGGACCTGGCAGGAGTAACGTTCGAACCGGCACAGTACACCCCGGTCAGCCTGCCGGGCAGATCGACCAAGCCCAAGTGGAAAGACAAAGCAGTTGACGGCATCCGGCTCGTGATTGCCGACTACCGGAAGATCAGACCGGTCGAGGTCGGAATCGCCGTCGCAACAGGACTGTATGAAGCGCTCCCTTCTCAAACGAAAAAAAGTTTCTTCAATAACGGCTTCAAGGATATGGCCGGTTCTACCCGACTTCGACAGGCAATCGAAGCAGGTGCTTCAGTTGAAGTGATCAGTCGGTTATGGAGCAGTGATCTGCTCAAATTCAGGCAGCTGCGAGAGAGATACCTGCTGTACAGTGACACGTATGATCAAAAAGATATATTATGACAGGAGGCAAAAATGGCAGTCAAGGACAGCAACGGCAATGATCTGAGTGACGGCGATTCCGTACAGGTCATCAAGGACCTGAAGGTAAAAGGTTCATCAACGACCCTCAAGCAGGGGAAACTGTTCAAAAACATCCGCCTGACCTCGAAAGATGAAGAGGTCGAGTGTCGCGACGGGAAAAGCACACTGGTACTGAAGACCTGCTTTCTGAAAAAGGCCTGAGCAGTTTTTCAAGGAGTTACTCATGGATTCAATCGAACAGCCCGCACTCTGCCGTCTGCACACCCTTCAGGTCAGCCGCATTGACAAGAAAGGCGTCTGGCTTGATGCAGGCGAACTGCCAGCGCATCTGCCTCTGAGAGAAGCACCTAATGCCGTTCCCGGTGACCAGCTTGAGGTCTTTCTGTATCAGGTCATACCCGGAGAGCTTCAGGCGACGCTTCGGCCGCCTCTTGCCCAGGCCGGTGAATTTGCCTGCCTGAAGGTCAAATCAATAACGAGCCACGGGGCCTTTCTGGACTGGGGTCTTGCAAAGGACCTCCTCGTACCGCTCAGCCTGCAGCCCGAGCGGATGCAGATCAACTGGAGCTACCTGGTAAAGATCGATGTCGATCAACAGGGAAGGCCTTTTGCCAACGCCCGTATCGATGAGTGTCTGGATCACGAACGCCCCGATCTGCATGAAGGTGACAGCGTTGAACTGCTGATCTGGCAACTCACTGAACTTGGCGCCAAGGTCATTGTCAACCATCGCTTCCCTGCTCTGCTCTACCGGGACGAATTGCCGGCCGGAAGCTTCACCGGCATGGAAATTCCCGGTTATGTAAAGCGTTTGCGCGAAGACGGAAAGCTTGATGTTACCTTGCGCAGAGCCGGGGCAGAAGGGGTATCAGATGCCAGGGACGTTATCCTCAGGGTCCTGGCTGCCAATGGCGGCAGCTTGCCGCTACACGACAAAAGCTCCCCGGCAGCTATCCAGAAGAGTCTGGGGATGAGCAAGAAAACCTTCAAAAAGGCGGTGGGCGGGCTTTACAAGGAAGGGCTGCTGACTTTGACCGGGGAGGATATCACTTTGACGGCGAAAACCGCTTGATTCAAAATGCGGCCATGCGGTCGACTTTCTGCTTGTTGAAACAGTTACAATTTTACTCTGCACAGCAGGAGAGCCTGCTCACATCAAGGGAAAACCCCTGAGCACAGAGCCGGAGCCCTTCTCCCATAGAGGGATAGACATGGAGGGTATCGACCAGATCACCGATTGTCGCTCGCAACCTTATGGCCAGGGCAGCCTCATTGATCAGCTCCGCGCCGCGATGGCACAGCAGATGGACACCGAGCAGACGGCCGCTCTCCTTGTCCGCTATCATCTTGATAAGACCGGCAGTGCCTCCGGTGATGTGAGCCTTCGGGATTTCTCTGACCGGAAGTATGCTGGTGATGACCGTAAACCCCGCCTTTCTGGCTTCCTCCTCCCGGTATCCGACCATACCGAGTTCAGGGTCGGTAAAGATGGCCATCGGTATCGACAGGTAGTCAATCGTACAGCCGCCATCGGGTTTGAGCATATTATCCACTGCCACTATACCTTCCCGGGCTCCCACCGGAGCGATCATCATCCCACCGATGACATCTCCGGCCGCCCATACCCCTGTCGCGGTTGTTCGCATTCGATCATCAACCCGGATGAATCCTCTGGCATCCGTCTCGACCCCTGCCTCTTCCAGGCCGATGTCAGCCGTTGCAGGCACCGTCCCGACCGCCAGCAGCAGCCGTTCCGCAGAATACTCCCTTCTTTCACCGAGGACTTCTGCATGGACAGTGGTTGAACCGTCACCCTTCTGCACAGAGCAGATCGACACATTGAGAACGATCTCCATCCCGGCATCTATCAATATCTGCTGCAGCTCAACTGCCGGCTCAGCCTCAACAGCGGGCAGGACCCTGGGCCCATGCTCAAGCACAGTGACCTTTATCCCCAGGCGATGATACATCTGCCCCAACTCCAGGGCTATTACTCCGCCGCCGATTATCAGCATCGATTCGGGGAGTTTTTTCAGCAACAGCGCAGTCCGACTGGTCAGAAAATCAACTTCATGGATTCCCGGAAATTCGATAATGTGGGGTAGACCGCCGGTTGCGATAAGAATCCTGTCACTGTGAATCGTCCGATCGTCAACCTGGATGGTGTTACGATCAAGAAATCGGCCGGTTCCTTTGTGAAGTGTCAGACCAGGGACAGTGCTGAGGAGATCAAGATATTTTGTCTGGCGAAGATGCTGTACTACCCGGTCTTTATGAGCAGTGAGAGCAGCAAAATCGATGCTGCTTACCGCCGTTCCGAGTCCGTTTTCACGCCCCAGCTGAGCTTCATGACGAAAAAGTGCCGAATGGATCAGAGTCTTGCTCGGGACACAACCCCAGTTTACACAGGTCCCGCCTGGCAGGCTCTTTTCGACCATCAGGACGTTTGCACCGAGAGACCGGGCACGCAGCGCCGCCGCGAAAGCGGTAGATCCTGAACCAAGTATTACGAGATCATCTCCGTGAGACATACAATTATTCTCCTGTTGACAGTTTAACTCAAGATGATCGGCTGACAATCAAATACAGCATTATAGAAAAAGTCATATGCGTTTCACTTATGGAGCTGCTGCCGTGCCTTGAGACAAATGGCTGCCGGCCGGTCGTTTCCGACCTGTCTTCATAATAATCCGGTCTGCAGCAGTAAATAGGGCTTGCCACCCGGAAATAAAAAGTGCTACATAATCCCTCGACTTGACCACAGGGATCAGCCCTGTGGTTTTTTATTTGCACGATCCCGGAGTGACCATGATTCATCTTTCAAATATCACCAGACAGCACGGTTCGCAGGTGCTGTTCCGCGACGCCAGCTTCCAGATCCTTCCAGGCTCCAGAACCGGCCTGGTCGGACCGAACGGAGCAGGCAAGAGCACCATCTTCCGGATCATCACCGGAGAAGAGGAGGTGGATGCCGGCGAAATGACCTGCGCAAAAAAGACAACCATCGGCTACTTTTCCCAGGATGTCGGCGATATGTCCGGCAGAACCGCGCTGGAAGAGGTCATGGCCGGGTCTGCAGCGACGATGCAGCTTGCAGCAGAGCTGAAGACCATGGAGAGCGCCATGTGCGAGCCGATGGGGGACAACGAGATGGCGACCCTTCTTGAGCGCTACGGAACTGCAATGGAAGAGTTCGAGCATCGCGGCGGATACGATCTGGATACGCGCGCCCAGACCGTGCTGACCGGTCTCGGCATCGGCCCTGACCGGTTCAATCATCCGGTAGAATCGTTCAGCGGCGGCTGGAAGATGCGGATCGGTCTGGCCCGGATACTGACTTTGCATCCGGATGTACTGCTTCTGGACGAGCCTACCAATCATCTGGACGTTGAATCGATCATCTGGCTGGAAGAGTGGCTGGCAGCGGAGTTCACCGGTGCGCTGCTGATGACGAGCCATGACCGTGATTTTATGAATCGTATCGTTACACGGATCGTCGAGGTAAACAACCGGACGCTCACCACCTATGGCGGTAACTACGACTTTTACGAGCGGGAGCGTGATATCCGTCTTGAGCAGCTTCTGGCAAGCCACAAGCGTCAGCAGGATATGCTGGCCAAGGAGGAGGAGTTCATAGCCCGTTTTGCGGCCCGCGCCTCCCATGCAGCTCAGGTCCAGTCGCGGGTCAAGAAGCTGGAAAAGATCGACCGGATTGAGATCCCCCCTGAAGAACGGACTGTCCGATTCAGTTTCAGCGAACCTCCGCGAAGCGGCGATGATGTGGTGGTCATGGATGGAGCGGCAAAAAGCTGGCTGACCCCTGACGGCCTGGTAAAACCGGTTTTCAGCGGCATTTCGGGAATCATCAGGAGAGAGGAGAAGATCGCCGTTGTCGGGGTAAACGGCGCCGGCAAATCGACCTTTCTCAAGGTACTGGCCGGACAGACCGACCCTACCGCCGGAGTCGTCTCGCTGGGAGCCAACGTGGAACTCGGCTACTTCAGTCAGCACGCCATGGAACTGCTCGCTCCCGGGAAGACGGTCTTCGAGACGTTGCAGGAGGCGATGCCGTTGGCAACCATAGGTGTGATCAGGAACCTGCTGGGCGCATTCCTCTTTTCAGGGGACACTGTTGAGAAACGGATCGAGAACCTCTCCGGAGGGGAGAAAAGCAGAGTGGTTCTGGCCACGCTCCTGGCAAGGCCGGTTAACTTCCTGGTTCTTGACGAACCGACCAATCATCTTGATATACGGTCACGGGAGATTCTGCTTGATGCTTTAAAGAGTTTCACCGGCACGGTGGTGCTGGTAAGTCATGACCGGCACTTTCTCCGGTCCCTCGTCGACCGGGTCTTTGAGATAGACCATGGAGAGATGAGGGTCTATCAGGGAGATTACTCTTACTACCTGCATAAAGTTCACGGAGAAGATGCGTGAGTAAAATAAACTGAATATGCAAAAGGCGACCGATCGGTCGCCTTTGCTGTTTCAGAAGTATATGCAGATTAATTTACGAATGTCTGCGTGACGGACGGGCTTTATTCAGTTGCGGCGGTCTGAACCCGGCCTTCTGGGGATTGACGGCCGATTTCGGCTGAGTCGAAGCAGGGTCGAATTTGGCAGAACTTTTCTCGCCGCCGCTACTCTTTGCACCACCGGGAGTTTTGCGGATTTGACGCGGTTCGCGTGGCGGACGGGCAAACTCTGCATCTTTTTTGGGAGCCGGGACCGCATAATCGAAGCCGTCAATTGTGCAGCGTTCCAGTGCCGTCCCCAGTGTTTTTTCAATGGTACGGACCATGAAGCCATCCTCACCGGAAACAAGGGTAAAGGCGTCGCCGCTCCTGGCAGCACGACCGGTCCGGCCGATCCGGTGAACATATGCCTCGGCAGTATCCGGGATGTCATAGTTGATGACATGGGATATCTGTGAGACATCAATTCCTCTGGCTGCAATGTCTGTGGCAACAAGAATCTGGAAGGTACCATCGCGGAAGCCGTCGAGAGCAGCCTGGCGGCGATTCTGTGAAAGATTCCCCTGCAAGGATGCCGCCTTGTAGCCTGCCTTTTCCAGCTGCTCGCCAAGGCGCTTCGCACGGTGCTTGGTGCGGGTGAAGATCAGCACTGACTCAGTGTCCGTATGAAGCAGCAGCTCCAGCAGCAGGGCTGTCTTGAGGTGCTGTTCAACCGGATAAAGGGCATGGGAGACCGTGACCGGAGGGGCAGTATTGCCGACCTGCACCGTGACAGGATCCCGTAGTATATCGTGGGCCAGGGTCCGGATGTCAGTCGGCATTGTCGCTGAGAAAAGAAGAGTCTGGCGATCCGTTGGGACCTGCTTGAGAATCCGGCGGATATCAGGCAGGAATCCCATATCGAACATCTGGTCGGCTTCATCAAGAACCAGCACTTCGACGTGACTCAGATCGATGTTTCCCTGTGAGAGGTGATCCAGCAGTCGGCCGGGACAGGCAACAATTATTTCAACCCCCTGCTTTAGCTTCTGGATCTGTGGATTTACGTTGACGCCTCCATAGATCGTCATGCTCCTGACGCGGGTTTTTCGGCCAAGTGTGCTGATGGACTCATGAATCTGCTCCGCAAGTTCACGGGTCGGAGCGATGATAAGGGCGCGTACAAAGCCGCGAGGACCTTCGATGAGCCGCTGAAGAATCGGCAGGGCAAATGCAGCGGTCTTGCCGGTGCCTGTTTGCGCCAGGCCCATGACATCGCGGCCGGCCAGAACGGATGGAATAGCCTGTTGTTGAATGGGGGTCGGGGTGATATAACCTTCTGCCGTAACTCCGGCAGCAATGAGTGGATGAAAATTAAACTGGGTGAAATGCATGAAATTCCTTATATTATGACTACTGATCGTCGTCAGTTGCGGGCTGATCAGCACCATCTTCGACCTGATCGGTCAGTTTATCCCGCTTGCGCAGCAGCTTTTCCTCAGTTTTCTTCTTTTTTTCGAGTTCTTTCTGCCGCTTTTGAAATTGATAATTCGGTTTTGCCATACGGATAATCTCCTGTGAAATAAACCGATGCTCCAAGAAAAAAAGCCCCGAGGTATCCCGGGGCTTTTTTGTGTCTACTGGAGACGACCGTTAGATTCTTGACACGTTCGCGGCCTGAAGCCCTTTCGGACCCTTGGTAACTTCAAACTGTACTCTATCGCCTTCAGCCAGGGATTTGAATCCGTCACCTGTGATGGCTGAAAAATGACAAAATACATCTTCGCCATTTTCCTGCTCGAGAAAACCAAAACCCTTGCTGTCATTAAACCACTTTACTGTTCCTTCTACCATTGTGTACCTTCTCCTGATAATTCTTGTTTTAATTGTCCGACTATAAGCCGGATCTTTTATACAATATCAGTTAAGTTCTGCTAAAGTCAAGCAACTAATGTGCTTATGCTGTTGAAAATCCATAATAAGAGCTTGTCCGTAAATAACGTTATGAGAGATCGCGCCCGGATTTGCGGCAGATTTGACCGGGGCGAGTGAGCAAAACCGCAGGCGTAGCATGGCTACGTCGAGGATTTTGTGATTGAGGCACGGGTAAAGATGACGTGAAGACGGGATGCGAGCCTGTAATGCTTATTTACGGATAAGCTCTAAATCTCTTCATTGTCAGATATCCCGGATAATCATTGCTAATCTTGCGACATTGTCGTATTGTTAAATAGTTATTTAAAATCATTATTTTACCTTCTTCTCACTCCTGGAAGCTTTTCGAGTTGCAATTAACTCACCCACCCTAACTGATAAGAAAGCGGTGCAAATCAATGGCATTAAGAGTCGGAAACATAATCAGTCACACTGGAGGCCTGGGATGGGGTTCCGGTAAAGTTCTTGAAGTAACCGCCAGATCGGCGATGATTCAGTTCAGCGATGGCACAAACCGGCGAATCGCCGTCTCTCACTTTACCACACTTGAGCCGGCCTCTCCAGGCTCATTTCTGCCTCCTGCTGAAGCCCTGGCAGCGACAAAAGCCCCCAGAGCACCGAGAGTCGCCAAAAAGAAAAAATAGTATCCGGGACACCATCTGTCTGGGATTAATCCCAGACAGATTTTCGATACGATCAGTGCAGGAGCCCGATATGGGCTAGAATTGTATCGAGAATTTCATAAAGCGGCGCCGAACCATCCACGACAAACAACTCCTTTTCATTCTCCAGCACTGGCTCGAACTCCTCCCTTTGGCGAAGATATACCTCCCATCTGCCGTCAGAGATACTTGACCCTTGGTGAAGGCGCTCTGCCAGCCTCTGACGGATAACCTCTTCATGAGACTCAAGCTCAATAATGAAAAACTGGGCTGAATATCTTTCTGCTACCCTTCGAAGGTTTTCCCTGTCCATCCGCCTTCTGCAAGTGGCATCGACTATGACCCCTTCACCTGAGGCAAGGCAGGCATCTGCCCGTGTGATCATTTCCCGGTAGGTGGTTTCAGTGCTGCTCTTGGAGTAGATCCCCTTGCCGTAATCATCCAGATCATGCTGCTGTAACGGGACACCGGCAAGCTCCTTTCTCAGCCGATCGGACGAAAGCACGTTCAACCCCAGTTCAATAGAGAGCGCTTCAGCGATAGTGCTCTTGCCGCTGCCGGTAAGACCGCTGACGATGATGAGCGACGGCAAGAGCTTCTCCCGAAGGATATACCCTCTGGCCAGTCGAAAATATCGGTTTGCTTTCGCCCTCGCAACACGTTTCTCTTCAGCGGAGATGTCGTGATCTTTCAACTTGAAACTTTCCACTTTCCCCCTGACAAAGGCGCGGTATACGCTGTAAAAACCGACCAGAGAGAGCGCTCCGCTGTCTCCGCTGACCGCACAATACTCTTCAAGAAATTTCCTGGACAGATCCCGCCGACCGTGGAACTCCAGATCCATGAGAAGAAAGGAGATGTCAGCAACGGTGTCGATGTATCGGAAACGATTATTGAACTCGATACAGTCGAATACAGAGACCCTGTCGGTCAGGCAGATGTTCTCCAGATGAAGATCTCCATCACACTCCCTGATGAAACCTCCAGTTGCCCTTGCGCTGAACAGAGCGGCGTTTTCGGCCATGAACGCCTCGACCCACCTCCTGATGAGCTGAAGGTCACGAGAAGCAATAGTGTCTTCTGCAAACTCCTCAACCTGCCGAAAGTTCTCTTCCCAGTTCCCTTCGATTGAGTCCAGTTTCCCATATTCGGCAATTTCTTTGCTACGTTCAGCCTGATCATGAAACTCCGCCACCGTGGTCGCGATCCTTGTCACATCCGCTGAAGTCAGCTCACCCTTCGATACAAGACGATCAGCCATCCGCTCTGCCGGCAGTCGTACCATCTTTACCGCATAGTCGATGACCGCTCCGTCCCCGTGAAAGGCAGCACCTGCGGCGCTTTCGCGCAGCGGCATCACGCGCAGGTACACATCTGGACAGAGGCGACGGTTAAGCCTTATCTCTTCATGACAGTAGAACCTGCGACGATCGAGAGTGGAAAAGTTGAGAAAACCGAAGTCAACCGGTTTTTTGATCTTGTAGACAAATTCTCCGGCTAGAAATATCCAGGAGATGTGCGTCTGGACAAGGGTCACGACATCCGTAGGATCAGGATAGGCATCGGGCTGCAAAAGGGATTCTATATGTCTCTGGTCCACCGTATACCCCTTAACTGGATGGCGGAATTGCATGAAAATATTATCATATTTTTTGCTTATCGCAAGTCGTTGAAGGAAGTCTGATATCATTTTCGGGATTTATTGAAGTTGGGAGCGAGTCTTGTTATTATCTAAAACAGTTCTGCCATATCACCACTTCACCGCCTCTGCGCTCAGACCGTCAGCTGAATACCGCTGTACATGAAAAGGGGACCTTGATGCGCTCGACTTCATCTCTCAACATCGACTGGGTCCAACCGGAGCTTGCCGCTGAGGAGTGGGAGTTTTTTCACCACCCTGCCAAGCAGCCTTTCTATCAAAAGCATGGCATAAACTGGGAGAAGATCGCAGCGGGATTTGCTGCCGGGAGACTGGTACCTTACCTGCGGAGCGTAGAGATCGAAGGGATTCCGGTACAGCTTTCACACCACACCTTTGATGATTACACCCGCTATCTTGCCAAGGCAAAGCGGGGCTATCGATTAAACTACAACAAAATGGAAGATGCACTGCAACGGGAAGGGAGGCTGATCCTCCCCGCACCGATCATTTTGCAGTCGGAGGGCGAAGCACTTCTGTTCTCGGGTTACCGCAGGCTCTGCCTTGCCTGGAACTACGGAATGGTGCCCTATGTCTGGCTGGTCACCCTTTCCTGAGCCGTATCCGTGACGACGAGAGCCGTAAGCGAACGAAATGCCGGGGCCAATCGCTGCCTATGCGTTTGCCCCTTATTTGTCGGTTAATCCCTGCCGCAAACGTTCATAACTGGAAATCGCAAAGCAGAGGCATGAGAGAGTGACGGCTCTCGTCGTCACGGATACTCCGACCATGTCGGACGTGTCAGAGCAGCTTCCTCAGATACTGGCCGGTATATGACCCGGTCACCTTGGCCACCTGCTCCGGCGTACCGGCGGCGACGATCTCGCCCCCCTTGTCTCCCCCTTCAGGGCCAAGATCTATGATCCAGTCGGCAGTCTTGATGACATCAAGATTGTGCTCGATGATGACAATCGTATTACCACCCTCCACCAGCTTGTTCAGCACCTCCAGCAGTTTGGCGATGTCCGCGAAGTGAAGTCCGGTTGTCGGTTCATCAAGAATATAGATGGTCCGGCCGGTAGCTCTTTTTGAAAGCTCTTTTGCCAGCTTGACCCGCTGTGCCTCACCACCAGAGAGCGTGGTCGCCGACTGGCCGAGACGGATGTATCCAAGCCCCACATCTTCAACAGTCTTGAGCTTGTTCTTTATTCGAGGGATGTTCTCCATGAACTGGAGTGCCTGTGAAACAGTCAGGTCGAGGACATCTGCGATACTTTTTCCTTTATAGTGGACTTCAAGAGTCTCGCGGTTGTACCTGGCCCCCTTGCAGATCTCGCACTGGACATAGACATCGGGCAGAAAATGCATCTCGATCTTGATTATACCGTCGCCGGAACAGGCCTCGCATCTTCCTCCCTTTACATTGAAGGAATATCTGCCGGGCTTGTAGCCACGAAGTTTCGATTCGGGAAGCTGCGCGAATATGTCGCGGATATCGGCAAAAACGCCGGTATAGGTTGCCGGATTCGAGCGGGGTGTACGCCCGATAGGGGACTGGTCTATGTTTATGACCTTGTCCAGGAACTCGAGCCCGGTAATGTCCTGTACCGCCCCGGCCTTCTCACGACTCCGGTAAAGCCTTTGTGACAACACCTTGTGCAGAGTGTCGATAACCAGCGTCGATTTACCCGAACCGGACACGCCGGTAATGCAGGTGATGACACCAAGAGGGATATCGACGGTCACGTTTTTCAGGTTGTTCCCGGATGCACCGACAATGGTTATAGACTTGCTGCTCCTGCGCCTCTCATTCGGCACCGGAATGAACAACTCTCCGGAAAGATACTTGCCCGTGATCGAAGCAGGGTTTTCCATGATCTGCCGCGGCGTCCCCTGAGCAACGACCTCGCCGCCGTGAATACCGGCGCCCGGTCCCATGTCGATAACATGATCCGCTTCAAGGATCGTCTCTTCATCATGCTCAACGACCAGAACCGTGTTGCCAATATCGCGCAGGTGCATCAGGGTCATCAGCAATCGCGCATTGTCCCTCTGGTGGAGCCCGATCGACGGCTCATCGAGGATATAAAGAACGCCGACCAGAGAAGATCCTATCTGGGTCGCGAGCCGGATCCGTTGCCCCTCCCCGCCGGACAGTGTCCCGGCTGTCCTGTCGAGAGAAAGGTAGTCGAGACCCACGTTCACCAGGAATCCGAGCCGCTCTTTGATCTCTTTCAGAATCCGACGGGCGATTTCGGTCTCCTTTTCGGAAAGCTGGAGCTGGTTGAAGAATTCGAGACATTCCCGGATAGCAAGCGCCGTCACCTCCGTGATATTCGACCCGCCGACCCTGACAAAAAGCGACTCCTTCTTCAGCCGTGCCCCTTCGCAGGTAGGGCAGGGCATCACATTCATGTATTTTTCGAGATCCTCCCGAACGTTCTCTGATTCGCTCTCAAGATATCTCCGCTCCAGATTGTTCAGCACTCCTTCGAACTCCTTATGGTATGTGTGGCGCTTGCCGCCATCCTCATCCCACCAGAACTCGATCTTTTCCCCTTTCGAGCCGCGGAGTATCACATCCTGAACTTTGGGAGAAAGATTTTTGAACGGGGTCCGGATATCGAACTTATAGGCTTTTGCAAGAGCATCCAGCGTGAGATGGTACCATCCGGAAAGCCGCTTCTCCCAGGGGACGATCGCCCCTTCGCGGATTGACAGATCAGGGTTCGGCACCACCAGATCGGCGTCAAAGTACATCCGCGTACCAAGGCCGGTACAGTCGGGGCAGGCGCCATACGGGTTGTTGAATGAGAACATCCGCGGAGTCATCTCGGGATAGGAGATCGAGCAGTCGATGCAGGCAAGGGCTTCAGAGAAAAGGGTCGTCTCGCCGTCAATTATCTGGACCTTGGCGATCCCCTCCGCATGGTGCAGTGCAGTTTCGAAGGAGTCTGCCAGACGCCGCTCTATCCCCGGCTTCACAATAAGCCGGTCGACGATGATGTCGATATCATGTTTCTTGTTCTTGTCCAGAGAGAAATCATCCGCCAGCTCATGAGCTTCGCCGTCGATGATGACCCGCGTAAACCCCTCCTTGCGCAGGTTCTGCAGCTCTTTCCGATACTCCCCTTTGCGCCCTCTGATCATGGGGGAGAGAAGCTGGAACTTCGTCCCCTCAGGGAACGCCATCACCTGGTCCACCATCTGCGATACTGTCTGGGAGGAGATCAGTTTGCCGCATTGATAGCAGAAGGGTTTGCCGATGCGTGCAAACAGGAGCCTGAGATAATCGTAGATCTCGGTGACCGTGCCGACGGTAGAACGGGGATTCTTGCTGGTGGTCTTCTGCTCGATGGAGATCGCCGGCGAGAGCCCTTCGATGGACTCGACATCAGGCTTGTCCATCTGCTCCAGAAACTGGCGGGCATAGGATGACAGAGACTCCACATAGCGACGCTGCCCCTCTGCGTAGATCGTGTCGAACGCGAGCGTCGACTTGCCTGAACCCGAAATCCCGGTGATCACAACGAGTCTGTCGCGTGGGATCTCAAGGTCGATGCACTTGAGGTTGTGCTCGCAGGCACCTTTTATGATTATTTTATCGTGTGCCAAATTTTTACCCTTTCTTATTCTGTCGAGCTACTGGTTAGGCAACTCATTATTGACCGGTTCACACGCGCGCGTGAACCGGTGATCCACCCAAATGGAACATTTATCCTGGAGGCAACTTCACAGGCCAAGCTCCTGTTTGGCATCCTGCCAAGGTACGAGCTTGCCGGAATTCATCTCCAGCATGCTTTGCCGCAGCTGCACCATCAGCTCTTTATCCCCCATCACTTCCAGGGTCTCCGCTACCGCTTCGTACAATTCCCACGGCATCACAGCCAACACCGGCTTGCCCCGGCGAGTGATTTCCAGAACATCGACCTGCCCGTCGTGCAGAAGCGTTTCGGGCAGGGACGTAAGCTGTTTTCGTGCTTCCATAATCGATAATTTACGTGTCATGATTGAGACTCCAACTTTACGGCTTTATCCCCGTTAGTCCGTAAATCCGTTTAAAATCAACTTCATCGTAAGTGTAAGTGGTGGTGATACCTTTATCAATACCCCAAAACGCCAAGACTGCATCGGCAAAGTTGACATTCTTCTCCGCATAAACTTTGAGGGCGTTCAGAAAGGCCCTTGCCTGGAAATTCGGGAAATTGGGAAATACTTCCAGGTTTTCTGTCGCTCACCTTACCCCCTGCAAGGGAATAAGGTGAGTTTTTCGTGATGTTGTCATTGCTCACTGCGAGGTCAATCTCCCCAGATTTTTCCACGGAACAATTGAGATATTGCCGTTGGCAAGTTCTTTATCTCCGCCATATACCAAAACTGCCGGGCGGTCCGGAGTTCCGGACAACACGCACCACTTTCTCAGTGACGTCAGGAAATCAGCCGCCAGTGTCTGGCCTGATTTTATCTCAACTGGCAGGAAGCTAGAGCCATTATCCAGAAGCAGGTCAACTTCCAGCCCTTTGCTGTCTCGCCAAAAGTAGAGATCAGCCGGTTGCCCTCTGTTAAACCTCCCCTTAAGGAATTCCGTCACAACCAGATTTTCGAACAGGGCACCCCGTTGGGCGTGGTAGGCCATCTGTTCCATTTCGCGTATGCCAAGCAGCCAGGCGGCCAGACCGGTATCAAGGAAATAGAGCTTTGGTGTTTTTACGAGCCGTTTATTGAAATTGGTGAAATGGGGGCGCAGCAGAAAGATGATGTAGCTTGCCTCCAGCACTGAAATCCAGGCTGCCGCTGTATTGTGGGTAATACCGCAATCTGCGGCAAGGGACGACAGATTGAGTAGTTGCCCGGTACGGGCGGCGCACATCCTGACAAACCGCTGAAACGCTGAAAGTTCGCGCACATTGATGAGCTTGCGCACGTCCCGTTCGATGTACGTGTTCACGTATGCAGGAAACCAGTCCGCCGGGTCCAGTTCGCGATCGTAGAGCGGTGGATACATCCCGGCAAGTATGAGACGGTCTATCTCCAGCGGCAGCTTGCCGGAGGAAGCAAGCTCATTCATGGTAAACGGCAACAACTGCACCAAACCTACCCGACCGGCCAACGACTGGGTGATACCGGACAAAAGGCCGAATTGCTGCGAACCGGTCAGCACATATTTTCCCGGCACCAGCTCTTTGTCCACAAATCCTTGCAGATAGGAGAAAAGCTGCGGCACTCGCTGTGCTTCGTCGAGAATGAGGCCATCTGGGTAACTGGAAAGCAGGCCGCGCGGGTCGCTCTCAGCAAGAAGGCGCGTATCCGGGTCTTCCAGGGTCAGATAGGGTTTATCAGGGAAGGAGCTTTTGGCGAGGGTTGTCTTGCCCGCCTGGCGCGGGCCGGTAATGGCGACAACCGGAAAACCCTTGGCCAGCCGCATGAGTGTATCGTGAGCGGTTCGTTTGATCATGAAGGGACTATATCATGCAAGAACATATTGTCAATTTGATTTACAAATTGTGCAACAACTTGTTGACCGATTACGAATATCCTCCAACCTCATGGCTTTATCACCGTCAGTCCGTCAATCTGTTTGAAATCGATTTCATCATCAACCCCTTTTCAGCTATGACCAAGGACTTCCACGAAAGCAGGCAAATGTCTCCTAAACTCTGGCAAGCTCCCGGCCTGCGGCAAGGAACCGCTCCACATCCGCCAGGCTTGTTGCCTCACTGTAGAGACGAAGAACCGGTTCAGTCCCGGACGGGCGGATAAGAAGCCAGGAACCGTCGCCAAATATGAACTTGAAGCCATCAGCAAAGTTCTCGGCAGCTACGACTTTACCGGCGATCTCTTGAGGAGCGTCTGACTGGAGCTTTTTGATCAACTGCTCCTTGGCACTCTGCTCTATCTGGAGATCAAGTCGGCGGTAGTAGAAGTAACCGATCTCATCCATGGTCTCGTTCAGCTGCTGGCGCAGCCCCTTGCCGGTCATGACAATCGACTCAAGCAGCAGCAGCCCCATCAGGATTCCGTCACGCTCCGGGATATGCCCCTTGACACCCAGTCCGCCGGACTCCTCTCCACCCATCAGGATATCATTGTCCAGCATAAGCTCGCAGATATGCTTGAAACCGATAGGCGTCTCATAAAGTTTCAGCCCGTACTTCTCTGCCAGCAGGTTTATCATCTGCGTCGTGGAGACCGTCTTTACGACCCCGCCGCTCAGTCCTTTCCGCTCGATCAGGTGCCTCAGGATGACGGTGAAGATCATGTGAGACGAGAAGAACTCTCCGTTCTCGTCAATTGCCCCTATCCGGTCGGCATCACCATCCAGAGCGAGCCCGGCTCGGCAGTTCCCGCTCTTCACCGCTTCAGAAAGCTCCTGAAGATGCTCCTCTATCGGCTCAGGCGCCTGCCCTCCGAAAGCCGGATTGCACTCACCGTGAATCTCACTGCAGTTCTGAATGAGCGCAGGGAATGCTCCGCTCCCTGCGCCGAACATCGGATCTACGACAAACCTTATCCCGCTTTCCCGGATACACTTGATATCAACATACTTTTCGAGCTGATCGTAGTATTCCCTGTTGGCATCGAAGGTTTCGACCATTCCGCTCTCAAGAGCCTCTGCAAAAGGGGTGGAAAGGATCTCCCTGCAGGAATCGATATTTTTTTCTACCTGATCCTCGATCTTCTGGGTTGTCGAAGGGCGTGCAGACCCTCCAAACCCCTCTTTTAACTTGAAGCCGTTATAGACCGGAGGATTATGGCTTGCCGTGATCATTACGCCGGCCCCTGCTTTTTTTGCGTGTACCGCCCAGGAGACTGCCGGGGTCGGGGTGTATTCATCTGTCAGAAAAACCCTGATGCCGTTACCGACGGCTATCTCTGCCGTACGCTCTGCAAATTCAGGGGAAAGAAATCTTCTGTCGTAGCCGATCACAAGACCTTTTCCAGCAACTCCTGTCTGTATCATATAATCCATTGTCGCCTGAGCAACGATAGAAACATTATCAAAGGTGAATTCACGGGCAATGACCCCGCGCCATCCGTCTGTCCCGAATTTTATGATCTGCACCTGCCCCTCCAAACGATTGATTTATGAAACAGTTGATAATTTTCGCCCTGACGAAAGTCAAAGTCAATCTTTTCCTGCATTTGTCAAACTTGACCGGAATCGGTTTTTAGCCTAAACTTCAAAACACAAAATCTTCGGAGGTATCACACATGTTCATACGTACGCTTTTTGCCCTGCTCCTCTCCCTGGCGCTCTTTTCTTCAGCCGCGATTGCAGCAGAAAAGAACCCGGTAGTCATCATCGAGACCAGCATGGGGAATATCAAAGTCGAACTCCTGGCAAAAGAGGCTCCGCTTTCGGTCAAGAATTTTCTTGAGTATGCCAAAAGCGGCTTCTACAGCGGGACTGTTTTCCACAGGGTCATCCCTGCCTTTATGGCACAGGGGGGCGGACTTACTGCCGAACTTCAGCCGAAACCGGGAGACAGACCCCCTATTAAAAACGAGGCCGGCAACGGGCTGAAAAACGACCGGGGGACTTTGGCAATGGCAAGGACTGGGGTTGTCGACTCTGCGACATCACAGTTCTTCATCAACATCGTGAACAATGACTTTCTGAATCATCGGGATGAGTCTCCGGGCGGATTCGGATATGCGGTTTTCGGCAAAGTACTCGAGGGGATGGATGTCGTCGACAGGATGGCTGCTGCGCCGCAGAAAAGGCAGAATTCGGTATTCCAGAACGTACCGGTGACGCCGATTGAGATCAAGTCTGTTAAAACAATAAAATAGGGAGCAGTACCTACATGCTTACAACGTCAGATTTTAAAAAAGGGCTCATCATTCAACTTGAAGGTGCCCCCTGCATGCTCACGGACGTCACCATCGTCTCCCCTTCCGCCCGTGGAGCCAACACCATGGTCAAGACCAAGTACCGGAACCTCATCACAGGTCAGGTCCTGGACCGCACCTTCCGCTCCGGAGACAAGGTCGATGAAGCGGACTTTGAAAGGCACAAGGGACAATTTCTCTATGCTGACGGGGACGGCGGCGTTTTCATGGACCTTGAGACATACGATCAGTTCGAGATGGGCGGGGACAACTTCGCACTGATCTCTCCTTACCTGCTTGACGGTGCAGAGGTTCAGCTCGGTCTTTTCCAGGGGAGGATGATCAATGTCGACCTGCCGATGACCGTTGAGCTGACGGTTACCGAGACCCCTACGGTCCTCAAGAATGCCACGGCAACAGCTGAGACCAAAGAGGCTATTCTCGAGACCGGACTCAAAATAAAGGTTCCGCCTTATCTTGAAACCGGTGACCGGGTAAAGGTCGATACACGTGACGGGCGCTTTCTCTCAAGGGCATGAAATAAAGCTCTTCCCAAGAAAAGGTTTGACATCATATTTCTGAAAATAGTATAAGTACCTTTCTTTCGCCCGGGTAGCTCAGTCGGTAGAGCAGAGGATTGAAAATCCTCGTGTCGGCGGTTCGATTCCGTCCCCGGGCACCAGTGAAATCAGGCACTTACGTTAACTCGTAAGTGCTTTTTTCATGCCCGGTGTCGCAGATATTGTCGCAGGTGGTTCGCAATAATCCTCTGCTCTACATGACACTGGAGGTCTTCCTCGCAGCAATCCCTCCAGCCTCATCATCGCATGCCAAGCCATGCTCCCCTGAGATAGCTACCCAGACGAAAGAAAGGTACATGTAACTTCAGATAGAGAAGAAAGACTCTTACCCTTTATGCAAAATAATCAATCGCACTATATGTAAATCACATACAGCAAAGAAGTACCACAACATCAAGGGATCATAAAAACTATTGTCAACTTCTTATATGTGTTTAGTTGACAATCAGATCAAAGATATTCACCTGATTCAGATCGATAATGCTTCAGTACCACAGGCTTAGTTTCACGCTCGCCATGTCTCGATGTTGGTTCATTCTCGGTTCTTGATAGAGGTGAGATTCTCTGTGATATGTTCCAGAAGATAAGCAGTAAGTAAGAAGAACAAATTCCCAAGAGGATTTCATTTTCACAAGTTAGGCCAGATAGAGTTATCAAATATTCAAAGTCGAATTCAAAAGAACAACGACCCCTATACCCTCTTTTCCCTGAATCATATCATCCAGTCCTACCCTTTAAAGTTATTCATCCTAGACGATCCTTAGAGCTTGTTTCGCTATTTTCTATGACGATGATAATGCTATCGTCACAGAAAGATAGCGACCCTTGGAAAACCTTGTAACCCCTGTTGTTTCGGGTGTTCATATATGGTAAGAGATAGAGGAAATCCATCAGTATTGCGACGATATCAACGACAGCATTCTGTAACCAGCTGAATTTAAACCATAGTCAATGGATGATTAATCCGTTTACCAATTCCGAGGGATGAAATGAGCTTAGATAAGACGGATAAAAACCCAAATATCTCCTACATGACATATGGAGAGATAATTAAGTTCGCTATCGATAATGAGTATGGCCAAGACGATACCTTAGTCAATGTGCTTGATCAGTTAGAGTTCGCAGAGCAGTTAGTGGTAGATGTAAATATTGCTATTGAGGATAGGGATATCATCCCAATTGATGTTGAGAAGTCATATAGCTACATAGGGAACTTTGAGTACTACAATGACCGCATGATGAATTACTTCTTAATTGGTTTCCCTATTGGAACCATAGCATTTGTCAAATACTTTTGGGATAAGCCTGATTTAAGGGCTTCTGTATTGCGTAAAGATACTGGCGCAGATGTTTTGGGTATGGCTATCAATTTATGGATGATTGTATCCGTGATAGCTTTGGCTCTTTTGATGCCACAAATATATACGTATATCAAAGTTCGATACCTGTGGTTCAAAAGCTCAACTCCAGAAGGCATGATTAAGTATCAGCTTCAAGAAGCAAAAAATAGAGGTTATGCATCTCGATCCGAACAAGCTTGCACATGCTGCATTAGTTCTTGAATTGTAGAAAAAGTTGGATACATTTCTGTCGCAGATTGTCGCAGAAACTACGCAGAAAGCAAAAAGTTATGCATCCAACATACTGATATTATTAGTCTCACATAGACGTACATGCCTTGAAAATCCTCGTGTCGGCGGTTCGATTCCGTCCCCGGGCACCACTTAATACCAGTACTGATAGGCACTTACGATTCCGACCGTGAGTGCCTATTTTTTTGTTGTATCAAATATGCGTTAGTTATACTTTCTTGAGAAAGTTGTACGATTTCTATTATCCCGGTGACTGCGGATAGCATTTCACTGCAGCGGTTAGAGAACTCCAGTGAGGCTGATGGAGCGACTATTTTACTTTCCGGCAATCCATACTCAAGGAGGAATCATGAAAATTTTGCCTGTACGTCTTCTGATAGTGTCAGTAGCCCTGATGCAGTTTTTGATCGGATGCAGCGGCGGCTCGAGCAGTCCCACACCAAACAGCCAAAATCCCCCCACCACACCTCCAGTCAGCGGCGGCAGTAGCGGGGTGGCAGTTGATCCCTACATCAGCGGTGCCATTTTCTATGAAGATCTAAATAACAATGGCGTGTGGGATGCTACTGAACAGGTATCAACCGTTTCCGGCATCAATGGCAAGTTCACCTTCAATAACACTCTCACAAGTGGATCTACTATAATTATGAAAAACTACAGCAGCGGTGCTGCTCTGCACAACGGGGCACCCTTTTATGGCAAGCTAAAGCGCAAGGTCGATTCCAGCGGCGAACTGATTTCCTCTCCCTCTACGACTCTCCTTGCAAATGGAATGACCGGACAAGAGATTATTTCCCTGCTGACCGAGGCAGGCCTGGCCGGGGTGACTGAAGCGGACCTTACAGCCGATCCGATGTCCGGGATTGACACATTGAGCGCTAGTGCCGTTACCGAGGCAAACTTGAAGAAGATAAAGTCAGCAATGATGATCTATGCGTTTATGGCCATCGAGAATGGTATATCCAGGAGTGGGTACGACCTTAGATACGCCGATTTTGATGCCGGTCGCAGGGCTCATCTGAGGAAAATGGTAATTCTAATTAACACTTCACTCGATCCTGCCTTGTTCGTCAGAATAAACAATAACATCAGTGCCACGGCTGTCCAGATTGGGCAAGCCTTACCTCTGGTGACTGCAGGTGACGTAGTGCGGGGGGCGGTTGCTATCTCAGATGCCGTGATTAAAAGAACTCTGGACTCGAGACCTCTCTACAATTATGACCCTTCCGCTGACCCTCAACTCACGGTATGGTGCGAAAAGATCGGGCCGCAGTTTTATTTCCTCAGAAACAAGGATAATACGGTCATCAGCACCGGTATGAATATGGGCTTGCTCAATTCAATGCTAATAACATCTGCCGCAACCTTCAGGACTTACACCACCTTTTACATTGACGATACCGGCGCGGTGAAAGGTAGATAGTCCCTCAAATATTGTTTCCTAGGGGCCACGGGGTGAGTTTTCGCCCCGGCACCACCAGATACTCCGCCACAAACCGATGTGGTACAAAAAAGCCCCTATTCCCAGGGGCTTTTTCTTTTCCATCTGTAGTAATGGTGAAAACCTCAGCTTAAAGTCCCAACTCCTCCGGTGTTTTCCCGCCATCCGGGAAGAACAGCGGTGCACCGAATGTATCCGTTCCAAAGCTGCCGATGATCTCCTGGGTCTTCTTCGCTAACATGAAATCGGCAAAGGCCTTGCCGCCTTTGGTGTTGACTTTGGGCCACTTGACCTGATTGAGCTCGATGACATGGTAGATGTTGAGCTGCTTGCTGTCCCCCTCCAGCAGTATAACGAGACCTAGTCCCTTTTTCAGTGACAGGTAGGTGGCGCGGTCGGTAATGGTATAGCCCTTCTTCTCGGCAGCCACGCTCAGAGTCTGCCCCATGCCGAGGCCGGTCTGCTGGTACCATTTCTGCCCCTCCGGATTGACAGAGGCCCCTTTCCAGAGCCCCTTCTCCTTGGCGTGGGTGCCGGAGTTGTCGCCTCGGGAGACAAAGATGACACCGGCTTGGGCGATACGCTTCAGAGCGTCAGCGGCTTTGCCCCCTTTGATCCTTGCCGGGTCAGCAGCAGGTCCGACAATGACGAAGTCGTTGTGCATGACCAGTCGGCGACTGGAGCCGAAACCATCCAGCATAAACTTTTTCTCGGCATCGGGGGAGTGCACCAGCAAAACATCAGCCTCTCCCTTCTCTCCCATCTTCATGGCCTGGCCGGAACCGACCGAAATCGTCTTGACCTGAAAACCGCTCTCCTTCTCGAACAGCGGCACGAGCACGTCCAGCAGCCCCGAATCCTGGGTGCTGGTGGTGGTAGCCAGAATAACCGTTTTCGAGGCGGCTCCCGCCGGGAGCGTACAGACGAACAGGAAAAGCATAGCGATAATGAGAGAAAGCCCGGTACACAGCTTGCGAGTTATCATCCGTACTCCTTTCAACACATCAGGATATACTTTTTTGTTGCAGGTGCGATCGCTCCCTAGAAATCCATCTGCCATTTTGCGCCGTAGATGTAGTTCTTCGCCCCTTTGTTACCATTTTTCTCATCCAGCTGGTCGATATATGTGAGTTCCGGTGTCACAGAAACGTTTTTGGCAAGCATAATGGGAGCATTTATGAATGCTGCCATCTTGTTGTCGTCTTTACTCCAGGATGTCGTTGATGCACTTGTGACGGCTGTTTTTCCACTCGTCGTCACATACCCGAGCCCGACATTAATCTTTACCATTTCAGAAGCAGTGAAAGTACCCTGCACCATGGCAGAGACAGTGAAGTTGTTTTGAACGTTCGTTCCAGCGACACTGGCAGTCGCACCTTCTGCCAATCCCATTTCGCCAAGGTTTTGACCAACGCCGAGATTGAATGCAATGCTTGCAGGACCAGCCGGAACCACGCCATGTACGTAGCCCATGGCCGAGACGATCTGTTTGTCAGCTGAGCTGAGTTTGTAAACCTGCCCGACAACACCGCCGCCATACGCAACGGTACCGGCTTTGCCTTCATAACCGACGTTCAACTTGGGCAGAAAGGTCTCAGACGCTGTATAAACTGCAGCATTACCTCCAGGACGGATTGCAGCAAGGTACATTCCGTTGTTCAGCGTCATCTTGAGCTGTGGCTGACGACCGTCATACAGGCGGCCGTAGCCGGTGTTCCCTGTGTCGTCCAGAGCCACTTGCTGCGATACAAAATCATACGGGGTAAAATTCTGGCCGACCAGCAGCGTGCCAAGGTCAAATTTGCAGGTACCATACGCGAGACGCGTGTAGACCGTCGTATTACCGCCGGTTCCGAGCCCGGGGGTTCCGATGCCAAGTTCTACTCTACCGGCCAGATTCCCCTCAGACGCTTTTACACCAAAGCGGCTGTTATTCTGATTGCGCAGATCAAAATCCGTGTTGGTATCCGGCTTTGCAGCCCCAACCGCTTGAAGAGGCTGTTCAGTGTTCCAGAAAGTCGCAACTCGGGCAGAACCGTACAGGCTGGTTTCGGCAAAAGCCGGAAGTGCCATTGTGGTGAGTGCTCCTGCAGCTGCAGCGATTGCTACCGTTTTTTTGTAATTCATCTGTGTCCCTCCTGTTTATTTGATGTTGCTTGAAAAACTACTCCCAAAAAAAGCCCCTTCTCTGGACAGAAAAGGGGCGCGGACGAACCACCGGCAGTGGTAAGTCAAGCACGAGATCCCCTTTTCAAAGGAGGGCAGCGCTGTTTCCGGCGACACCCACAGGTCGCAGACCATGAGGATTTTTCCCTTTTAGGTTGATGCGACTCGGAGACTGGCAATGTGTATTGCGGTCCGTTCTCAACTCACACTTTAAAACATCAACATCGACAAATAGATGACGGTATTGAAACAAATGTGAAAAGAAACACGGCACCGCACATTGATACGATAAGTATCGAAGGGAGTGCCGGGATACATGTATCAAGCTTCTCCTTCTATACGATACTCCTCCTTATTAATCAAGTCGTAGCTCCTCCTGTTCTGGCGCGTGGCACTTGTAGCTAGTCGCAATGCAATTGCCTCAACCCCCTGTTTTATAAGCTCATTAGCTACGATTAAGATACAACATGGATGAAAAATTGCATCACAAGGCGATTGCTATAATGAAAGGCGGCGGGAATGGCACAAAAGAAGTCTCAAACCAGTTTATTTGCAAGTATTGATAGCGATGAGATCCTCTCTTCGATAGGTGATGGTCTGACAATTCAGGACAGAGAGTTCCGGATCGTCTACCAGAATCAGAAAATGAAGGGTTTATTCGGCGACTGTAAAGGGCTGCATTGCTATTCCTCATATGAACAGAAAGATGCCATATGTAAGGATTGTCCGGTGGCTGAATGTTTTTCCGATGGTGAGGTCCATAGAGCTGAACGAGTCATCTTGATCAATAACAACAAGCATGTTGTCTCTAGCACAGCGTCGCCTATACGGGATAAAACCGGTCAGATAGTAGCAGCTGTTGAAGTAGTCCGTGATATAACCGAGCGTAAGTCAGCAGAAGAGCGGCATATCCGGTTTAAAAATCTCTATGCAGCCTTAAGCCAAACCAATAAAGCCATTATGTTCATTGCTACTCCTGAAGAGCTTTTCAGCGAGATCTGCAGGATTGCTGTAGAGCACGGCAGGTTTTCTCTGGCAGTTATCGTCACTGTTGATAAAGAGACAGGGCTCCTCACACCGGTAGCTCACTGCGGCAAAGCTGAAAACTATCTGGGATCTCTTGTCGTCAGTGCCGATCCCGATAGAGAAGAGGGCCAGGGGCCGACAGGCATCGCATTCCGCAGTGGCGCCCCGTATATCTGCAACGACTTTCTCAGTGACCCGGTTACCACTCCCTGGCGTGCAGCTGCCCGGGAGAACGGGATAAACTCCTCTGCAGCCTTTCCTCTCAGGCTTGAAGGACAGATAGTCGGTGTCCTCAAGGTTTACTCGGACCAGACCGGATTCTTTGACCAGGAGATCATCGATCTCCTCAATGAGATGGCGGAGAATATTTCATTTGCTCTCAACTACCACTCCCGTGAAGAGCGGCGCAGAATCGCCGAAGAGGCGCTTCGCGAAAGTGAAGAACGTCTCAAGTTGGTCATTGAAGGAAGCCATGACGGATACTGCGATTGGGATGTACAAAGCGGTGCCGTTAAAGTCAGCCGGTACTATATAAAAATGCTCGGTTATGCTCCAGGTGAAATTGAACCAGCTGCATCGGCTATAAGGGATCTGATCCATCCCGAAGACCTGCCCAGGGTCTTCAGCATTCTGGAAGAGGAGAGGAACGGCTTCCGGTCGGCTTTTGAGATCGAAGTCCGCATGCTGACGAAATCGAAGGCGTGGAAATGGATCCTGTATCGCGGGATGGTGGTGGAGCGTGATGCACAGGGCACTGCCTTACGAGTGACCGGCACCTGCAGCAACATAGATGAAAGAAAGCGCTACGAGGAGAGTCTCCGATATCTGAGCACTCACGATGCCTTGACCGGGCTGTACAACCGTGCATATTTCGATGCAGAGATGGAGCGGATAGCACAGAGTCGCCACTATCCTGTCAGCATTCTGATTGCCGACATAGACGGTCTGAAGCTCGTCAATGACAGCTTCGGGCATACTGAAGGGGATAAACTTATACAGCAGACCGCTCAGGCGCTGAAAGAAACGTTCCGGGGCGAGGACCTGGTGGCCAGGATCGGCGGGGATGAATTCGCGATCATCCTTCCGAACACAGATGCAGTCGCCGCCAAAGAGCTGATAAAAAGGATCCGTCAGTATCAGGCGATCATCAATGAGGGTAACAGCGAGTATAATCTGAGCATTTCGATAGGATCCGGAATCGCCGAACGGAGTGAACAGCTCGCAGAAGCTTACAAACAGGCCGATTCCAGGATGTACTACTATAAATTACAGAGGAAATTGAAGCAGTTTAACTCCAGTGAGGATATGTAAACCGGCCGTGATGCGGCGGATTTTATTTTTATCGCACAACTTCTCCTCTTGAGGCCTGTCATCAGGCACGATCCAGAATGTCCTTCAACGCCTCCGGCAGTTGCGGCCGGCCCTTGGCATTCAGCGCGGTTCCGGTCACGAGCGCCTTGACCACCGCTTTGCGGTCCGCTAGACGGTAGATATCCTGGCGGAAGCCGATCCGTACCGGGGAGATCCGCTCCGGCCGGACTTCAACCACGAACGTGTCACCGCTGGTCAGAGAAGCCTTGTAATCGATCTCGGCCCGAGTCACCACGAGGTTGATCCCCTCTGCAGCAAGAGCGGCAAAATCGATGCCGATCTCTTTCAGGTACTCATGCCGCGCATGTTCCAGATAGTTCTGATAGACCGCGTTGTTCACGACCCCCTGCAGGTCGCACTCGTAGTCGCGCACCGCCATCTCCAGAGTAAAGCATTCCTGAGTCATTCGCCCGCTCCTCCTTTGCATTAAATATCAGTTTTCACTCCGTACTGGTTTCATCAGCTGTTTCGGGGAAACAGAGATTATGCGGCAGGTTGGCCTTTGCCCCGCATTTGATGCAGGCAACTGTCGGATTATCCGAGAGATGCTGCGCCTCAAGCAGCATCCCCATATTGTAGAGAAAGCAGATATGGCCTTTGTGCTGTTCTCCGCAGGAGCAGATCATCTCCGATTTATCCGTATAGGTCTGTGCCGTCATTGTCTCCTCCCTGAAGCTGGTCTGGATCTGCAGAAATCAAATACTCATGATAAAATACCATAAAATAACTTGCCTGTAACTGAAACTCCCTGAAATCCTGCCACTGATTCTGTTTGTACGAGCAACGGGAAGCTGTACGCTTGATATTTGATTGAAAACCTCCCATTCAGGAGGTATCATCCCTTTAAACTGATATTCGGATTATCTGTAAGGAAACAGGAGGAGTGCATGGCCAGGACCGGCAAGAAAGATGCTGCGGCAATCAAGGAAGGGTTACGACGCTTCGAATTTATCAGTTCCGTGGAAACCTATGCGGGGAACCCGCTCCTCCCTGAATTCAGATCTCTGCTCGAACTGGCCAAAGAGAGCATGAAGAGTAGCGAATTGGCTGCCCAGGATATAGGACGTCTCAAGACCCAGTTGAATGAGATGACCCGCTCTCTGGACCTGGCTACCAGGATCGACCCGCTGACCGGACTGGCGAACCGTCGTGACATCTCGGAAAAGATTGAACAGGAGCACAGCCGCGCCCAGCGGCATCAGCGGACCTATTCGATCATTATGGCAGATATCGATGATTTCAAGCGGGTGAACGACACCCACGGCATCAATTACGGCGACGATGTCCTGTTCGAGCTATCGTGTGTGCTGCGGGAGTGTGTCCGGAGTGAGGATTTCTGCTCCCGCTGGGGAGGTGAGGAGTTTCTCTTCCTGCTCCCGGAAACCGGTATCGACGGTGCGCTGGCCGTAGCCCAGAAAATAAACAACTCCGTGGCCATGACCGAGTTCATGGTAAACAAACCCGGTATCCGGATCACGGTAAGCCTCGGGATCTGCGAATACCGGGCCGGACAGAGTGTGAACGACTGTCTCAAAAAGGTCGAGCAGGCTCTGCTTCAGGCCAAGGGGAGCGGCAAAAACCGCTATTCCGTAGCAAGTTAGAACTATGTAACATCTAAAACAAACCCCCCTCAATCCCCCCTTGACAGGGGGGAGGCCTTGAAGTCTCCCCTGTCAAGGGGAGATTTAGAGGGGTTTGATGCGAACTGATAAGTGTTACATGGTACTAGAGCAAACTGCAACCTGCCGGAATAATAAAAAGGCCGCTTCCTTCACGGGAGCGGCCTTTTTATTTCGATAGGTATGATGTCTACGCTGCCTTCACCTTCGGAATAAAGATCTCGTCCGGATCAAGTACTTCATGGATGATCCGCAGCTCTTCACGGGTCGGCAGCTCGGTCTCACCTTTTACCCGCGAAATATCCAGGTCGAATTGACACATCCCCCTGATCTCTTCGGGACTCTTGCCCGGATGACAGGTATCGAGGTACATCCTGCCGCTCTGCTCGTCGAAACGGAAGACCCCGGCAGTGCTTATGACTGCTGACGGGCCGCCGCGAAAGGCTGCGCCGTACAGCTCGCGCCGGTGGACGAATTCACCGCCCGGCCATTTTTTGACCCGCCACCCCGGACTGGTTATGTAGCTGACATTTTCCACGAAACGCCGCTTTTCGTGCACCATGATGAAGACCGTGCGCCGGGCAAACGAGTTGATGTCCGGGTTACCGCCGCTGCCGGTCAGCCTCAGCTCCGGCTCCAGGTAATCACCGATGCAGGTCGTATTGACGTTACCATAGAGATCCACCTCAGCGCCGCCGAGGAAACCGAGATCGACAAGCCCCCTCTGCGCAATGCTGAAGGCATCGTTCAGACCTGAGGATCGGGATGCCCCCATCTCGCAGCGGGCATCACCGACTGATGTCGGCAGTTCCGGCGGTCGCCCGTCCAGGGTTCCTGCCTCGAAGATCAGCTTCAGGTTGGGTGCATGAGTCTTCTGGGCAAGCATGATAGCGACCATCGGCAGACCGGTCCCGGCAAAGACTATCTCATTATCCGCCACCTCACGGGAGGCTGCACAGCAGAGAAGATCGGCAAGACCGAACTCTTCGGGTTTGGCATACTTTGACATATTATTTCCCCCCCTTCTTCTCACGCGGACTGTAGTTCAAGGCGGTATTGGCCTTCAGTTTCAGCATACGCGGCCAGCCGAGCTTCTCAAGATAACTCATATGATCATGGCCGAATATCCACTCTTTGGCGAAATCGTCAAACCCCTCCTGTGTACGGGTCCGGCCGTAGAAATCCTTCAGAAAATTGCCGTCTACATCATAGCGACCGAACATGCCGGTAGGATGCCCCCCGAAGGGGCACTCAAGGATATAATCGACTTCGAAGCTCGGGATGGTGTTCTGGTCGGCATTGCGGCGGAGGTACTCCTCGGGGACGATCTCTTCGGCAATGGCAATGGTTATGTCGGCGGCACGGGCAGACTCAGGGTCGGAGTAGTACTGACCGTTCACCCTGACCGTCCCCTCTTCACCGACCTGCTGCACACAGAGAACAGCGACATCGAGCTTCACTGCCGGGATCAGCACCTGGGCTCCGGCGCCGAAGAACGGGTCTTCGGCGAAGACATATTTATGCTTCGCGATACGCTTGCCGTCGCGGAGCCCGGCACGCCCGAGCATATCGTATTCAGGGTTGTGGATGTCGGTCCCGAGTGATGTCTGGGTAACGGCATAGGCAGCGCCTGATGCTGCAGCGCTAAAGCGGAACATCATCTCGGCGTGGCTGTAATCCTCGACAATGATCTCCTTGTTCCCCACCTTGCGGGAAAGGTTGGCACCGTACTTGCCATAGAGCTCGTGTCCGACCCAGCACGACTCCCAGATATCCACGCAGCCGGCACCGACCAGGAACTCGGTCTGCGGGCCGCCGTTCACTTCGATCAGGTGCAGGTTTTTCCGCTTCTGCCGGATCAGTTCGTAGATCAGCGCAAATGGCCGCCGCCAGATCGTGAAACCGGAAAAAGTGAGTTTGGAGCCGTTCTTGACAATCTCGGCCGCCTGCTGCAGGGTGATAAGCTTGTCTGTACTCATCCGCTTCCTCCTTGAAAATAGTCCTGTGCAGCGCTTGAGAGCCGTCTGCATTCGAGCTGACGTGCCGTTTCTGCAATTCTAAGCTCATTGCGCTACAGCAGACAAACTCGCCCTCCGGGCTCAGACAGTATCTGCTTTACGCTTCATTTCGCCAAGAATTGCGACGAAACAGCCCTAAGGCTCTCTTTCAGACAACTCACAATCGCTACAAACAAAAATTACGCTGCAAAACTCCGCAGAATCTCCCGCGAAATTATCAGCCGCTGGATCTCGCTGGTACCTTCATAGATCGACGTGATCCGGGCATCCCGGGTAAAGCGTTCGATCGGGTAGTCCTTGGTATAGCCGTACCCCCCCAGCATCTGCATCGCCTTGTAGCAGGCACGGTTGGCCGATTCGGTGGCATAAAGCTTTGCCATGGAAGCCTCCTTGGCAAACGATTTTCCGTTCTCCTTGCGCCAGGCGGCGTTCATCAGCAGGAGGCGGGACGCTTCCAGCTCGGTATAGCCGTCCGCCATCATCCATTGGAGCGCCTGGAAGCTGCTGATCTTCTGCCCGAACTGGGTCCGTTCGGTGGTGTATCTCGTGGCGAAATCCATGGCAGCCAAACCGATCCCGAGGCCGAGAGAACCGATCCCGATACGCCCGCCGGTCAACTCAGCCACGGCGATCCTGAAGCCGTCGTTCAGCTTTCCCATCATGGCAGTTGCCGGAACCCGGCAGTTATCGAAGATCAATTCGTTTGTTGCTGAAGCATGCTGTCCCATCTTATGCTCTTCTTTGCCGATGATCAGTCCGGGCGTGCCGGCTTCGATCAGAAAGCAGCTTATCCCTTTACCTTTCGGCGCATCCTTGTCAGTCACTGCCCAGACAACGAATACACCGGCATAGGGTGCGCTGGTGATGAAGATCTTCGAGCCGTTCAAAACATAGAAATCGCCGTCTCTGGTCGCCTGCGTGGTCATGGAAGAAGGGTCGGAACCGGCGCCCGGCTCAGTCAGACCGAATCCTCCGGCAGCATACTCACCGGAACAGATCTTCGGGATATACGCCTGCTTCTGCTCTTCGGTGCCGATAGCCTGGATTACCTCACAGACCATGTTGTTCACCGAAAGAGTAACTGCTGTTGAAGCGCAGGCCCGGGCGATCTCGGTAATTGCCAGACTGAAGGCGATGACCCCTGCCTCGGTGCCGCCATACTGCTCCTTGACGTTCAGACCCATAAAACCGAGCTCTGCCAGTTTTTTCAGATTCGCCATCAGCGGAGCACGGTCATCGCCCTGATCAAGCTGCGCTGCCACCGGCTCCAGCTCTGCTTTGGCAAAGTCGCGGGCAGTGTCCTGAATAAGTTTCTGCTCTTCGGTCAGCTCCATATACATGCGTACACCTCCTTCGTGGTGTTCATCTGACGGCAACGAGCGGCACATCGTTTTCCTGCCCCCACTGCTGCCACTCTGCGGCACTCCGGGTCCTGAATACCGCCTGATACTGTTCCGGAGTCGTGATATCGAGTCCGCTCTCCAGACGCTTTTTGAAGTGGGGTTCAAGGGCTGCTACGGCAATCCAGCCTTCACCGGCCTGATAGATATTGTACTCGGGTATGGCGCCGCCGAGCAGGGCCCCTGCAGCTGTACTGCCGTAGCGGAGCGGCTGAGCCATGGCTTCGCAAGCCTCGGAAAGCGGCACTTCGGCATAGCCGGGGTCATGGCCGCGTTCACGCGCCAGCAGCAGAGCCAGAGCGGCAGAAAAGGTCTGCTCGGCACCGGCCATATCAGCAAGCAGGGTGCGCGGCATATGGGGAGGATTGATCAGCCCGAGAGACGCCTGATAGGTCAGATCGTGGCCCGCTTCGTTCTCCCGCGGTGAGGGATAGCCGGTAATCGCTACCTGGCAGAGACGGGGATACCGGTTGTGCAGCTCATCCCAGCCGAGCCCCAGACGTTCCATGGCCGCCGGCCGGGTCGCACTGATAAGCAGGTCTGCTGCTGCCAGCAGAGCCCCCAGCTTCTCACCCCCGGTAGTGCTTTTCAGATCCACCCGTACTACCTGCTGCCCGGCAGCCATATCCCGGTACCAACCGGCATGATACAGCTCCATCGGATCGCCGGCAGGAGGTTCGACCTTCACCACCTCCGCCCCGAGCTGCTGCAGTCGACGGGCAGCTTCCGGTCCGGGAAGATTGACCGCCAGATTGACGACCTTTAAGCCGGAGAGTGCGCTCATCGGCCCAGTTTGGCTGTCATGGCAGGTACGAACTGCATCACATCCGCCACCACCAGCACATCCGCAACCTCACCGATCGGCGCGTCTTTGTCCTTGTTGATGGCGATGATGAAATCCGACTTCTTCATACCGGCAAGATGCTGGATCGCACCACTGACCCCGCAGGCGATGTAGAGCTTCGGACTCACTGTCTGCCCGGTAGTCCCTACCTGATGGCTGTGCTCGACCCAGCCGGCATCGACGACCGGACGGCTGGCGCCGAGTTCGCCGCCGAGCGCCTTTGCCAGCGCATGGATGACCGGGACGTTCTCTTTCTTGCCGATGCCGCGGCCGGCCGTGACGATCACCTCGGCTTTGGCCAGATCGACATCCTTGGCTTCTGCCGGTTCATAACCGACAAACTCAAGATTGCTGCTGAGTGAAGCTGTCAATTTCCGGATCTGTGGTGAACCGCCAGGCTGCAGAACCGGGAACGCTCCGGCCTGTATGGTGAGGACGGCCTTTTCTGTTGCCGGTTTTACCGACCTGCGCATCTTGGCATTGCAGCAGCCTACTTCGAATTCGCCAGCTGTTATGGCCGAGATCTCGGAAACCTGCGCGATCTTCAATTTTGCAGCCACCCTCGGGGCAAGGTCCCAACCATAGGATGAGTGAAGAAAGACTATGTAGTCGGGCTGCTCTTGTTCAACAGCCTGAAAGATCAGTTCTCTGTGGAGGTCCGGGTTGTACTCTCCTGCGGCAGCCGCATCGGCAAGATAGAGTTTCCCGGCGAACGCAGGCAACTGGTCTTCACGTGCGACTATGAACAGTGATGAGTCGGCGCCAAGTGCCTGCGCAAAGCCAAGGAGTTCATAGGTACTTTCAAGGAGCCGGCCTTCGCGGTATTCGCCTATCAACAGTGTTTTCATGATATCCCCCTACCGCAGCACCGCGGTCTTGTCCTTGAGTATGGCGATGACCTTTTCGACCAGTTCACCCACATCACCTTCGAGTACGACCCCCCCCCCTTTTTTGGCAGGTGGATGGAAGCTGGTTGTCGCGGCAAGCGGTTCTTCCTTGAGCAACTCGGTGACCGGGATGGCAGCGATCTCTTTTCTCTTGGCTTTCATGATGTTCGGCAGGGTCGGATAGCGGGGGATATTTAGGCCGAGTTGGCAGGTCACTACCGCCGGGATCTGCAGTTTTGCCACCCCCTTGAGCCCCCCTTCAAGTTCGCGCTTTGCAGTTATGACTCCGTCTGCAAAGGCAAAACCTACCAGAGTGGTCGCACAGGTAAAGCCGAGCAGCTCGGCAACGAGTACGCCGACCTGGGCAGAGCCGCGATCCTGCGACTGCATACCGGTGAAGATGATGTCGTAACTCTGCTCTTTCGCATATCCGGCAATTATCGAAGCGATCTGCCAGGGGTCTTTCCCCGCAGCGTCCAGATCCTGGACATGAACCGCCCTGTCAGCCCCCATTGCCAAGGCTTTCTTGATCACTTCGCCGACCCGGTCAGGGCCGATGGAGAGCACCGTCAGCTCACAACTCTCACCGAGCTGCTCCCGAAGCTTCACCGCCTCTTCCACAGCGTATTCATCATATTCGTTCATCCGCCACGCAAGGTCGGTCTCGCTGAACCAGACACCTCTGCTGTCAGGTTTAAAGCGCGACTCCATGTCCGGTACCTGTTTGACGCAGACGAGTAGTTTCATGAATACCTCCTTAATTTCTTTCGATCATTACTAATCAACACATATCCATGAAAACGTGGATTTTTCGCAAGGTCAAGGCGATCAAGGGATTACGCGGAGGCGTAGCAGCGCTACGTCGCACAAGTAAATCCCGAAGATCAACGCCGGGATTGAGTAAAAGTCGCGTTTTCCAACCTCTCGGCCACGATTTCGGCAAGATCCCTGACCACTATCCTTCCTTCGCCCCCGCCGGTCTTGATGCCGTCTTCGAACATGGTGAGACAGAACGGGCAATTGGAGACGAGGGTCGGCGCACCGGTCTCCAGGGCCATGGCGACCCTTTTCTCGCTTATCTTTGTGCCGATCTTCTCTTCAGCCAGGATCCGCCCGCCGCCCGCTCCACAGCAGAAGCTGTCGTAGCCGCTCTGCTCCATCTCGCTGATCCGGCCGCCGCTTTTTGCAAGAAGGTACCGCGGCGCGGCGATGATATCCATGTAACGGCCAAGATAACAGGAGTCATGATAGGTGAGTTGAAACGGTTTGGCTTCCAGAGAAAGCGAACCGTTTTTCAGCAGTCTCTCCAGATAGGTGGTGTAATGCTCTACCGGCATTTCAAGGCCGAGATCCCGGTAGTCTCTGGCCAGTGTGTTAAAACAGTGCGGACAGGTGGTGACGATTTTTTTGACGTTGTACCCTTTGATGAGTTCTATGTTCTCCTGGGCCATGGTCTGATACAGGTATTCATTGCCGAGTTTTCGGGCCGGTTCGCCGCAGCATTTCTCCTCTTTCCCGAGAATACCGACCTTGATTCCCGCTGCATTGCATATCTTGATGAAACTCTCTGCGATCTGCCGGTTTCTCCGGTCAAATGAGGCATAGCAGCCGACGAAGTAGAGTATGTCGACATCGCTGTTCTCTGCCATGACCGCTACATCGAGACCGGCTGCCCACTCTGCCCGGCCGGCAAAGGCCAGACCGAAAGGGTTGGCGTTGACTTCGATGTTGCTGATCGCAGTCCTGACCTCGTCACCCGGAAAGCTCCCCTCCATAAGGGTGAGGTTTCGGCGCATTTCGAGGATCTTGTTGACATGCTCATTATTCGCCGGACAGATATCCTGGCAGGCACGGCAGGTGGTGCAGGACCAGAGGACCTCTTCTGTGACTGTTTCGCAGAGTCCCGCTTCAGGGGTCGTCTCGGCTATCTCGCCGATCTGCTTGATCAGCTTCATAGGAGAGAGCGGCTTTTCCGTCGCGTAGGCCGGACAGCGGTCCTGACAGCGCTTGCAGGTGGTGCAGGCATCGGCATCAAAGATGTCTTTCCAGGTAAGGTCAGTGATCTTTGCAGCCCCGAACTGCTCGGCTGTCTCATCTTCCATGTTTATGGTGTCGATGCTCCCTTTCGGCTCCAGCGGGGCAAAAAAAGAATTGGCACTGGTAGTGACGATATGGCGCAATTTGGTGTAGGGGATGGCGCAGAAGAACCCGAGCACAAGCGCAAAATGGATCCACCAGAAAACCTTGTGACTGCTGCGGATGGACGGCTCGTCAAAGCCCATGAAGAGCTGCGCGACAAGTTTTCCTATGGGCGAGAAATTTGCGAGTGCCGGGTTCTGGATGATCTCTGTCGCTGCCATCCGGGCACCTTCGATCAGGAAGCCGGTGACGATGATGCTGAACAGGAGCGTGTGGATTATGAAATCTTCGTCCTTTGTATCAAGCCCTTCCGGTTTGATGAAGTATCGCCGGATAAAGAGTGCGGCAAGCATGACCAGGACGACCAGTCCGGCCAGGTCAAGGATCAACGAGAACGCTTTGTAGAACTCTCCGGAGAGGAGGTTCACCCCCATAAGCGGGGTGAAGAAATCAGCCTGGAGCATGACCAGCAGTGTCCCGACAAAGAGTACCATGAAGCCCCAGAAGAAGAGGTTATGCGGCAGACCGCCGTCCCTTACCCGGGCGACCTTCTCCTGGCCGATGACATCGTCGATCAGCCGTCTGACCCGCTCTTCATACCGGTCGGTCCGGGTCAGCGGTCTGCCGATACGATACAGCGGCAGGCGCTTCCAGAACCCCCACAGCAGCACCGCCACCGCAGCAAAACTGAGGAGGTACATGGAAAGGACCACACCATGACCGATATTCCAGTAGATTTCGCGGGTAACTTCCATGAACTCTCCGTAGTTCGGCTCGCCTTTGGCCTGATAGCTGCGTTGGCTACGTCAGGATCATTCTCAACGTAGCGCTGCTACGCCTCACGCTCCCTCCTCGCCGCCTTGCTCTAAGGCCAAAATCGAACCGAAGGGACAAATCAGGATAAAAGCAGTTTCGAGATAACAACTCTCTGCACTTCGTTGGTTCCTTCATATATTTCAGTGATCTTGGCGTCCCGGTACATCCGCTCCACTTCGTAGTCTGCAATGTAGCCGTAGCCGCCGTGGATCTGGATCGCCTCCTTGGTGACAAAGGTCGCGGTTTCGGAGGCGTGCATCTTGCACATAGCCGACTCCATGGTGTAGCTCTTCTTGTTGTCTTTCAGCCAGGCAGCCTTGTTGATGAGAAGCTTGCTGGTCTCGATCCGGGTCCACATGTCGGCAAGTTTGAACTGGATACCCTGGAACTCGCAGATCGCCTGACCGAACTGCTTCCTCTCTTTCGAGTAGGCAAGTGCCCGTTCAAAAGCCCCTTCGGCAATGCCGAGCGCCTGCGAAGCGATGCCGATACGCCCACCGTTCAGCGTGTCCATGGCGACATTGAAACCCTTCCCCTCCTGACCGAGAAGGTTCTCAACCGGGACGCGCAGATTGTCGAATGCAAAAGCGGTCGTATAGCTGCCACGGATCCCCATTTTGTTTTCATTCTTCAGTATGGTGACCCCCGGAGATTTCAGGTCGACGATAAAGGCGGAGATCCCTTTATGTTTCAGGCTCCGGTCATAGGAAGCGAGCAGCACCCCGGTACCAAGGTAGCCGCCATTGGTGATAAAGGTCTTGCCGCCGTTGATGACGAATTCGTCCCCTTCCCGCCGGTACATGGTGGCGGTTCCGCCGGCATCACTCCCCGCATCAGGCTCGGTCAGGAGAAAACAGCCGATAATCTCGCCGCTGTTGAGTGCCGGAAGCCATTTTTTCTTCTGCGCTTCGGTGCCGAACGTATAGATCGGCCCGCTGGCCAGCGAGGTATGAGCGGAAATCAGCACACCGCTTGAGCCGCACGCCTTGGAGACCTCTTCGACGACAATGGCATAGGAGAGCATGTCGAGCCCGGCACCGCCGTACTCTTCCGGGAAGTAACTGCCCAGAAGGCCCATCTCTCCCATCTTCTTCACCAGTTCATCAGGGATATAATGATCTTCATCGATCTTCATCGCGATCGGCTTGATCTCTTTGTTTACGAAGTCGCGAACTGCGTCCTGCAGCACTTTATGGTCCTGACTAAGCTCGAAATCCATGAAATCCCTCCTGAGATGTGACTATTTATTTACCGGTGAACACCGCTTTCCTCTTCTCTACAAATGCTCCCATTCCCTCTTTCTGGTCATCAGTCGAGAAGAGGACCCCAAAGAGAGCAGCTTCATATTTGAAACCGTCTTCCTTGGTCATGTTAAGCCCGTTGGCTATCGCGTTCTTTCCATAGCCAACCGCAACTGTTCCGACGCCGGCGATGAGGGTAGCGGTTTCCTTTGCCTTTGCCAGCAGCTCTTCCGGTGCGAAGACCTCGTTGACGATCCCCCATGATGCAGCCTTCTCCGCATTGATCATTTTCCCGCTGAAGATCAGTTCATTGGCTTTGTTGGGGCCGATCAGCCGTGCCAGGTTCTGGGTACCACCGAAACCGGGTATGACTCCGAGAGTGACCTCCGGGAATCCCAGTTTGGCCTTATCCGATGCATAGATGAAATCGCAGGCCAGGGCAAGCTCCAGTCCGCCGCCGAGGGCATAGCCGTTGACCGCTGCAATGACCGGCTTGGTCATCTTTTCGATAAGCATCATCACCCGCTGACCTTTCAGTCCGAACTGATGTCCTTCATAGGAGCTCATCATGGACATCTCCTTGATGTCCGCACCGGCGACAAAAGCCTTGTCACCGGCTCCGGTCAGGATCACGACCTTGACGGATTCATCCAGGTTGAGCTCATAAAGCACACACTCCAGCTCTGTCAGCAGCTTACTGTTCAAAGCGTTCAGTGTCCGCGGACTGTTAATAACCAGTGTGGCAACACCTTCAGTGATTTCGACCAGCAGATTAGAGTATTCCATGACATCCTCCTGTAGGGGCGCATGGCATGCGCCCAAGGGCGGACGCCATCCGCCCCTACGAAACGTTCATTATCGCGATTAATATGTATAAAATCCTCTCCCCGATTTTCTCCCCATATAGCCGGCATTAACCATCTTGACGAGCAGCGGGCAGGGTCGGTATTTCGGGTCTTTGAAACCGTCGTAAAGAACGTTCATGATGGCGAGGCAGGTGTCCAGACCTATGAAGTCCGCCAGGGTCAGCGGCCCCATGGGCTGGTTGGTGCCGAGCTTCATCCCTTTGTCGATATCTTCGGCTGTCGCTATCCCTTCATAGAGAGCAAATGCAGCCTCGTTGATCATCGGCATGAGGATACGATTGACGATGAAGCCCGGATAGTCCTGGGATACCGCCATCTCTTTTTCAAGTTTTGCCACCAGGTCCGAGGTGACTGCAAAAGTTTCGTCGCTGGTGGCATGACCGCGGATGATCTCGACCAGTTTCATCAGGGGGACAGGGTTCATGAAGTGCATGCCGATCACTTTATCCGGGCGTTTTGTCACTGCGGCGATCTTGGTGATCGGGATCGAGGAGGTGTTTGAAGCAAGGTATGCTGAAGGCTGGACCGTCGCGTCAAGCTGACGGAAGATCTCCAGCTTCAATGACTCGTTTTCGGTCACCGCCTCGACTGCGAAATCGACGCCGGACAGATCGGACATGTTCTGAGTGGTCGTTATCCGGGAGATCGTCTCTGCAATCAGGGATTCGGGTATCGTCCCTTTTTTCGCCTGCCGCTCAAGATTCTGCTGAATGGTGGCAACAGCCTTTTCAAGCTGGGCTGCGGCTATGTCGAAGAGCACCACTGAAAATCCATACTGGGCAAAGACATGAGCGATACCGTTCCCCATCTGTCCCGCGCCGAGAACTCCGACTTTTTTGATCATAAAATTCCTCCTGAAATTTAAACCCAACCCCCCTCAATCCCCCCTTGTCAGGGGGGAAGCCTTAAAGCCTCCCCTGACAAGGGGATGCTTGGAGGGGTTACACTCTCTCAAATATCACTGCCACAGCCTCTCCCCCGCCGATGCAGAGCGTGGCCAGTCCATAGCGAAGTTTTCGTTTATGCAGTTCGCGGATAACTGTCGCAGCAAGTCGTGCACCACTGGCACCGATCGGATGACCGATCGCGCAGGCACCACCGTTGACATTGACTTTTTCCAGGGGAAGATGGAGCCCTTTGATTGCGAGAAGCGCCACTGAGGCAAACGCCTCGTTGATCTCGAACAGGTCGATCTCGCTCAGCTTCAGTCCCGCCCGGGCGCAGACCCTTTCAATAGCGGTTATCGGCGCTTCGGGGAAATAATCCGGGTGCAGGCTTGCTGTTGCTGAAGCGACGATCCGTGCCTTCGGCTTCAGCCCGTATCTCTTCAACCCCTCATCTCCGCAGAGCAGGAGCAGGGCTGCTCCGTCATTGATCGAAGAAGCATTGCCGGCGGTGATGGTGCCGTCCTTTTTAAAAACGGCCTTGAGTTGCGAAAGCTTCGCAGGATCACCCTTGAAAGGCTCTTCATCAGTTGCCAGAACCTCCTCCCCTTTCCTGCTCTTCTTCACAAAAGGGACGATCTCGTCGCTAAAGACGCCGTTCGTGACTGCTGCCTGGGCAAGCTGATAGGAACGGACCGCAAAATCATCCTGTTCCTGACGGGTCAGCCCGGCCCGTTCCACACTCGCCTCGCCGATTATCCCCATATGGACACCGGTGTAGGGATCAGTCAGTCCGTCATAGATCATCAGGTCAAGCAGCTCGCCGTGCCCCATCCGGTAGCCGGTCCGCGCTTTTTTGAGAATATAGGGCGCCAGCGACATGTTCTCCATCCCGCCGGCAACGACAATCGCCGCATTCCCAAGCCGGATGCTGTCTGAAGCAAGCATAACTGCTTTCAGACCGCTCCCGCAGACTTTATTGATCGTCATGGCAGGAGTCGAATCCGGAATCCCCGCCCCACGCATCGCCTGCCTGGCCGGAGCCTGTCCGCAGCCGCCGGAAAGCACCTGACCGATGATCACCTCATCCACAGCATCAGCAGGAAGAGCGCTGCTCTCCAGCAGACCTTTGATAACCGCAGAAGCCAGTGCCGGAGCCTCAACATCAGCCAGCATCCCGCCAAAAGAACCAAAAGCGGTTCTCTTTGCCTCGACGACATATACGTTTTCACTCATGCCCGAATCCTCCTGTCAGATGTGAGACCAATTTACATCACGTTTACGTTCAAGTCAATTTAAAATATAACCGTATTCTGAAATCGGAAACGTCAGACAAATGTGATCCTGTCAGGAATATCCGTGATCTTCTCGCCACCGCCAGCTGTTACGACAAACGTGTTTTCGATGCCTATGACACCTTTGCCGGGGATGACGAATTTCGGTTCGACGGCAATAACCTGGCCGGCCTGCAGCGGCACTTTGAAACCCTGAGCCAGGACCGGGAACTCGTCCAGCTCAAGCCCCACACCATGGCCGACGAATTTCGCATTTTCACCCGGCATACCCATGTAGTAGTCGCCGAACCCGGCCACGTTCGCCATTTCCGCCGAAGCGAGAAACAGCTCTTCGCAGATCGCGCCCGGCTTCAGAGCCGCCTGCAGCCGTTCCTGGATGGCCAGCGACAGATCAAATGCCTCTTTCAGTTGCGGATCGAGTCTGCCGATGACGAAGATTCTGGTCATGTCGGTGATGTAGCCATTGAAAACACCGGTGAAATCCACGAATACCGGCTCGTTTTCCCGGATGACCTCCAGCGAGGCACCCTGGGGCGAGGCGCTGGACAGGCCCCGGCCGGTGACGGCTCCGTCGAAGAAACCGTAGCTGGCCCCGCCGGCGGAGACGGTCAATCCGCCGAAGAGCTCTTGGTTGAAAGCCCGCATCCGGACATACCCCTCGTTCCCGGCCTTGCGCAGCCGGTATTCGAATTCGGCGGCCAGATCAAGTTCACGCATGCCGGCTTTAAGAAAAGCGGGCACCTGGGCAAAGACGGAGCAGAGCCGCTCACCGCAGTGACGGAGCTGTTCCAGCTCGAAAGGACTCTTCACCGAACGGAGCTCCCGGTTGAGCGGCGAAATGTCCACAAATTCGCGCCCCGGCAGCATCTTGGCGTAGAAATTGAGCTGCTGCACCGGCGCGACATCATACGTAAAGCCGATTTTCACTGCGGCCTCAGGGAACAGACCGCCGAACTCCTTGCTGGACGGGAAGGGTCTGATGTCGGGCAGCGGACTCTCTTCCCGGGCACGGGCAATGCTTTTACGCACCAGCAGCATGGCTGCGCCGGAGGTCGGAATCCAGAGCGTGGCGTTCTGGCGGGTGCCGGTAAAATAATAGACATCGATGGGAAAGATGAAGAGGGCGCCGTCCAGCCCCTTTTCCTGCAACATCCCCTGTAATTTTGCTATGCGCTGCTGTGACTCTGCTGCTGATACCATGGTTATCTCCTTCTCCTGCTTTGATTTTCATCAGCTCTCAGTTTGAAGTGATCACCGTGCCCCTGTGACGGTGAAAGCCGTATCGAACGAAAACAGCCGGGGCTGATCGCCGGATAAATCGAGCTAAACAGGTGACGGATTATCTGTGCCGGAATGTACCTGAGTCATGCGAACTGAAGCAGAGGCGTTGCAGAGAGAAACGGCTTTCACCGTCGCAGACAAGCGATACTCGTGCTCTCAACCTGCGCTGAACCTTCGCCCGCCTCATCACATATTCCGCCGGTACTTCCCGCCGACTTCATACAGAGCATGACTGATCTGCCCCAATGACGCCACCTTGACCGTCTCCATAAGATCGGCAAAAATATTGCCGCCGGCAATGGCAGTTTCCTGAAGCTGCTTAAGAGCGGTAGTAGCCTTGAGGCTGTTCAGTTCCTGGAATGCCCGCAGATTCTGGATCTGCTGCTCCTTCTCTTCTTTGGTGGCCCGTGCCAGCTCACCCGGCACATTGAAGCCCTCTTCATCCGCACGCGGGTTCAGGAAGGTGTTAACTCCGACGATGGGGAGCTCACCATTGTGCTTCTTGTGTTCGTACAGCATCGACTCGTCCTGGATCTTTGACCGCTGGTACTGGGTCTCCATGGCGCCGAGTACACCGCCCCGCTGGTCGATCCTCTCGAACTCGGCCATGACCGCCTCTTCCACCAGATCCGTCAACTCCTCGATGATGAAGGAGCCCTGCAGAGAGTTCTCGTTTTTTGCCAGCCCGAACTCCTTGGTGATGATCATCTGGATCGCCATGGCTCGGCGGACCGACTCCTCGGTCGGGGTCGTGACCGCCTCATTATACGCATTGGTGTGCAGAGAGTTGCAGTTGTCGTAGATAGCCATGAGCGCCTGGAGCGTTGTCCGGATATCATTGAAATCCATCTCCTGGGCATGCAGCGACCGGCCTGATGTCTGGATATGATACTTGAGTTTCTGGCTGCGATCGTTTGCGCCGTATTTCTCCCGCATGGCAACCGCCCAGATCCTGCGGGCAACACGGCCGATGACCGTATATTCGGGATCAAGTCCGTTGGAAAAGAAGTAAGAGAGGTTGGCAGCGAAATCATCGATGTCCATGCCGCGTGAAAGATAGTACTCGACAAAGGTAAACCCGTTGGAAAGGGTAAAAGCCAGCTGACTGATCGGGTTTGCTCCGGCCTCGGCGATGTGGTAGCCGCTGATGGAGACCGAGTAGTAGTTCCGCACCTTCTTTTCGATGAAGTACTGCTGGATATCCCCCATCATCTTCAGAGCGAACTCTGTGGAGAAGATACAGGTATTCTGACCCTGGTCCTCCTTGAGGATGTCAGCCTGGACCGTGCCGCGGACGGTCTGCAGGGTACAGGTGCGGATCTCTTCATACTCGTCTGCGGAGGGCGCTCTGCCGTTCTTCTGGCTGAATACGTCCACCTGCTGATCGATCGCCGCATTGAAGAAAAACGCCAGCATCATCGGGGCAGGGCCGTTTATGGTAATAGAGACGCTGGTGTTCGGGGCGCAGAGATCAAACCCGGCGAACAGCTTCTTCATGTCGTTTACGGTGCAGATGGAGACCCCGCTTTCGCCGACCTTTCCGTAGATGTCCGGCGGATAATCGGGATCCTCGCCATAGAGGGTCACACTGTCGAAGGCGGTAGAAAGGCGCTTTGCATCATCATCCTTGCAGAGGTAATGAAAGCGGCGGTTGGTCCGCTCCGGAGTCCCCTCCCCGGCAAACTGTCGTTTCGGGTCCTCTTCGGCCCGCTTGAACGGGAAGACGCCGGCAGTGAAGGGGAACAGCCCCGGTGCATTTTCCAGCATGCTCCAGCGGAGGATCTCACCCCAGTCGGCAAAGTCGGGGATACAGACCTTGGGGATCCGTGTACCGGAAAGTGTCGTAGTATAAAGATCGCTGCGAATCTCCTTGTCCCTGACTTTGGTCACGAGCTGATCGCGGCGGTAGGATGCCTTCAGTTCGGGCCACTCCTTCAGTATTTTTTTCGGCTCCTCGTGGAGTCTGGAGTCAAAGACCGCGATCTGTGTATCCAGTTCCGCGATTGTCGACGGCTCACCCAGCACTTCCCTGGCACCGGTTAACTGGAACAGACGCCGGGCGACAGCGGACTGCTCACCGACCTGCTTGCGATAACCGCGCACTGCATGCACGATCTCACCGAGGTAATGAACACGGTCAGGCGGGATAATGTACTTCTTCAGACTCTCTTTTTCAGTGATCTGAAGAGACGATTGCCAGGAACTCCCCTTTTTGGCATTGGTAGCCTCGATCAGGGCCCGGTAAAGGACATTGGTGCCGGGGTCGTTGAACTGGGAGGCGATGGTACCGAATACCGGCAGTGCCTCATCAGCGACTTCAAAGAGGTTACGGTTGCGTCGATACTGCTTGCGGACATTCCGCAAAGCATCTTCAGCTCCTTTTCGCTCGAACTTGTTGATGGCCACCAGATCCGCGAAGTCGAGCATATCGATCTTCTCAAGCTGGGTGGGAGCGCCGAACTCGCAAGTCATGACGTAGAGGGAAACGTCACAGATGCCGACGACCCCGGCATTCCCCTGGCCTATGCCGCTGGTCTCGATAAATATCAGGTCGAACCCGGCGGCCTTCACCACATCTATCGCATCCTGAATGGCCGAAGAAAGCTCGGTCTGTGACTCCCGGGTTGCCAGAGAACGCATATAGATACGGCTGGCATTGATCGAGTTCATCCTGATCCGGTCGCCCAGAAGAGCGCCGCCGGTTCGCTGACGGGAAGGATCTACTGCAAGGATGGCAACGCTCTTGTCAGGAAAATCACGGGTGAATCGCAGCACCAGTTCATCAGTTATGGAACTCTTTCCTGCACCGCCGGTTCCGGTTATTCCGACCACCGGCACATCCTGAGCCATCCCCCTGATCTGCTCTCTGAGCGCAGTGTAGCCGCTGGTGTGGTCATGCACTGCCTGTTCCGCCAGAGTGATCAGGGTATTGACTGCCCGGACATCCTGCCTGGCAAGTCTGTCGATCTCTGTCGTTATATTTCGCTCGACAGAAAAATCACACTCCTTGAGCATAAGGTTGATCATCCCCTGCAGCCCCATCCGCCTGCCGTCTTCCGGAGAGAATATTTTATTGACGCCGAATCCTTCGATCTCGGCTATCTCATCCGGCACGATTACCCCGCCCCCGCCGCCAAACACCTTGATATGGCCCTCTCCACGTTCGCGAAGGAGATCGATGATGTATTTGAAAAACTCGATGTGGCCGCCCTGGTAGCAGCTGACCGCGATACCCTGGGCATCTTCCTGAATAGCAGCGGTAACAATTTCCTCCACCGAGCGGTTGTGACCCAGGTGGATTACTTCAGCACCCGAAGACTGAAGAATGCGCCGTATGACATTAATGGTAGCATCGTGTCCGTCGAAAAGGCTGGTGGCGGTCACGAAACGGACCTTGTGCGCTGTCTTGAATGGTTGTATGTCCGGCATCTGCATAAAAAAGATCCCCCCTTTCAGAAGAAATGATCCCTTGAACAATGAGATCAAACCATTGTTCTGCGGTTTGTCATAAAGCCATACCTGGTTATTGTCTGATATCCGGGAGACTCGGAAAAGATATCGGGAGGGTTGTTCCGTTTACGTTCAAAACCTGGTTGATGATGACATCTACACTGCATGTTTACCGGGTCTGCCAAGAAGACAGTGCCCGCTTTTCCCGTTAAAATCGAGTTAACCTTGATACCTGGTATTCCACTGACCGATCAGATCATTTTGATATGCTGCGGATATCAGATTAATGGCTCTTTACGTTTATGTCAAGCATTTATAAAACAATTTTTTAGTAATTGCGTTTTTTGCTTGTAAAGTGATTAAACCCTGCGCTATATTCGCTCTAGCTCATCTATTGAGAGCAACTGAGCATCGATTTTGCAAACCGGAAAAGGCCTGTATTCTGAATGTTTACGTTAGCCGCCTGCCAATCATACGCAGATCAACACGTTGGGCTGACTAAGCATTCAAAACTGTTTAACACTGTTCTAGCGCTGCGCAACATCTAAAACCAACCCCTCTCTGATCCTCCCTTGACAGGGGAGAAGGTCTGAAGTCTCCCCTGTCAAGTGCCCTCTGGGGCATAAAGGGAGACTTAGAGGGGTTTGATGCGAAAGTATAAGAGTCACATGGTACTAGCTAAGATCAGCAACCCGATAAAGGAGCGATGAAGGGATGATCCAACTTTCCTGTAGCGACATCCAGTTGAACTTCGGCGGAGTACGTGCCCTGTCCGGAGTCTCTTTCGAGGTCAGAAAAGGAGAGATTTTCGCCATTATCGGCCCGAACGGCGCAGGGAAATCCTCTATGCTTAACTGCATCAGCGGAGTGTATACGCCGCAAAACGGCAGAATTATTTTTGAAGATACGGACATTTCATCTCTACCGCCATACCAACGCGCCAAGATGGGAATAGCCCGCTCTTTTCAGAACATCGCCCTCTTCAAAGGAATGACCGTTATAGACAATCTGATGATAGGTCGTCACCTGCATCAACATGCAGGCCTTCTGCAGGGGGGGATCTATCTGGGCCCGGCACGCAACGAGGAGATCAAAAATCGCGGATTTGTCGAGGAGATAATCGAATTCCTCTCCATCCAGAGCATCAGGAACAAAATTGTCGGCACACTCCCGTACGGTTTTCAAAAGAGGGTCGAGCTGGCACGGGCACTTGCGTTGGAGCCGAAAATCCTGTTACTGGACGAACCGATGGCCGGGATGAATCATGAAGAGACCGAAGACATGGCCCGCTTCATTGTTGAGACCAATGGGGAACGGGGAATCACAGTGATCATGATCGAGCATGATATGGGTGTTGTCATGGATATTTCAAATGCAGTCTGCGTGCTTGACTTCGGCAAGAAGATCGCCAGCGGCACCCCGGAAGAGGTTCAGCAGGATCCTCATGTCATAAAGGCATATCTCGGTGAAGAGGACATATAGATGAACAAAGGGAAGCCAACAGCAGTGAGCCCGGATGAAGCGACCTTTGCCAGGCTCCTCAAAAAGAACGCCCAGCGTTTCGGCAAAGGAAAAGCCGCCCTGAGGGTAAAGTGCCTCGGGATCTGGCAGGAGACATCCTGGCAGGAATACTATGAAAAAGTCGGCCTCTTCTCCCTGGGCCTATTGTCGCTGGGGCTCGAAGCTGGTGACACGGTAGCGATCATCAGCAATAACCGGCCGTCATCACTGTACGCCCTGATCGGTACAGGGGTGGCAGGCGGGATCCCGGTGGCGCTGCATCAGGATGCTACCGGCACTGAAATCTGCTCCCTTTTACTCCAGTTCAACGTCAAATATGTGATTGCCGAAGACCAGGAGCAGGTAGACAAGATCCTTGAAAGCGGGCTGGCACCGGCAATTCTGAAAAAAATCATCTACTGCAATCCTCGCGGCATGCGATCCTACCGGGATGAACGGCTGCAATCGCTTGAGCAGCTGTACTCAGCGGGGACTGTGCATAAAGAAAATGATCCTGACAGATTCGAACAGCTTATCTCCAGAGGAGATAGCAACGACATCGCGATTATCTGCACGACATCAGGCTCAAGCGGGGCGACACGCGGTGCAATGCTGACCCACGGCAACATCATCGGCATGGCGGCCAATCTCTCAAGCGGTTCCGGAATGAAAGACAGCGACGAATTTGTCTCTTTCCTGCCGCTTGCCTGGTTCGGGGAACTGATGATGTCCGTTGCGGCTGCTCTCTATAAAGGCTTCACCGTAAACTTCCCTGAAAACAGTGAAACGGTGATGGCTGATCTGCGGGAGATCGGGCCCCACATCATCTTCGCACCGCCGCAGATATGGGAAAAGATAGCCTCGACTGTCCAGGTCCGGATGATGGAAAGCACCCCTTTCAAACGGTTCATGTACAACAGCTTCATGCCGATCGGCGAGCGGGCTGCTACAGCCAGACTGGCGGGGAAACCGGCATCGCTGCTCTCCAGAGCTCTCTACCTGCTAGCCCATGTCGCTCTCATGAGGGCACTGCGTGATCGTCTCGGCCTTTCCAGAGTACGGGCGGCTCTAACCGGCGGCTCTGCACTCGGAACTGATGCTTTCAGATTTTTCCATGCAATGGGAGTTAATCTCAGACAGGTGTATGGTCTGACCGAGATTTCGGGTGTCGCCTTCATGCATCAAAGCGGAGATATCAAGGGAACGACTGTCGGCCTGCCACTCCCCGGCACTGAGATCAGCTTTTCGGATGAAGGAGAGATTCTCCTGAAAAGCGCCGGAGTTTTCAATGGATATTACGGGGATGAAGCAGCTACTGCCAACGCACTCAAGGATGGCTGGCTCCATACCGGCGATGCCGGCTCACTGGATGCTGATGGGCATCTGACCCTGATCGACCGGCTCGAAAACATCATCAGACTGGCCGATGGCTCTACCCTTGCACCCCAGTCCGTGGAGAGCAAGCTCAAGTTTTCCCCGTTTATCGGAGAAGCGCTGCTGATCGGCGCAGATCGTCCCTATCTCGCTGCACTGGTCTGCCTCAACGGGAAGATAATAGGCAAATGGGCCGGAGATAATAAAATTTCCTACGGCACCTATAGCGACCTGGTGTCCAAGCCGGAAGTGTACGATTTCATTGAAAAAGAGTTGGCAAAGATCAACCGCGAACTACCTGAAAGCTCCCGTATCAAGCGTTTTACTCTTCTTTACAAAGAGTTAGATGCTGATGACGATGAGATAACAAGAACCGGAAAAGTGCGTCGGAAGACGGTGGAAGATCGATACCGTGAGGTCATCGAAGCACTTTATTCCGGAGCAGAAACCCTGGAGATCGACACGACCATCGACCTGCAGGAGGGGAGAAGTGCCAGAATTCAAAGCAGGATACTTTTCAGGAACCTTTAGTCTGCCGGAATGAGCGCGTCAGCGCGAAATCAGGTGGCTTTCAACTGCCGAATCCAGGTTATTTAAGAGGATGCTGTTATGGACATGACTTTTCTGCTGCAACTGTTGATCAACGGACTCGTCGTCGGCTGCATCTATTCGCTGGTCGCCACCGGTTTTGTCATCATCTACAAGGCAACCAGCGCCCTTAATCTGGCCCAGGGTGAGTTTCTGATGGTCGGCGCCTATATCTGCCTCGACCTGATGACCAGGCATAATATTCCGTTCTTCCAATCGTTCCTGATAACTCTGGCATTTTCTGCTGTCCTCGGCCTGATTATCGAGCGGGTCATTCTCCGCCCGCTCATAGGCTCGCACCTGATCTCGGTGATAATGGTGACCCTCGGGCTCTCGAGCATCCTGAAAGCGCTTGTGCAACTGGCGTATGGGACTGACACCATCCCCTTTCCCGAGGTATTCCCGCCCGAACCGGTACAGATCGGACCGATCCCGGTTTCCCAGGGTTATCTCTACGCCATCGGCTGTGTCACACTTCTGGTCACTCTTCTGACCCTGTTCTTCAAATACTCTAAAACCGGCGTGGCAATGCGGGCGACTGCTTCGAACCAGCAGGTCTCCCTCTCGATGGGGATCAGCGTCAAGAAGATGTTCGCGTTGTCCTGGGCTATTTCAGCCATTGTTTCAGCGGTAGGCGGCATCCTTCTCGGCACGATCCGCGGCGGCATCGACATGTCTCTCAGCTTCATGGGACTTAAAGTCCTGCCGGTCGTCATACTGGGCGGACTGGACAGCATTCTGGGCGCCATCGTCGGCGGAGTCATTATCGGTGTCCTTGAAAACCTGTCAGGCGGCTATGTAGACCCCTTCGTCGGCGGCGGAGCCAAGGAAGTGGCGCCCTACATCGCCCTGATCCTGATTCTGATGTTCAAACCGTATGGACTGTTCGGCAAAAAGAAGATCGAACGGGTTTAAAACCCCTCCAAACCGCCCCTTTATCAAGGGAGGCTTAAAAACTTCCCCCCTGACAAGGGGGGATTGAGGGGGGTTAGATTTTAACCTTTCACAAAGTGAGGCGTTATGCGTTGTGGTGATTTCAAGACATCTTATGCAGCAGATATGACCATCTTCGAATCGAACAGTGCCCGTATCATGCTCGGGCTTTTTCTCTGCCTCCTCTTCACGGTCCCGCTGTATACCCCTGGATACGTGCTCGATATCGCCAACCGTATCGGAATAGCTGTCATCGGTGCCGTCGGACTGAACATCCTGACCGGCTTCACCGGCCAGATCTCACTCGGTAACGCTGCATTCATGGCTATCGGCGCCTTCTCCAGCGGTTACCTCGGAACCAGGTTCGGACTGCCCTTCTTTCTCTGCATACCTCTGGCCGGGCTGATGACAGCCTTTTTCGGCATGTTTGTCGGGATCCCGTCTCTGCGCATCAAGGGCCTTTATCTGGCAATGGCTACCCTGGCAGCCCATTTTATTGTCGAGTTCCTTGTCGTCAAATGGGAATCGGTTACCGGCGGAGTGGCCGGACTCTCCATCCCGCCCCCAAAACTGGGCAGCTTTGCTTTTGACACTGACGCCAGACTGTTCTTCCTTATTTTCGTCATAGCGATCATGGCAGTACTTTTTGCCAAAAACCTGTTCCGCACCAAAGTCGGCAAAGCCTTTATCGCCATTCGGGATCAAGCTATTTCCGCAGAAGTCATGGGTGTCAACATCCTGAAGTACAAGCTCCTCTCTTTCGGAATCAGCTCTTTTTATGTCGGCGTTGCCGGAGCACTGGTAGCATATCAGGCAAAAATCATCTCTCCGGAAACATTCCCGATCACGGTCGCTATCGATTATCTCGGCATGATCATTATCGGCGGACTCGGCAGCATCCTCGGATCTATCTATGGCGCAGTTTTCATCACCCTGCTTCCAGAATTGCTCAGACTGTCAACGTCAGCATTGGCCGGACCTTTTCCTTTACTTGTCGCCAAGCTGGCAGCCATGAAGGAACTGGTCTTCGGTATTTTTGTCGTTGTCTTCATCCTTTTCGAACCACACGGGTTGGCTGCCCGCTGGCATAGAATCAGAAATTACTGGAAAATATATCCGTTCTGACAGTGACGGCATAGAGTCGTAACGTAAGCTTTTGACAGAATGCAGCGGCATTAACGTCGTGCATGACCAGGAAGAAAAATCATATCGGGCAGTAAAACACACAAAGGGAGGTAGCTATGAAATTCGGAAGAATTCTCGTAACAGTGACAGCAGCATTAACAATCGCATCAGCATCATTTGCAGCGGAGACTATCAAGGTCGGCGGGTTATGGGACCTGACCGGTGTCACGGCTGACGTCGGCAAACCATTTGCTGACGGCGTTCAGGACGCTATCGCTTCGATCAACGCCAAGGGCGGGATCAACGGAAAGAAAATTGAACTTATCAATGTTGATTATGCCTACAAAATTCCTCAAGCAACTGCAACGTACAAGAAGTTCGTCGAGTCGGACAAGGTTGTTATGATTAACGGTTGGGGAACAGGTGATACCGAAGCTTTGAAAGAAACTATTGCCAAGGACAAGATTCCCTATTTTTCTGCGTCCTATTCGGGCCATCTGACCGACCCGACCAAAACACCATACAACTTCTTCGTCGGCGCCAGCTATTCCGACCAGATCCGCGGCTTTCTCGATTACGTCAAAAAGAACTGGAAAGGAAAAGAAGCTGCCAAGGTAGCCTTCATCTATCCGAACCACGGTTTCGGCAAAGCACCGATCGAGGCGGGTCGGCAATACGCCAAAGAACTTGGCATCAATCTGGTACATGAAGAGATTATCCCGGCACCGGTGCAGGACGTAACCTCCAATCTTCTCAGCATGCAGAAGAAAAATCCTGATTACGCCTACGTGCAGACGACCGTCGCCCCATGCGCCAACCTGCTCAAAGACGCCAAGAAACTTGGAATCAAGACGATTTTCTTCCTCGGTAACTACGGCATGACCGAAGCGCTGCCGAAACTTGCCGGTGAAGCTGCTGAAGGTGTTTACGGCATGACTACCAATGTTCCTTACGGTGCCAATGTCCCCGGCATGAAACAGATCCTGGACTGGGACAAGAAACACCCCACCAAAGATCAACGCGATACAGTTTACGTGCGGGGCTGGGCGTATGGTCTGACCTGGGCAGAAGCCCTCAAAATCGCCGACAAGAACAAACAGCTCACTGGTGAAGGAGTGAAGAAGGCGATGGAAACCATGAAAAACTTCGAAACCGGGGGTCTGGTTCCGCCGCTTACCTACACAGCAACCGACCATCGTGGCACCACCAAGACCACCATTTATGTAATCAAGGGTGGCAAAATGGTCAAGGTGGCTGATCAGGAAACACCGCGCAAAAAAGAGTGGCTGGGGCTGTAGAAACGGTTGATTGGTTAAGTTGTTGAGTAGTTAAAGGTGTGAATAGATGTATGGGGAGAGGTCAACCTCTCCCCATACGGACGAACTCCGAGGTTCAGATAAATGCTCAAGATCAGCAACGCAGAAGTGATCTACAATAAAGTCATTCTCGTCCTCAAGGGCCTTACCATGCATGTCCCGGAAGGGAAGATCGTTGCCCTGCTCGGAGCGAACGGCGCCGGTAAAAGCACAACCCTGAAAGCGATATCCGGACTGCTTAAGTCTGAAGACGGGGAAGTGACTGACGGCTCAATCGAGTTCATGGGTGAGCGGATCAGCAACCTGAACCCGGAAGAGATCGTCCGCAAAGGAATTTTTCAGGTCATGGAAGGGCGCCGGGTCTTTGATGATATGACCGTAGAAGAAAATATCATAGTCGGCGGACATACCAGAAAAGACAAGGCAGGTTTCAAAAGAGACAAAGACCTTGTCTACGACTATTTCCCCCGCTTGCGGGAAAGAAGAAACCAGCTTTCTGGCTATCTTTCAGGAGGAGAACAGCAGATGCTTGCCATTGGCAGGGCGCTGATGGCCCGCCCAAAACTGATGCTCCTTGATGAGCCGTCTCTCGGCATAGCACCGCTGCTGGTCCAGGAGATCTTCCAGCTCATCAAAAAAATAAACAGTGAAGAGAAGACCACCATTCTGCTTGTCGAGCAGAACGCCAATGTCGCCTTCGGCATATCCGATCATGCGTATATCATGGAAGGTGGCAGGATTGTACTGAGCGGCACTGCCGAACAGATGAAAGCTAATGAGGATGTAAAAGAGTTTTATCTGGGCCTTTCGGAAGGGGCTGACAAAAAAAACTACCGGGAGTTGAAGCAGTATCGCCGCAGAAAGCGCTGGCTGTAGACGCAGAAGATTCCGAATTCCAAAAACGTACACTAGTCAGATTCCCGGCCTGAATACCGGCATGGAAGATCCGGGGCGGTTATTACCATGAAAAGCGACACTAACGAAGAGTTCATTTCGATCGGCAACCTGGCCAAGACCATCGGGGTAACGACCCGGACGCTGCGCTACTACGAGGAGATGGGGATCATGTCCCCGCCGCGTCGACTGGAAGGTGCGGTGAGGGTCTATGCGCCGGTGGATGTACGCAAGCTCAAATTCATCCTGCGACTTAAAGAGCTGGGGCTCTCCATCAAGGAGATGCAGGAGCTTGATTCCGTCTATGCTGAAGCAAAAGAGACAGACCGGGTGATCCCGCGACTGATCGAGATGCTCGATAAACATATTAACAGCCTGGACGAAAAGATGTCCAAGCTGGCTTCTTTGCGCAAGGAGATCATCGATTACCGCCAACGGATGATAAAGCGTTTCCAGCTGGCGCCTGAATAGCGCCGATCACTGTGATGCACCTCAGGGGCGATCCGGTCTGATTCCCGCCCCGGGAGAATGGTAACAACAAGGAGTCGTTATGGCATTCAAAGACATCCTGCTCCACCTGGACAATTCGGCCAACTGCCTGGCACGAATCGAACTGGCAATCAATATTGCCCGTCTGCATGGAGCCCGTCTTAAGGGGATTTATGTCGTCACTCACTCATATTACGCTTCCGGTCCTGCCACCGGAGAAGCAGAGGCAGTCGCCAGGATAGAAGCACTGTTCAGGGAAAAGACAGCGCTGGCCGGAATATCGGCTGAATGGCTCTATGTGGACTGGTCTGTTGTCGGTGTCGGGATTTCGGAAGTTGTCAATATCTACGCTTATTACTCCGATCTGGTAATCGTCAGTCAAACGGACCATAGTGCGCAGAACAGTGTGACACCGGTTGACCTCCCGGAGCGGCTCGGCTTGGGAACAGGCCGGCCGGTCCTGGTGGTTCCTTACGCCGGCAGCTTTGCTGTTTCAGTAGAACGGGTGATGATAGCCTGGCGCGCCGGGCGTGAGTCGTCAAGGATCGTGAACGACGCCATGGCAATCCTGGAAAAGGCCCGGCACGTCAGTGTCGTCACAGTCAATTCTCAGGGAACCAACGACGAACAGGCCGAAAAAGATGCCCTGAAGCTGTGCGAATATCTAGCCTGTCACGGAATTGCGGCCACTCATGACCAGATCCTGACCTCAGCCAGCTTTCCGATAGGCGACGTCCTGTTGAATCACGCCTGTGAACAAAAGATGGACCTGCTAGCCATGGGAGCCTTTGCGCCGAACCGGCGAGGAGTGTTCACGTTGGGGCCGGTCGCCCGGCATCTGATGAATCACATGACCCTGCCGGTCCTTATTTCGCATTGACAGCAGGCACCGCTTCGCATAGAAAGGATACATATTCAATCGAGGAGCCCTGCCCACTATGACGACTGAAGAAGCACGAGCTTTTACTGATCAGTGGCTGCCAGCCTGGACCGGCAACAATCCCGACCGCCTGTTAGCTTTCTATGCTGATGACGCATTTTTCCTTGATCCCGGCCGTCCTGCCGGGATTCAGGGTAAAGAGCAGCTGACTATCTACTTCACCAAGGTTCTCGGGAATAACCCGACCTGGATATGGAGACAGGTGGAGCCGATCCCGCTGGAGGGTGGTTTCATGAACAGGCTTGAGGCACGCATACCGGTCGGTGACAAGATCATTGAATGCTCTGCGCTCTGCTTCCTGCAGTTCAATAAAGAGGGGAAGATCCGGCGCAACGAAATCTACTTCGACCGGACTGATCTGGTCCGGGAGATCAACAAGTACCGCCAGTCGATCGCCCATTAGCCTGTTTCTTTATTTCGGTTACGGACGGCCCCGCTTTCAGGGGCCGTTTTTTTTGCGATAAGGCTGGAAGGTTGCCCCTGAAAAAGACGGAACAGGAGTATTATTCCCGTTCGGTAAAGAAAACCATAAGGGTATATTTATGGGTAATTCCGATTGTATCCTGCTCGGCAAGATCGAGTGCGAACAGTTACTGGAGAAGCTGGCCCCGCTGGAAGAAAAGATACTGGCAATCGCCAGGGAGCGCGGCAGAATCACCATTGCCGCTGCAGTAACTCTTCTGGCCGCTAATCGCAATACTGTCAAGCTGCACCTGCGTCAGCTTGTTCAAACTGGATATCTGGAGCAACATGGAACCGGCAAGGGAACGTGGTATTCGGTGGGGAGATAGAGAGAAACAGCAAAGGCGGCCTGCTGAATATCCTCCCGGCATCTCTCATTAAGTGGTTGAGAAATCCGGGTGAGTTTGCTATATAGAAACCAGGGTGAGATGATGAAAAAGGTCCTCTTAGCAAGTGCGGCTCAGTTATTTCTGAACAGGAACCTTGAGCTCCTGCGGCGAAGAGGTTTTCAGCTTTGTAGTTGCACACGCGGCGAAGACGCCGTCAGGCTGAACGAGAAGTATCATTTCGACCTCATCCTTACCGACATGGTCCTCGAAGAGACGGATGGATGCACCCTCTGCTCTCGTCTCCTTCAAAACGGCGAAGTCCCTGTCATCCTCGTCTGTCACAATACCCCGAACAATATGGAAAAAGTCGAGCAGAGCGGTGCAATCGCCGTGATCCTGAAACCGGTAGACCCGGTTCAACTCATGGAGATCGTGGGCAGGTATATCAATCTATCGGAAAGCAAAAGCCAACGGGTCAAACTCAAAGTCGAGGTATTAAGCAAGACCTCTGAAGATGAGTTTTTCTGCCTCTCCCATGACATCAGCAGTACCGGTATGTCGCTGGCATCTGAATACCAGTTGACGCCGGGTAACCACGTCAGTTGCCAGTTCATTCTACCCGATTCGTCACCAGTAGAAACGATAGTGGAAATCGTCCGATCTGCTGAAACCCCGGAGAGCAAGACCCTTTACGGGGTCAAGTTCACGGATCATCCCGAGCAACAACGGCGGGCCATCAATAACTATGTCACTTCCATAGCCGGCCTGATAGCCAATGCATAGAAATGGCCGATCTCTTCGATGAAATCGGCCATTTATTTTTACACCTGAACACTTCGTGAAAGGGCCGCTGGCCTTACTGGCAACTGCTCCACCAATCCCAGAAACAGCCAAGGCGACCGATCGGCCGCCTTAACAGTCGGTATTATGCCCCCGGATTTCTCTGGGATTAGATTTTTATTGTTACCAATTTGGTAACATGGTAGTATTCAAAGCATGAGAATAATCGCGCTGAAAACCTTGCGGGAGTTTTGGGAAGGTCATCCCCAGGCACGGCAGTCATTGCAGGCGTGGTACGAGGATGCGAAGCATGCCGTATGGCAATCACCTGCTGATATCAAGGCAATTTATCGTAACGCCAGCATCGTTGCCAACAATCGGGTTGTTTTCAATATCAAGGGCAACGATTATCGTTTGATTGTCGCGATCAATTACCGTTTCGGCATCGCCTACATCCGGTTTGTAGGTACCCATGCAGAATATGACCGGATTGATGCGACGCAAGTTTAAAGGAGTAAATACCATGGAAATAAGGCCGATAAAATCGGAAGAAGATTATCAGGCAACCCTTGCAGAAGTCGAGCGTCTGTTTGATGCTGCCCCGGATACACCGGAAGGTGATCGGCTGGAAGTTCTGACCACGCTGCTTGAAGCCTTTGAGAAGAACCATTATGTCATCACGTCACCCGATCCGGTAGAAGCGATCAAGTACTGGATGGAGAGCCGCGGCATCACCCGGCAGGACCTGGAGCCGTTAATGGGGAGCCGTGCCAGGGTTTCGGAAGTCTTCAATCACAAGCGCGGGCTCACGCTTACCATGATCCGCAATCTGCACGACAAGCTCGGTATACCTGCCGAGGCGCTCATTCAACCGGCGAATTTGCATCATGCGTGAAACTGCAAAGGCGGCCGATTGGCCGCCTTTTAAGTAAGGTCCCCGGAATTCTGCTTTTTGAATTAAGCATGGACGTCTACGGAATTCTGCCTGTCAGATGCTGCGGTATCAGGAGAGAACGCGATGGAGAAAAAGAGGTTCAGGGTCAGGCTGGTCCGGCCGGTATTCGAGTACGCAGACGTCGAGGCGGAAGCCGGAGAGGAGTTTGAGGCGATCTGCACGGCCCTTGCAGGGGCGGGCACCATTCCTGCCGATGCATGGCGCGGGAAGTTCGCTCCCGAGGAATACGGCGTAGACGCCGTCTGCGTAACGGAGACAGCCGGCAACGACGAAGAGCTGTTCACCGCGATTGCCGGAGAGAAAAAATACCTGCTGCTGAAGGCGGATACCGATTCCGGAGAAGGGGAAGTCGTGTACCAGCCCTGGATAGGGGAGGTCTCCGATCTCATGCTCGCCGATCTCTGCGCGGACTGGGCCGGCGAACTCGCCGAAATCGGGGAGGTGGGTGTGGCCGGCTTTTGTTACTGGGCAAAGAGATATGAGCGGTTTCTGAAGGAGGGGCCGGCGAAGGTTATTCCGCTACGGCCGCGTGGGGAGGAGTAGCGGACGGCGCAGGGAATCAGAAATATGGGGAGTGTCCCTAGTTTTCCTAGTTTTCTAGTTTTGCTCTGGGGAGTGTCCCTAGTTTTGCTCAACCTCCTCAGAAGCTGTAAGGCGCAGCAACCGTCATATATTCCGGTTATGTCAACAATGACAGGTACCGATGGTGGTTTCCCACCGCACCATGCAGATCCTCTTTGCATTTCACCAATACTTTCAGAATGTTGCACTGGCAGCAGTCGCAAATATTGTCCGGCACCATAGTTGCTAATTATCTTATTGCAAATATGAGCATCATCATGGGCCTTCCATGAAAAATCACAGAATCCGCCTGCAAAGGCTGGAAACTCCAAAGGAGAGTGTATGTTAAAAAAATCAGTCAAGGTTTATTGCTTGCTGGGGGCCTGTTTACTGGCCGTCCTGGCGTTTTTTCAGCTACAGGGATGTAGCGGCGGCGGCAGCGGAACAGGAGACACCGGTACGCTCAAGGTCACTCTGACCGACAGGCAGAGCGACAGCTTCGCCAATGTGTTCATCTCCATCAAGGAAGTACGGATCGTGCCGGCTGGTCTGGAAAACGCTGTGGACACTGATTCCCGTCTGCCGGTCGTCGTAACCTATGACACTCCGCACTCTGTAGATATTCTCACACTGCATTTCCAGCAGGAAATCCTCGGCACTATCACTCTCGCAGCCGGGACTTACAATCAGGTGCGCCTCATCCTGGCACCGAACCCGAGCGGTCAGGGAAGTGCGCCAGTCAACTACCTGACATTGAGGACAGCCCCGACAGTCAAGATCCCGCTCACTACTCCCAGTGCACAGCAATCCGGGCTGAAGGTGCTCGGACGTTTTCAGGTAACCCCAGGGATCATTAACGCCATCATCCTCGACTTTGACCCGAACACGGCCATCGTTGCCCGCGGCAATGGCGACTACAACCTGAAACCCACCGGCATCCGCATCGTCCAACCAGCGACCGCGCTGACCAGTTTCGGTTCCCTGTCCGGCACGGTTGTGTCCACTATCAGGGATTGGACAAGCGCAACTGTCTCGGTGGTCCCGCGCGGTGAAACAGCTTCGATAGCTTCGGGCACCATCTTCAGCAACTTCTCCAGCAATCGCTGGGAGGCGCCGGTGAGTGCATTTGTCCCCGGCGGTGTCTACCGGTTACATGTGGAGGCAACAGGCTTTGCCCCTTATTCCTCGCCGGTGCAAACGGTAACCACGGGGAGCGATACCTCTCTGGGTGACATTCTTCTCAGAAACCCCTGATTGCCTGACGAAAGAGGCAACTGTAGCTAAGCACCAGACACAAAAAAGGCGAGCCAAGCGGTTCGCCTTTTTTTCTTCATGGAATATTGTGAATATTGCGGGGAGCGTTGAGGGGGCGTTGTTGATTTGTCCATTACGTTCCGAGTTAGTCAACTAATCAACTACGTCCCCTTCAGTTCTGATCCCCCCGTATACGCAGTATTCTCCCCGTAAGCGAAATTGCCTGTGCCGCTTCGCCCTGCCTCACTGCCGCGGCTGCTTCTGCCGGTCATTCGGCGGTGCTGTCGGCAGGAAAATCAGATAGCTGCTGATCACCGCAGCCGCCGCAAGCAGCAGGATCTTCAGCCAGAGCGCCTCGGCGAACAGAACAGCTGAAGTGGGAAACGAGATCCAGATCATGGAGATGGCCGTCAATTTCGCTCTGAGCGGGATGCCTGACCCTTTCAGGTAGTCATGCAGCAGCGGGCCGAGATGATTGTGCTCCATCAGCCACCGGTGGAACCGTTCGGAACTCCTGGCAAAACAAGCCACGGCCAGCAGCAGGAACGGCACCGTCGGCACGATCGGCAGAAAGATACCGATCACTCCGCAGGCCACAGAGATCCAGCCGCATATAATCAGCACCCAGCGCAGGACTGGACTCTTGACATGATTATTGTTTCGCTCGGTATTCACTAGGTACATTTCCAGTTTTTTTGTGGCATGGGAGAATGTTACCGCGGAGGCGGAATGTGGGCAAGGGGAACATGGAAAGTGCCCCTCATTTCCCTCCGTGACAAAAAAACAAAGGCGACCAATCGACCGCCTTTTGCATTAGGTAAACTGTCCCCGGAATGTCCTACGTCGCGACGGTTTCTGCCCCGGCCAGCCGTCTCCCCAGGTCGAAGGCCTGCCGGCAGTCCAGCGGTAGCGCCTCAGCCCGCCGCTTTGCCTTGTGCACCGGATCGAAGCTCTCGATCACAACTTTCCCATAGTCGTCCACCTGGCAGGTATCGAAAGCGCAGAGCGACTCGGCGCTGCCGAGCAGCATTTGGGCATAGCGTTCGTTCGCTTTGATGAAGTACTCGTAGCCGAACTCCCTGCTCCGTTCTTCGGTGACGTTCATGGTGTAGATGAAGGCCGTGGCCAGCTTCTGCGGAAACAGGGTGCCATAGGGGACGGTGTAGGTCAGATAGGGGAACAGCAGCCGCTCTAAAAAGCTGCGTGTCTCGCCGGTGACCGAGCCGAAATAGACCGGCGAGCCGATCACCAGACCGTCGGCCGTGGCGATACTTTCCAGGACCGGCGTCAGACTGTCCTTCATGGCGCAGCAGCCGTAGCTCTTCCCCCCCCTGGTCTTGCAGGCGAAGCAGCTCGTGCACCCCTTGAAGTCCAGGTCGTACAGGTGGACAAGTTCCGTCTGGGCACCTTGCGCAGCGGCCCCCTCCAGGGCCTTTGCCACCAGAGTTGCCGTGTTCCATTGTTGGCGGGGACTGCCGTTGATACCGATGACCTGCATCGTCTACCTCCCGTGAAGTGGTGCCGGACACAAAGCTGCCGGCCGAGTTGGCTGTCGTTATTCAGGTTACTGCCGCGCGAGGTGACGTGATTGACGGCACCGGGGAGTTCTATGCGCAGAGGACGAGCCATGGATGAGAGAATAGCAGGCAAAACTTATATTTCAAGACCTGAACCCATAGGTTTCACCTTGGGACATCACCTGTAAGAAACAGAAAGGCGGCCGATTGGTCGCCTTTTGAATTAAGTATGCTGTCCCCTGAATTCCTGAAATTGTTACAAGGATTCAAGATATTTATCCCTTATCGCTCAACTTATGATCGGTCTCAAAGCCAATGACAAAGAAAGAATCCTTTTCTCGATACCCGTGACAGCGTATTTTTTCTGATGCTCTAAACTTATGCGTTTTTATATCTCGGTAGCTCTTGTTAATAATTCCAGCATATTCTTTATAGTCAAGTCCTCTGTCAGTAAAGATTTGATCCCAAGTCAATTCTTCGAATCTTCTGAATGTATCAATAAAAAGAGATTGTTCAGCAGATTGAATTCCGGAAAACCCCATTTTCTCATCAACCTTCGAAAAATCGAGTTTGCCTCCTGAAAAACGTGCTTTCAGATATAATTCAAAAGTTATTCGATCATTCGCCCAAAGATATTCCGTAAGTATGCCTGAACAAGTCAAATTCAATAACGGAACATTTATTCCATTCCGAATGATATTCAATGGATCTGAAGAAGCAACTGATGAAATGAAGGAAACAACAGATTTATCTCGTTCGCAGGCCTCCGCAGGTGAACTTCCCCAGATATCATCCCCGTCAAGAAGGTAAGTAGAGTCAGGATCTTGCTTGCTTTCGGTATCCCAGAACGGCTCTTTAGTGAGGTCGGCAATTGCTGATTTTAAACGACGAACTTCATCGGATTTTCGAAATGCATTATTGATAAGAAAAGAATGCAGAGTGCTGGTCGGCGTGATCATTTTGTTCCACATATCACTTTTTTTGAGCAGCAATGTTGAAAATCCCTGCATTTCCTTCAGTACACCAACAAACGGGAAGAGACCGTTACTGACGAATGCATCTTGGGTGGGGAATTGGCCGGTTAATGAAAGTTCGTTGAAGAGTATCTGCACGTCATAGCCCCAGAATCTGGTCGAGGTCATCGTCAAACTGGTCAAAAAGACCCTTAGGGTGCGTCATGACGCGGCCATGCTCATTGAGGTCAATGACCGTATTTTTAGAAAGTGCATTTTCGTCAAGTTGAAAAAAATGCACTGCTACATCAGTGTGGGAGATTTCATTTTTCACAATGGATTTTCGTATACCATTGAACACATGGTCGCTATGCGTTTCGAGTACAACTTGAATACCGGCATTGGCGGCGAAACAAAGAAATTCTGTCAGCTCCGATTGTGCTTTGGGGTGCAGGTGGATTTCCGGATTTTCAATGACAACGATATCGTCAGGATGTGCACTTAGACATGAGACAAGTACGCCGATGGCGAAGCTGACTCCGGAACCCATATGATAGGGACGGACTGGCTTGCCATTCTCAAGTGATAATTCCATAGAGAGGCTATTACTGAGTCCAAGGTCACGGATTGTATTGTTGATGCCGAATAGTTTCCCCAGCCAATAATTGACTTGGTACTCAAGCGTTACGCTTGCTGTATCGACAATGAGTGATGGTGCAACTTCTTGTTTGCGGTTTTTATAAAGAAAATCGACAATAAATTCTGCCTTGTTCCCAAGAAAATTCACCCGATCAAAATTTCTTGGATATGAATCCTCAGGACCAATTCGGTTTGCAGGCAGATAATAAACATGACGCTCTTCAAGGCTTATTAGGGTTTGTATCGTGCTAGATTCATCTGTGAATGTAACAACTACATCGTTTGAATCATCGTTGGCTGAACGAAACTCCGCTTGAAAAATTTCACTCCCGCTTACTGCACCAACTCTGAATATGCGTGCATTTATACGATGATTGCGGCACTCATCAAATGTGCCTAAGCGTAACCACATTCCATTGAGGGGAGAGGATGAATTTTTCGTGGCATTATTACAAAGCAGAAGAAATGCCTGTATAGCCGAAGATTTACCCGATGAGTTAGTCCCTGAGAAGATATTAATCCGTCGCAAAGTTATTTCGACTTTATCGAAGCATTTGAACCCTTGAATGTGAAGTGCATTAAGCATTTCGCATCTCCTTTATAATTGTTTCTACGAGTTCAAATCGTTTATATACACTTATATTACTGTCGACAGTATATGTCGTACTAAGGATGAATTTATCGTCAGAGAGAAGATTCGCAAACTTGGTTTTTATTCCTTCATATGTTTCTTGAGGCAGATCAATCAATTCGATTATCAAATAACTTACTGTTTCAAATAGTGCCATGCTAATTGGTCGTCGCGGTCCGTCGCCTATTTTCGGCAACCGAAAACACCCAATACCCAATACTGTCACGCACTTTTTCATTGTGTCATCAAACAGCGCCGGGAATTGTGTGCAGAATGTGCTGCCCGCTTGATCGTTTAGGAACAGCATTGTTTTACCTAGGAAATCTTCTAGATCACTGCGGTATTCAACTAGGGGAAAACCCTTTTCTTTTACAGACAAAAGCTGCTTTTTGCGCCAAAGGTAAAATCCAATTAGTCGGAGAACTAGATATTTATCCTTCATACGGTCCGGCTTAATTGCGTTTTCAGTCGCTTTCTTGAAACTGTCAAAAGCTACTAGCGTATTCAATAGTTTTGTTGCGGAACCCTGATATATGGCATTTCTCATTTCTTGATTATTCAACCGTGTACTGCCTCGATTGACCCGGTCAAATAAATCAAAGGTGACACGATCCTGCGTTGGAGGTTTGATAACATGCAGAGTGAGCGGACAATCTTCAATCTTGCTCTGCTGCGCCTGAGTCAAGTACTTGTCAAATTTAGTTCCGTTCTTTGTAGTTTCGCTGAAAAATGCGCCGTTCAACTCTTTCAAGACGTTGAGATTCTGGAGCGGAAATTCATGGCTCATGAACCTAAAAAGAGTCGTCAGGCGTTGGCGTCCATCTACGATGATATAGACACCCTTGTCGTCTTCTTTAACGTAAATCAGGGGAAGGGGTATCCCCATAAGAATTGATTCAATCAATTCACTTTGTTGCTTTGGCGTCCAGACCGCATGACGTTGAAAATCAGGGTCCAGTTTTATGAGAGGCGGTATTTTATCATGCTTGCGTTTGAGTTGGAAAACCGAAGCACTTTCAGGAACGATGTTGACAATTGCATCGGGGTATATACTTGTCGCATCTTCTCCCAGCGTAGACAAGTTATCTCTCAATTCCGCACCAAGAGTTTCTTCTCCCTCGAATGTATCATCTGGATCAAATGGCAGTGGCTCTAATTGCATTTTAATTCAAACTCCTTCCTCGCATAAAAATAACATAAAAATGATACTAAAGTGGAATTCGGGACAGCGTGTGGTGAACATACCCTAACTGTATCTGATCAACAAGCGGAAATCATAAAAGAAAAGGGCACCCCCTAGGCGCCCTTTCATTGCTACTTCAAATTCTTCTTTATCCTCTCCACCGCCTCAATCACATTCTCGCGATGGCCGAAGGCCGACAGTCTGAAGAACCCTTCGCCGCTGGGGCCGAAGCCGGAGCCGGGGGTGCCGGCTGCTTTGCCTGCGATACTGCGAATGTCGAAGAGAGAAGATTTCATGTTTGCGCCCGCCGAAACAGTATTAGAAAGCACCCAAAAAGTCAATTAAGCACTGAAGTAAACCCGATAACCTTTTTTGTAACCGCAGATGAATGGGATGAACGCTGATAAAACCTTAAACCGATAGACTGGGATAATACGGAACTTCTACTGCAGCCTGCTTCCTGGTTTTAAAGCATCTGCGTGTATCCTATTCATCCCAGTTTCAAACGGTCTTGGCCGTGTCCGGGTTCAGATAACTCACTCCCAAGGGTTACAAACCTTAATCCCGCATCGCTCCATATCCCTGGCATTGCGCGTAACCACCGTCAACCCATGCGCCGAGGCAGTGGCCGCGATAAGCGAATCCATTACAGGCAACTTCTCGCCTGCCTGTTCCGCCACTCCCTGGAGCCTCCCCCAGCAGAGTGCCGTCTCCAGGTCTAACTCCAGAATCCGTCCGGTAAACCGCTCGACAAGATCAAGACCGACCCAGGCTTGCAGTTCGTCCTTTTTCGTACCGTCCGGGAGCTTGCTGATCCCCTTCTGCAGCTCACCCAGGTTCAGAACACTCAGAAAGAGCGTCTGCTCGTCCTGCTCATCCAGCCAGCTAACTATTGCCGGATTCGGCTCTTTCTTCACCAGTTCGGAGATCAGGCAGGTGTCCAGCAGATACTTCAAAGCTCCACCTCGCGGGGCAGGTCATTACTGCGGCTGAAATCAAGTTCAACCGAGTGCAATGGCGATTGCCGGAAAAACTGCGATAGACCGGTGCGTGGCAGGGTCAGCTTCCGGTATTCATCGAAAGAAACTACCACTGCAGAAGGCTTGCCGCGCAGGGTTATGGTCTGTGGGCCATCATGCAGGGCAAGGTCAACCACCTGACTCAAACGGTTCTTGGCTTCCTGAAGCTGCCATTCGCGGTCATGGGGTAATCGGGCTGCTTTGCTTGGCTTCATGTCACCCCCTTTACATATCTAGACAGTCTAGCTAGATAAAGGATAGCACGGTTTAAAAACAAATCAAATATAAATTCTGACGATAAAAAAAGGCGCCGTAATGGGCGCCCTTTCAATTTCATATCCTTATATATACCGAGCCACTGCTCACGCAGCCTTTGCCAGCTTGGTTTCAGCTGTGAAGATGGCGGCTATGCTCAGCTGGTAATCAAGCTCGGGCCACTCAATGCCGGTCTTTCGGCAAATGAAGCGATACTGTGTCAGTTGATTCAGGGAGGCGTTCTTCAGCTCGGGATACCAGGCTATCGGCGTGGAGATCATCCGGCCGTCCTCCAGTTCCACATGGAGGTAGCGCTCATCAACATGGACCGCTTTACCTTTTAAAGTATTCATCCCATTTCCTATGAGCAAAAGGCGACCTCATGGCCGCCTTTTGTTGTCAATTATTTCAGGTTTTTCTTGATGCGTTCCACCGCCTCAATCACATTCTCGCGATGGCCGAAGGCCGAGAGCCGGAAGTACCCTTCGCCGCTGGGGCCGAAGCCGGAGCCGGGGGTACCGACCACGTTGCATTCGTTCAGCAGTTTGTCGAAGAAGTCCCAGCTGCTCATGCCGCCCGGGGTCTTGAGCCAGATGTAGGGGGCGTCCACGCCGCCGTAGCAGGTGACGCCGGCCTCTTTCAGCCCTTCACGGATGATGCGGGCATTCTCCATGTAGTAGTCGATGATCTCCTTGGTCTGGGCCCACCCTTCGTCAGAGTAGACCGCGGCAGCGGCTCGCTGTACCGGGTAGGAGGCGCCGTTGAACTTGGTGGTGGTGCGGCGCAGCCAGAGCTTGTTGAAGGAGTACTTCTCGCCGCTGGCGGTGGTGCCCATCACCTCTTCCGGCACGACCACCAGGCCGCAGCGGACGCCGGTGAAGCCGGCGGTCTTGGAGAAGGAGCGGAACTCGATGGCGCACTTCTTGGCCCCTTCGATCTCGTAGATGGAGTGGGGGATGGCGGGATCGGTGATGAACGCCTCGTAGGCGGCGTCGAAGAAGATCACGCAGTCGTTGGCGTTGGCGTAGTCGACCCACTTCTTCAGCTCGACTCTGCTGGCCACGGTGCCGGTCGGGTTGTTGGGGAAGCAGAGATAGATGATGTCCACTTT
>VFJK01000147.1 GCA_009886125.1 Geobacter sp. | reverse complement strand
TGAGAGGCGGATAGCCTTTCTATTTTGTGATGACCGGAGAGAGTATGCCCGAAATCGACATCCAACAGAAGATCCAGAACATGCTCGATGAAATACCGGACGCAGAGCATGACGAGCATCGACGGGAATACTCACTGTCAAAAACATCTGCTCGGTGGATGGCGAATATGATGCTGATGATTGCCGAGTCGGGCGGGTGCAACCGAGGGTTGAGCGAGGACCAGGCACTTGTCTTAAAGAAAATGACCCCTGAAACGCTGCATAACCTGAATGATATGGTGAAAGAGCGGAAGAAGATCCTTGCTCTACTTGGTGCTGTGGTGTTGGCGATACTGGCATACGTCGGACAGATAGTCTTGAAGGCTTTGGATGCTTCGTTCTGGAAGTCGTTAGCGGCCAAGTTTATCGGTACTCATCCATGACGACTATTGCATGGGACAGCAAAATACTGGCAGCAGATAAGCGGGTTTGTTGGGGCACTACGCCTTGTGAAACCGTTAAAATATTCAGGCGGGCGGATGGTGCGTTATACGGCGCATCCGGGGAGAAGAAAAATACTACTCGATTTTTACGGTGGTGCGCTGATGGGTGTAATGAAGATGTCAAGCCCACATTGGATGAGAGTTTCTCAGGGATATTAATTGAAAATGGTCAATGTTTTCAGTTTGACAAAGACCTGATTAAATACCATATCAACAAGCCGTTCTGGGCTATCGGCAGCGGGACGGACTACGCTCTAGGAGCAATGGCAGCAGGTAAAGACGCTATTCAGGCAGTAGAGATAGCAATCACACTTGATGTCCATTCTGGAAACGGGGTTGACTGGCTTTATTTCGATAAGAGTCATTCATGAGCAGCCACTGCTTAACATGCCCGTACCGCTCAGATGATATGTCTTGCGCTCATAACATCCTGCACTGCCCGCTGCTGAAAGGAGTGACACAATGACTTTAATAGAGCAGATGACCCCTTCACTTCGGGATAAATATAATATTTTTGCAGGGCTTATGGCGGAGTCTCGAATACCCTTTGGTCTCAATGAAGTGCTCCGGACCAAGATACGTCAGATTGCCTATGCCTGTCAGGGTCGTACTTTTGAGAGTATTGAATCCTTGTGTGTCAAGTACAGGTGGCCGGGGTTCCTGGGTCGCATTCATGGGTATAAAATGGAAGGTAAAACTATCCAGCAAGTGTGCGATATTTTCAGAGGGGAAGCTGAAATATATCTGCTCAACGGTAAAGAGTGGTACACGGTAACTGACACACTCAACAGTAGACACTTTGCGGGTGCTGATGGTCTAGCAAGGGCGTTCGATATAAAGATATTCACAGTTGGGAATAAACCAACCTGGGATAAGAAATGGGATGCGGACAAGGATGGCATTCCTGAATATCTTGAAGCAGCAGAGATAGGACGTAAAGCCGGATTGAAGGCGGGTGCAGATTTTGGAGATTATCCGCATTATGAACTTATCTCTGGACAATGAAATACTAAACGTAGATGCCAATGATAAAACTGAATGGATCAAGGAAAGAGCCGATATAATCTTCGAAGGAAACGGAGGAGAGAATAGCGGTTTTTATTCGGCGGCAGAGATGATGGCTCGAAGATGCTGGGATGCTACCTTTGGCGACCCGCAGAAGTCGTTATTTTAAGCTGCCTTGTTCTTTCTCCTCTTCTTCTCGTCCAGGTGGATCAGCTTGCCGCCTTCTTTCAAACCGGCTTTTGTCAGGATGTAGTCAGCTACCCTGGGACTTTCAGGGTGTTACAAGATCCAGCGCCAGAGCCACCGGATACCATATTGTAAATATCTACGTGTCGGCAAGTATCGCCCTCAGCAATATCTCTAAGAATCTGCATATCATCATCAACCAGACTATTTAAAGGAACCCCGAGTGATAAAGCAATTTTGCTTAGAATCTCAGCGCCTGGCATATTAATGCCTCTTTCGTACTTGCTGAGTTGCATGTAGTGCGCACCAATAGCTTCAGCAAGCTGTTCTTTCGTAACCCCTTTGGCCTTTCGAACTTCCCTGAGCTTGTCACCTATCGTAGACATTTTATACCGCCTAAACTTTTTTGCTTGACGACCAAGCAAATATGCTTTATATGTTTAATTAAGGTCAATTTAACACCTTACCGAAACCATTAAAAGGACAAACCACCATGAGTAAAAAAATCAAGGATATTCAATACAAGCTGCTTTTCCCGCCTCAGAAGTACGCCGAAATCACCAAGGCTGCCGAGACACGAGGTATGCCCCTCTCCGTTTACATCCGTCAGGCCGTCTACAAAGAGGCATTAAACGACACCCGTCAAGTAACTGCTTAAATTATTTTAAGTTTATCACCAATTTGAAACCAGGTATTTACGAACTTCGCAGGCAGTTTGAACAAACCCATACAGAAATGAAACCAGTCATTGACTAGGAGAGCCTATGAAAACGCACAACGGAAACATTGAAGTAACGAAGTCAAATTCTGCCGAATGGGAAAAGAAGCTTGCAGGCATAGAAAGAATTGAAGGGTACATCCTCCTCGACCAGGGCGCAACCCTGACGGCTCCGGTACTCGCTCAGTCTGGGGACATCATCCTCTACCAGGGCGCAACCCTGACGGCTCCGGTACTCGCTCAGTCTGGGTACATCCG
>VFJK01000020.1 GCA_009886125.1 Geobacter sp. | reverse complement strand
TTTCAATCTTAAACTCGCGGTTGTATGACTTTCTTCTCGATACCATGACTGTCCTCCGTCTGCTGTTGTAGCAGCTTTTCGGACTGTCCGCAATTTCGGGGGAGATTCAAGAGAAGAGCGTAGATGGTATGGGGATTTGTATGTCGAGAGAAGTGAATTCATGTGTTTCGGACGGTGATAAACAAAGTAAACAACTTAATTTCATTGATCTATTCTGTGGCTGCGGTGGTTTTACTCTTGGCATGGAGCGCGCCGGGTTCAAATGTCTGGCCGCGATTGACTTCAATGCCGAAGCGGTCGCCACCTTGCAGGCCAATCTTTCCCATATCAAGCATGTCATACATCGCGATCTGACAGCATTCCCTCCTGTAGAGTTGTCAGAGCTGATTGGGGTCAAACATGTTGATGTCATTGTGGGAGGACCGCCCTGTCAGGGGTTTTCGACCGCACGGCAGGTTGATGGCGCCAATCACGGCAAACGCCTCACTGACGATCCACGCCGTCATCTTTATCAGGAGCTTTTGAAATACGTCGGTTTCTTCACCCCCAAAGTCTTTGTGATGGAAAATGTTCTCGGCATCAAGACCGCTGCCGGGGGTGAATATTTTTCCCGTGTTCAATCAGAGGCGCGGGCGCTTGGTTACCGGGTTCATGGTCAGGTGGAAGATGCCTGGGAGCTTGGAGTGCCTCAAAAGCGCCGCAGGCAGCTGATAATCGGTACTCGGGTGGATATTCCCGGCTACTTTCTGCCAACATTGAAGCCTTCACCTCGTGCCATCCCACGGACACAACTGGGCGCGGCATTGGGTGATCTGCCTGCCATTCGGGCCGGTAGTGGCGTTGACGAATGTGATTACGATCATGCTCTCAGAGCCGAGAGCATGTTGCACAAGGTCACCAGGAACTATTTGACCAAAGTATTGGAGGTTGAACAGGCTGCAAAGCTGACCAAACATGTGGCCAGACCGCATAGTGACAGGGATTTACGGGATTTTGCCAGACTTAATGAGGGGGAAAGTTCAGCTGTAGCCATGCGGAATGGTGTTGAGTTTGAGTTTCCCTACGACAAATCCAGTTTCAAGGATCGCTACACCCGTCAAAGCCGTTTTGCACCCTGCTCCACCATAGTCGCACACCTCAGCAAGGACGGGTTGATGTTCATCCATCCAACTCAAAACCGCTCTCTCACACCGCGCGAAGCGGCAAGGATTCAAAGCTTTCCGGACTGGTTCCGGTTTCCTGACGCTCGTACCCACTCATTTCGAATGATTGGTAATGCAGTTCCGCCATTGATTGCGGAGGCTGTTGGACTGGCAGTGACTTCATTTCTCGGGGAGGAGAATTCTGTGAAAAAGAACGACATTGAATCAGAAGACATGATGCAAATCCCAAAAAATGAGATTGAAGCTTTGGAATGGCTCTTGCCACTACTTGATATTGAAAGTCGAGGGCTCCGACAAGTGAGTAACTTTAAGCTCAAAAGAGGCTGGGCAGCTATTTTGTTTTTATATTCTGGGCTGCATCCGGATGGTTCTTGTGAGCGTGGCTGTATCTCTAATGACGTTGAGGATTATCCATTGGTCAGCAGTGTGGAACCGCGCCTACTAAAACCTTATTACAAATTGAGTGGTTGGCCAGTTGTGCTGGTGCCAGTTGCTGAAGAGGTATGGCGACGTTTTGACGGCAAAGAATATTGTGAACATGAGATCTATTGTTCTGATGCTCAAGTAGCTGGGATGAACTACCGTACGTGTGCTGCCTGAAGAAGAGCCGCCCATGCTTTCTGGAGTAAACCGAGCCATGAACCCTCTGCTCAGAATGGCTGTTCAGGCCGGAGCTGATAAGGCAGTCAGCCTGCATCTCAATAAAATATCTGATATTGATGCTGTAGATGAGAAGGGAATGACTTTACTCATGCTTGCAGCTCTCCGAGGTCATAGTGAAACATGTCGAATATTATTGGAGGCTGGAGCGACCCCCCTTTTACATAACTTAGACGGGTTATCCGCGAAATGTCTTGCCCAAGCAAACGGTTACACTGAAACTGTAAGTATGATTTGCCGGTTCACTGTGAATGTCTCTGAAGCGCCTGAAAATTATTCGTTATCAGGCAGCAGATTGCCTCCTGATTCTCATATTGAACCAAATAATCCTGATTCTGACATATTTGATGACTGGGATGAGGAACCGGAATCAGTAATCCCGGCGAATGACCCCGTACTTTTTTCCAGAGCGGTTGATGAGCAGTATCTGCTTTCGTCTCACCAACCAGAAGATCTAGATGAAGATTGGATGGATATTCATATCGAACTGCCTGAATTTACTTGGGCACATGCGAAAGGCTATCTTCTTCATGACTTCCTTCAAGCAGAAAAAAATCTTTTCCTTCACGGTATCAGTTCAGGCAGGCTGGTTTATTGGCAGATCGATGCCATGGCAGAACTTGTAGAAGATGAGCCCGATATTTATGCGGAAAACCTGCAAGAGGTGCTGAACGATCTCGGCATCAGGATTGACCGTCTATCTTGCGATTACGTTCACCCTTGCTGTTTGGAGGAGCTGGATTTAGGAGATGACGAGCCGGAAGTTCAGCTTGTAGAAGATTCGATACGCTTCCTTTGGGAAAAGAACAACCCGGCACATGATCCTTACTGGTTTTACATGCGGGATGTTCGCAGTTTTTCACTGCTGGCTGCCAGTGAAGAAATTGATCTCGGCAGGATGGCTGACGAAGGAAGCAGTGAGCTCTTTAAGGCAGCAATGGTTTTCCCTCCAGCGATTACAGAACTAATCGCCATTGTAAAGGTCGGCGGCTGGAACATAGTTGCGGGAACATCGGATGAGAGTCAGAGTGAAGATTTGTTCCCAGAGGAAAGTGAAACAGTCGATGAAATTACTGACTGCCATGATAGCTGCATTTCTGAAGAACTGGAAATGCCAGATTATCACGGCGAAGAGCAGCGGGGCGAGCTGCTCAACAGAATAGAGTCTGTCAGTAAATCGCTTGCAGAAGTTATCAGAATGAATACAGTCGGCAAAAGAGATTCAGAGGAATGCGTTCGGCAAATGCAGCTGATCTATGATGAGCTTGTCGGTGTCCGTTTCACCACTGTAGTCCTTTATAGATTGGGGAGTGTAATTCATCGCTACAGCAAAACACTCCAGCAATACGTCGACAGAATCCGCATGGTTTGTATCTCTATGGCTGGAATGAGCCAAGAGACATTCCAAGAACTTTTCGCCGGGAATGAAACGAACCTCGATTGGTGCAGGAATGTCATGAGTAGTCAGGCAGAGCCATTGGCCTCCGGAATAGCAATCCACAGTAATGAAATCATGGACGAACAGATACGACTCCTTGAACTGGAGAAGGCTCTATTTATGCCACTTTCGGAATTTATTAAGCTTTGTGATAGGTTGCAGGCCGGAGAAGGGAAATTGCGCCATGCTCATTACCGCATGACTGTTTCAAACCTGAGACTTGCTCACCATATTGCTACAAAATACAGGAGTAGCGGCCTACCGCTGTCGGATCTGGTGCAGGAAGCAAATATCGGGCTGTTAAAAGCTGTTGAGCGATTTGATTATCGTCGCGGCTTTAGATTTTCTACCTTCGCAACATGGTGGATACGTCAGTCAGTTACGCGTGCTATTGCTGATAAGTCGAGAAGCATAAGAATTCCCGTGCATGTAGTTGAATCACTTAACAAAATAAAGCGTGCAATAAACGAACTGGAAGCTATTGGAAGCGGTGCTGTAATTCCTGAAGATATTGCTAAACTCGCGGAATTGCCCCTGGAAAGGGTACTGAAAATTCTAAAACTTCCAGAGGATCCGCTTTCAATTGATGCTCTTGAGGAAGAAACCCCCGGGTTTGTTGAATCACTTCCTGAATGCGAAGACTCTGATCCGGAGCTTGAAGCGCTCGAAGCTGACCGATCAGAAATGTTAGCCCACGTGCTCGCGACGCTCAAACCGAAAGAGGAGGAAGTCATCAGAATGCGCTTCGGGTTCGGCGAAGAAAAGGCTTATACCTTGGAAGAAATCGGACAATGTTTCAATGTAACTCGGGAGCGTATCCGTCAAATAGAGGCAAAGGCCTTAATAAACCTCAGACATCCAAGCCGTTCAAAAAGACTTGAGGTATTTGTCTCATGAAAACTGCTGATATAAAAAACAGACGCCATGCACCTCCCAAGGCAGCAGCAATGATCGAAGCACTGAGAGGTCTTGGATATAACACTGCCACGGCTCTTTCCGATCTGATCGACAACAGCATTGCCGCTCAGGCTACTATTGTTAAGCTAAACTTTCTTTGGTCAGGCAAGTCAATTAGCATCACTGTCCTTGATGACGGTCACGGTATGAATGGCAATGAGCTGGATCATGCGATGAGGCTTGGAGCAATCAACCCTCTGGCGGTGCGCTCTGCTGGTGATCTTGGCAGGTTCGGCATGGGGATGAAAACAGCGTCATTCTCGCAGTGCCGAAGGCATACCGTTACCAGCCGAAAACATGGTGAGACAAACTGTCTCCGCTGGGATCTGGATACGCTCACGCAGAGTGATGATGATGGTTGGTATATGCTTGAAGGTCCGGCTGTCGGTTCTGAATCCTTGGCCAGACTCCCCGACTCTTTCAAGCACGGCACTTTAATCCTTTGGGAAGAGCTTGACCGGATCGTAGCACCTGGGTTCATTGAACAGAATTTCCTGAACCTTATTGACCAGATTGAAGTGCATCTTGCCATGGTTTTTCACCGGTTCCTCGAAGGGCCAAAACCTCTGCTGAGGATTCTGATTAATGACTCACCTGTTAAGCCGTGGAATCCGTTTCTTCCGAGCCACTCAGCAACTTGGTGCTCACCTGCCGTTCCAATTATCTGCAATGGGAATGCAGTTGAAGTGCAGGGATTTGTTCTTCCTCACCGAGATCGACTGAGCAAAGATGAGCACGAGAGCGCCGCAGGCCCGGACGGGTGGACAGCACAACAAGGGTTTTATGTTTACCGTAATAAACGATTGCTCGTTGCCGGAAGTTGGCTGGGACTCGGACAGAGTCGAGCATGGACAAAAGAAGAGGCCCATCGACTTGCAAGAATCAGGCTGGATATCCCCAATTCGGCAGATGCCGAGTGGAAAATTGATATCCGCAAGTCTACGGCAAGGCCGCCCGTAAGTATCCGGGCTCAGCTTGTGTCTATTGCCGACGACATCCGCAGCCGCGCCCGTAAAGTGTATGCATACCGTGGCACATATACGGTCAAAACGGCAGGTCCGTTAGTTCAAGCTTGGCATGCCGATTACAGGAATGGAAGCATGCGCTATCGCATTGACCGTGAGCACCCGGCAGTAAAACCGCTACTTGAGGGAACCCCCGATTTCGTCTCTCAGGTTGAAGCAATGATCCGAGTTATTGAAGAAACCGTGCCAGTCCAAAAGATCTGGCTGGACAGTGCCGAAGGCAAGGATGTTCTGAGGAGCGGTTTCTCTGGAGAAGCTCCGAAGGAAATCTTGGACATACTGAACATCATGTACAGGAATCTTGTGGTAAGAAAAGGGATAGAACCTGCACTCGCAAAAGCCCAGCTACTTCGTACGGAGCCGTTCCAGAATTTTGTGGAGCTGGTAAAATCGCTTCCCGACATTACAACAAAAGAATAATGAGGCTTTGAATGGAATCTTCTCCAGAAAAGAATCAGCAGAAGGTTGTCAAGTTTGCCCAAGAGCTTCTTCTTGAATCAAATGATAATGCGGCAGTAACGCCGTCATTAATTAATGAAAAAATTGATGAGGTGCTGGCTTTCAGGCCTCTATGGGGGGAGGATCTCGACCGTGAAGCAGTCATTGAGGAACTCATCCGCCGCTTCAGCCTCTGGGTAGGACAGGATGCAACCCTCTCGGATGACCGGGATCATGAACAGTGGCTGACGACAGGGCGAAAAAAATCCTGGAGATACTGGCAGCGCTATTGCGAATGGCTGGAACGCGGTTTATCGGATACGGCGGTCGTTGCTCTCGACCGTACGACAGACAAAGTGCTTGGCCTGCTGGAAGACCCTGAACGGAGCGGTAGTTGGAACCGGAGGGGGCTTGTGGTCGGCCATGTCCAATCTGGAAAAACCGGCAACTACACTGGCCTCATCTGCAAAGCCGCTGATGCCGGTTACAAGATCATCATCGTGCTTGCCGGCCTGCACAACAACCTTCGATCCCAGACCCAGATCCGGCTGGATGAAGGATTCCTTGGTTTTACGACCAAGCCAATCCTTGATGTAGTTGAACTCGTAGGGGTAGGCGAGATCAATCCTGACCCGAAAATCCGACCGAATTATGCGACAAACCGTTCTGAAAAGGGTGACTTCAATACTAAGGCAGCCCAGCATCTCGGTATCAGCCCCGAGGAGAGGCCTTGGCTGTTCGTAGTAAAAAAGAACAAAACCGTTCTTACACGCCTCCTTAACTGGATTCACAAACATGTTGCAAACAGTCACGATGCGGAAACAGGTAAAAAAACAGTTACACACCTCCCGCTGCTACTCATCGATGACGAAGCCGACAACGCTTCAGTGGATACCGGTGCCCAAACCTTTGACGAACAGGGCAATCCGGATCTCGACCACGATCCGAAGGCAATCAACAGCTTGATTCGTAAGCTCTTGCACTCATTCTCCCGGTCGGCTTATGTCGGCTACACTGCAACCCCGTTTGCCAACATTTTCATACATGAGCGCGGCACCACAACTGATGAAGGTGACGATCTATTTCCGTCAAGTTTCATCATCAGTCTTGGTGCTCCGTCAAACTACGTTGGGCCGGTCAGGCTGTTCGGCCTCGGAAGGGACGAGGAGGGCAGAGACGGGGGGCTACCCCTTACAAGAATCGTCAAAGATGCCACCAACAGGGAGGGCAGCAGCGGCTGGATGCCGCACAAACATAAGAACGGGTACCAACCGCGATTCAACGGCAACGGCTGCATCCCGACATCGCTCGCTGAGGCCATCAACAGTTTCATTCTGGCATGCACGGTGAGACATCTCCGCAGGAGAGGAAATGATCACTCCTCGATGCTGATTCATGTCACGCGTTTCAATTCGGTACAGCAGGCAGTATTCTGCCAAGTAGAAAGCTACGTAAATACGGTGCATCAGAAAATCAGAAGAAAAATATGTTGCGAACAGCTGCTGGCAGACCTTGAATCCCTTTGGAACATCGATTTTATACCGTCTAACGAAACATTACAGACTGACCATCCCGATCTGGACGTATCTGCGCTGCCAAAATGGCAGGAAGTATTGGACAGTCTCCCCGAAATTCTGGCTGACATTAAGATCAGGATGATAAATGGTACGGCAAAAGATGCGCTTGATTACGCTGATCACGAAGGTACAGGCCTCAAGGTAATTGCCATCGGCGGCGACAAGCTGGCCAGGGGACTGACTTTGGAGGGGCTCTGCACCAGCTACTTCCTTCGCGCGTCCAGGATGTACGATACCCTGATGCAGATGGGTCGCTGGTTCGGCTATCGGTCTGGATACTTGGATGTCTGCCGTCTGTATACGACTTCTGATCTGATCGACTGGTTCTGTCACATCACCGATGCTGCTGAGGAGTTACGGGAGGAATTTGACATGATGGTAGAAAGCGGTGGAACTCCCCGCGACTATGGTCTCAAAGTCCAAGCACATCCGCTGCTCATGGTCACCTCAAGAGTGAAGATGCGAGCCGCGAAAAACATGATGCTGTCTTTTAGTGGATGTCTAGTAGAAACGGTGGCACTGTATCGTGACTCTTGGAGACTTCAAAAGAATCTTGACGCGGCCAATAGACTTATAAATGCCATGGATTCTCCAAATGAAACTGACCCAACGAGGAATCGACCTGGTAAGAATCAAGGCTGGAAAGGCTATCTTTGGAGTAATGTTCCAGCCGATATGATCCTTGACTTCCTCTCTTCCTACGAGACACATCCTGATGCAATTAAGGTTCATGGTGCTTTGCTGGCACAGTTCATCAAAGAAATGAATAAAGTAAATGAATTGTCATCATGGACAGTTGCACTGATAGGTGGTCGTGATGGGAATGAATCAAATTTTGGCAGCGGGTTGAAACTCCGGACACTGGAAAGAAAACCTAATGATGGTGTCAATGACCGTTATTCCATTGGACGGTTGCTCTCGCCACGAGACGAATCAATCGACTTGGATAACTGTTCTTGGGAAGCAGCCTTGGCAATAACAAGAAAAGCATGGCATGCGGATCCGGCAAGAAGAAAATCAAAGATTGAACCTGATGAACCAAACGGACCGGCAGCACGGAAAGTGCGCGGACTTGGAACAGAAACGATACCGGCACATCCAGAAAGAGGCCTACTTCTCTTGTATGCACTTGATCCGATAAAAGGTGGTCTCCCTGAAGGAACTCCTGATGTCATTGCGTTTGGTATGAGTTTTCCGGGAAGCCGTTCTGGGAAAAAAGTGGAGTATCGGGTAAACAACGTCCTATGGGAGCAGTGGGAGCAAGAATATGGTTCACCCGAATAAAACAGAGGAATTAACAGCCGTCTGGAACGCACTTGCAGGCACTCTTCGTAGCGATGAAGGATGGATGACAATGCCTGTTGCCTCTGGAAGCCCCTGCAGCCTGAAAGCTGGCAGGCATTTCCCTGGCAGCGAGGAAGCTGTTTTGGTCGGATTCAGAACACTGACCATACCGGTGCAAGAACAACTACCCGAAGGGAAAGGTTTCAGCATCTGTGAAGTTTCTCTTGGGCAGGAAAACGAGGGGCGGACCTGGTTTGCTCTCCAGAAATTACCGGCAGGCAGCCTGGAAATGTTCACCATGATGGCAGCCGACATCGTCTCTATTCTAGAAGGAATGCCTGCTGCCGTAGAAAGCCGGATATTCTCAACATTCATTGCCCGAATTCGCGCCTGGCAAAATTTTATGCAACGCGGTAAAGAGTGGGTGCTGGGATTCGAGTCAGAGGTAGGTCTTTTTGGCGAACTTATTTTGCTTGAGGCACTGATCTACGCCGGTATTCCAGCAGATCTGGCAGTCGAGTCCTGGATCGGACCCTGTGATGGAATTCAGGATTTCATGATCGGGACTGGTGCCATTGAGGTTAAGACCACAACCTCTACAGGTATTTTCCCAGCATGGATATCTTCCCTTGAACAACTTGATGACAATCAACGCACCCCACTGTTCCTGGCAGCAGTACGCATCTGTCAGGTTGATTCAGGAACCATCCTCCCGGACAAGATCGAAATAATCCGTGCCATGTTACACGCTGCTTCTCCGCAAGCTCTTTCAGAATTCGAATTAAGGCTTCTCCATGCCGGCTATTTCCACAGTTTTTCAAGTAGATATGTCCGTAAGTTCGGATATGTCGGCACAAGAATCATTTACGTTGACAGCAGGGTGCCAAGGCTTATCCACTCAACGATACCGTCCGGGATACTACGGGCCAAATATGAAATTGATATTGAATCCATAAGGACAGAAGATCTGTCTTTAGAGCAGGCACTACATTCATTGGGAGCATATTGACATGGAACTTGTGGATTTTCTCAGGCAAACACAGGCGGAAGTTCGTGAAGGACTCATTGCTGGAGCAGAAAATCCGGCCAGCGGCTGCCCTTATCCTGAACTTGTGTTCACCGAAGTTGTAATGCAGCACATGTGTGAAATTGGGATGACTTTTGAACCCGTTGTTTGCCACTACTCGGCAAAGGTATCCAACGCCAACCTCCGTCTCAGCGGCTACGCTGTTTCTGAAGAAAGTGATCAGATAGATCTTTTTGTCAGCCTCTATTCCAGTGTAGATGAAATTGTTTCTGTTACAGACACTGAAACTAAAACCGCTGCCGAACAGTGTCTTCGTTTTCTGGCAAAATGTGCCGAAGGAAAACTGACTGCTACCATGGACCAGTCAACAGAAGCATATGCACTGGCCCTCACAATACAGGAATGTTATCCAAATCTTGACCAGATAAGGATTTATGTCCTCACTGACAGACAGGCTAAAGCAAAATTCTTCAAAACCAGAGACATTGGAGGGAAATCCATCAAGCTGGAAGTGATGGATATCGAAAGACTTCACAGGCATTGGTCGGAAGGAAAACCACGAGACGAACTGGTAATGAATTTTGAGGAAATTTGCGGTACTGGGCTTCCTTGTGTTTACGTACCACGGGTTGAAGAAGATTACGATCTGGCTCTGACGGTTTTTCCTGCCGAAGCACTTCGTTTTGTCTATGAGAAATATGGTCCAAGGCTTTTGGAAGCAAATGTCAGGTCTTTTCTTAGTGCGACCGGAAAAGTAAATAAAGGGATTCGCGACACACTGAAAGAGGCACCTGAGCGCTTCATGGCTTATAATAACGGCATTGTAGTCATCGCCGATGAAGTTCGTCTTGGAAAAACACAGGATGGTACACCGGCGATCCTCTGGATGAAGGGTATGCAGATAGTAAATGGGGGGCAGACGACAGCATCGATATATTTCACGAAAAAGAAGTCCCCAGAGATTGATCTGAGTCGAGTCAGGGTTCCGGCAAAAGTTCTCATTCTTCATTCTGCTGACATGGAAGCAGAAGAAGTTCTCATCTCTTCTATTTCCAGATTCGCCAACAGCCAAAATGCAGTGCGACAGGCTGACCTGTCAGCAAACAAGCCTTTTCATGTTCAAATTGAGAAGCTTTCAAATACCACATATTGTCCGGATGGCTTTGGGAGATGGTTCTACGAAAGGTCAGCCGGTAGCTACAACGTTTTGCTGTCAAGAGAAGGAACTACTCCGGCTCGTCTCCGGCAACTGAAGGACGCCATTCCTACTTCCAGGAAAATTACCAAGACAGATCTGGCAAAATACATTAATGCATGGGACCAGAAGCCGGATATCGTCAGCTTGGGGTCTCAGAAGAACTTTATGCTGTTCATGGAGGCGGTGGAAGACAAAGAATCTCAAAATTCTCTGCCGGATCTGATCTTCTTTAAAAGAACGATCGCAAAAGCGATATTTTTCAAAACTGTGCATAAGCTTGCCAGGCAAATGTTTCCTGCTTTTCAAGCAAATG
>VFJK01000136.1 GCA_009886125.1 Geobacter sp. | reverse complement strand
GACAACTGCCGGAAAGCGGCTGCCGTCCTTGCGGATGTAGGTCAGTTCGTAGATATCCTCGATACCACGCGAGGCCTTGAATACCAGTGCTTCAAAGCCGGGAGTAATAGGGGTGCCGAGTTCGATGGTCAATGCCTCGGCGCGGGCGACAAGCTCCTGCGGATCGGAAATGTCGGCCGGGGTGATCTTGTTCATCACGTCGATGGCGGAGTAACCAAGCATCCGTTCGGCACCTACGTTGAAGATCTGTATGACCCCTTTTGCGTCAGTCGCAATACTTGAGAAGTTGGCACTGTTGAAGATGGCGCTCTGCAACGGGGCCTGTTGTAATCGCTGTTGAAACACCAGTTTTTCCTCTTCGGCGACCTTTTGCTCGACAAGTTTCTGCTCAAGTTCGCGGGTACGCTCTGCTACCAGTATTTCCAACCCTCGCCTGTAACGGTCAATTTCAAGGAATATTTTGAGTTTGCCGCGGAGAACTTCGGGCGAGTACGGTTTTGTTAAATAGTCAATGCCTCCCGCCTCATATCCCTTAAAGGCATCCTGCTCGTCGCCGGAGTGGGCGGTAAGGAACAGTATCGGGATTTTTACTGTTTTCTCATCACCGCGCAGGTGTTCGGCCAATTCGTAGCCACTCATCCCCGGCATTTGCACATCCAGGATTGCTACGGCGAATTGATGGTCGAATGTCGCGGCAAGGGCCTGGTTGCCGCTGGTGGCTTCAACCAACTCGACATCCATACCGCTCAGAACATGTCTGAGGGCGATAAGGTTTTCCTTCTTATCGTCCACTATCAGGATTTTCTGTTTCTCTGTCATTTCAGTATTCCCATGGTATTATTGGGCTATTTTTACACGATAGTACGATGTAGCATCTAAAACCAACCCCCCTCAATCCCCCTTTATGCCCCAGAGGGTACTTGACAGGGGGGAAGCCTTGAAGTCTCCCCGCTTACTCCTCCCCTGATAAGGGGAGGTCGGGAGGGGTTAGGAGATTTAGAAGTGTTTTATTCGAACTGATAAGTGTTACATGGTACTAGTTTACAACGTTGCACTCTCGCCAAGAGTGGCCAACAGTCTACCGATCTGTTCCGTACTCAGCACCTCGTCCACCGCTCCCGTGTCAATCGCCGCCTGGGGCATGACCGGAGTCTCGGCGCTGGTCGGATCCTGGGCAATGGTGAGGCCGCCGGCTTTCTTGATCGCGCAGATTCCCTTCGCTCCGTCGGCGCTGGCGCCTGAGAGGATCACTGCCACCAGCGCGTCTCCACAGGCCAGGGCGGCACTCTCGAAAAGAACGTCTATGGATGGTCGCGAATAGTTGACCCGCGCGTCGATTGAAAGTCCGATGCTCCCGTCTCTCTCCATAAGCATATGATAGTTGGCGGGGCCAGTGTACAGATGGCCGCGCTTGATCGGTTCCTTATCACAGGCTTCGACAACGATCAGTCGTGTCAGCCGGGCCACGTGTGCGGCGTAACCACCTTCATCGCTCACGTGCAGGTGATGGGCAACCAGAATCGGTAGTGCAAAATCCACCGGGAGCGCCATAAGTATGACTCGAAGAGCTTCGACACCACCCGCCGAACCTCCAATGACGACATACCTGTAGCGACTGCCGCCGCCCTCTGCGCGATGTTTTTTGACCGCTTTCACGCTTACCCTTTTTTCTTGTATATTTTTGCCTTCCCGTCCACCACCTCATAGCGACTGCTCACGCTGGAGAACTTGAGGTCTTCCTTGGTGCCGAGGCAGAGAAATCCGCCGTTCACGAGGCTTTCCGTGAACAGTTCCAGCGCCCGGTTCTGCAGCTCACGGTTAAAATAGATAAGAACATTCCGGCAGAAAACGAGATGCATTTCACCGAAAACACCATCGGCCGCGAGATTGTGATTGGCAAAAGTGATACGCTCTTTCAGCGAACCGGATATGGCTGCGGCGCCGTAATCGGCATGGTAGTAATCTGAAAATGACCTTTTCCCGCCCGCCTGTTGATAGTTCCGGGTAGCTTCCGCGATTTTAGAGATATCATAGAGCCCCTCGCGGGCCAGTCCGAGATTTTCGTCATTGAAGTCGGTTGCGTAGATGGTTGCCCGGTCATAGAGCCCTTCCTCCTTGAGCAGAGTAGCCAGCGAGTAGACCTCTTCACCCGTCGCGCAGCCGGCGTGCCAGATCTTGACGTGGGGCCAGGTTCTGAGCAGCGGAACGACCTCCTTCCTGATGGCGAGATATACGAACGGGTCACGGAACATCTCGGTCACCGCGATTGAATAGTACTTGACAAGGCGTGAGAAGAACTCCTGATCATGCAGGAGTTTCGGAATCATCTCGGATATCGATGAGCATCCGGTCACCGACATGAACTGCCGGGTGCGTCGCTCGATGGACGCTTTTGAATACGAACGGAAATCGTAGCCGTACCGCCGGAAGACAGCCTCCAGCAGCAGGTCGATTTCGATATTTTCGATTGCCGATTGCCGATTTTCGATGGGTGTCATTTTGATTCCTGCCTATTTATTTCCGATTTCCGATTTCCGATTGGCGATTGGCGATTGGCAATTGGCGATTTCGGATTGTCGATTGCGAGAAGCAGAGATACGTGATGCAGCCATAATGGCTGTTAACTCCAGCGCCTCTTTATATAAAACTTCAACCAGCTCTCTTTTCATTAACCCGTCTTCCATGATGAGTTCCATCCAGAAAGCAGATTCGTCGGCTTCCTCTTCTACTATCCCAAGCTTTGCAATGAACTCGGCCTTTGAACGTCCACGGCACGCAGCTCTGTAATTGGCCCCCACTTATGTCCCTGAACGGACAAGTTGATTACCTATGGCCCGGCCAACTGGAGTTCCAGGCAGAACCGACACCAGTTTCATAATTCTAAGTGCAAACTGCTTTGTTCGTTCCTTCAACTCAATTTGATCCATGGAAACCTCATGTAATTGCCGATTTGCGATTGTTGATTGCCAATTTCCAATCGCCAATTGCCGATTTAAAGTCGCATATTTTTCAATCGGCAATCGGCAATCAACAATCGGCAATTCAACGATACAGCCAGACCCGCATCATTGAAAACAGCCGTTCCTGATCGACCGGTTTCTGCAGGTAATCGTTTGCTCCGGCGGCGAGGCATTTTTGCCGGTCTTCCGGCATGGCTTTGG
>VFJK01000063.1 GCA_009886125.1 Geobacter sp. | reverse complement strand
TAAGAAGGCTTCATATATACAGGGTGGCGCGGGCGCCACATCTGTAGGACAGATGCTCGGTTATCCGGCCTCAGGTCGGAGGGGTCCTAGACCGGACCACCATCCTCCCCCTCGTTGGATACCCGGCCCTGTATATACTCGCCTTCACCAGCGGGATCCAACTGGATCGCATACACACCTCGTAGGACTCGGTATGTATGCTCTATACACATTGGGAAAGTTACTGTCAATAGCTACCACAGTTACTTAAGAAAGGCTCGTAGCTTAGCTCGCAGATCTTTTTGATATCGATTCTCAATTACCTGATCGATCACACCAACTGAGTATTCGGTGCCCTCGTCTATGCAACGACCTTCCCATCGAGTTTCGGCCGGGACTTTCTCTTTGGCCAGCGCCAACTCGGCATCTACAATAAACAGCATCACTCGGGCCGTTGTGCCCTTTAGAAACAAGATCATCGCTGACCCCTGGGGGGATCGTTCAGCCCCCATTGGGATAAACCCAGCAGCTACTTGTTGGTTGTTAATGGTTTTACATTGCGGCAATGGGGCCGGCGGTGCTGTGGTGACGCACGACACCAGCGCCGTTGTGAGGACGATGACGCCAACGACGATAACTGCCGAGATAAATTTAACGGAACGGACCATTCTAATTCTCCAGGTAATTTACAAAGAAAGACCCGCGCGCTCCACGTTGGAGTGGCGGGTTTCCCTGTGAGTAACTCTACTGCTGCCGGGGACAGATCAAACCCACGCTCGCCTATCCAGCGGGGATTAGATTTATCTGCAAGTAACACAGATACACAAGGGCCAGATTCAATCCGAATTCCAATGTACCGAGGGCGAATACGAGTAGCTCCATCTGCCGCGACAGCCGCCATTGGTCGTTGTGTATCGAAGATCTCTCCACTGGAAGTAATTGCCCCAGTTTCACATACTCGAGGAGAGCCAATATCGCCGCACGCATATTCGCCAAAGCCATACACAGTGCCAAGCAACCCATGAGCAAGAAGAATAAAGACATTCATATATCTTCCGCCAAATCGTTATTCCAATATGTATATAATGTGGGGCCGGGTTCCGGATTGCATCTTAAGACTGAAGTCCGAGCCCGTTGCGTTCGGCACAGTCGCCGGTACTTCCAACAGATTGGGGATAGATGCCGCCACTGACATCCACTTAGGGCCGACCAATTCCCCTAACCCCGGGGCCAGGTGCAACGTCTCGTTTACCGAGTGGTACTCGATGACATCTGCATCCAACGGGAGTTGCTTCCTAAGGTCGGCTTCAAGATGGTCGTTAACGCGCCGCAAATCTGCCGCCAATGCCGTCAATCCCTGAGGGGTAGCGACGTACCGGTTCAGAAAGGTACGGACACTGTGCCACAGAAGGGCGCTTCCTTGGAGCGCGTAACGCTCGTCACAGTTAATGAAAATCTGGAATGCCATGGACGCTGCTACCTGTTGGACATAACAACGGATCGTAATGCCCTTGGCCTGTAGGGAGTGCATCATGTCAATGAAGTGCAGCCCCGCGTACACCTCGCCGCCGGGACTGTTCAAGATAATGGAAACAGGTGCATTCCCCGACTTGCCATAGTTCAACATGGCTTTACCGACCGAGCCCATCCCATCGGACGTAATCGGCCCCGAAATATAAATGGCCCGATTGAAATCCGGCGGTGGGATATCGGCCCTTGCACAAGTAGCAATAAGGATACCAGCAAAGAAGCCCAACACAGCGGCAATGATCAATACAGTCTTCATGCAATTTCTCCATTCAATAACTGTTGGTTAGCTAAGATGTGCAAGATGTTGTCTACTGCAGATTCGTCCCCCGGTATGGTGTGAAACAGTATGTTCTTTTGTGTCAATAGTTCAGCAATCTCGAGGTCAAACAGATTGGCTTCGGTCTCGGTGTGCACTCGACCTGATGGATTGTACGACTTGGTTCTCTGTAATAAGAAGTGCTCGGTCTTGTAGCCGTAAGCCTTACAGAATTCGTGGTGATGCCGCAGCAAGATCTCAGACGTGTTATACTTCTGCTCCAGCCAATCCCCCTTGAGACCGTAAAAGTGTGTCAGTATCAGGGGTGAATCAGTCACCACAAAGTCCAATGAATTCATGATAAACAGTCTTTCGAGGCGAGATTGCTCGGCAAAGAAAGTGGTTTGATCCCCGTCATAGATCGGGCGTTTCTCCCATACCCAGTTCTTGATTACTTCCCGGTTTAATTCCGAATTGTACCCCAGCAACTTCAGACGGTAGAATAACCCGGCCGCCGTGGTTGACTTGCCCGCGCCAGGTCCGCCGTATAAACAAATGATTCTTTTAACTGGCAACTTCAGGTGGTTCATTGTAGCTCCTTCTTTACTGGGCCGTAATAAAACCAAGGGTATGTACCATCGGTGTATGTCTCGCGAGCGCCGGGGCAATGCACTTCCAGATAGCCGCGGATCAAATTCAAAATATCCCCGTGCTGCAGGTCATGATCTACAAGTTCCATAAGTAGTGGCTCCATTTCAAGTAAAATTGTTCCCGACTTACGCAGCTTATGCGGCTTCATGCCGCCCCCTGTGTGACATAAACCCGGCCCAGTCTTTAGATGGGATTTCCATCACATATAGCAGACTGCCGGTAGAAATCAATCCGGGCGAGTGCTTACCTGTTTCCCACAGTGAGACTGTTACCGACGACACCTCGAGTTGGTCAGCCAATTGCCGCTGAGTAAGACCTTTGCGGGCACGACCAACACGAATCATTTCTTGCAATGTTAAATCCTTATACCACATCGGTGTTCTCCATTAAGTTATGCGCTAATAATTTGGCCCGCAATGTATTCCGGTTTATCCCCAACAGATCAGCCATCAAAACTTGGTGACTGCCAGATGTTTCTTGTATTACTCTGAGGAGAGGAAGTTCCACAATCTTTATCAACCGGCGGTACAATTCCAAGTCTGCCTCAGATGAAGCAGTGATCAACTGTTGCGTGGTCCAATCCGTGACCGCTTGTTGCAGACGTTCTAATGGGTCCTCGTCAGGCGTCTCGACATCTTGGGGAATCACGGGCGGCGGTACAGCCGGTGCTTGTGAGGCGGGAATCTCAAGAACATGCCACAATCTGTTTAAGTTGAACAACGTTGGCCGGCGTTTGCCGGATTCAAACTGGCGGATTGACGACGAATGTATTCCCGTCTTCAAAGCCAACTCGGTGACGGACCATCCGCGGGATTTGCGAGATGACACCAAGGTTTCTACAACTGGAAGATTTTTGTACAGCAACATGCACCCCGTGAAATTAATGGTTAATCTACTAAACCGCATGCCAAGACCAGCGACGAATACCGACGGTACGTTGGTCAACCAGCTTGGACAATTGGCGCGCAACCTCCGACGCAACTTGCGGGTATTGCGCCCATACAAAGGACGTGATTCCCGACGGCCCCATGAATGGATGCCGCGCCAATGGGTCCGATCCCAACTTCACGTAGATAACCCAAGTCTCGATACCGTCAACAACTTCTACTTGGACAAACGCCCGGGTAAATGGCAGTGTGTATGGAACATTTTGGTGTGGTGTATGAGTCATTTATCCAGCCCCTCGCCTTCTTCGCAGTCAATCTTCACCTCGACGCAGGCTAGTCGCTTCTTATCCCAGACGACGCATTCATAATCCGCGTCTTTTTTGCTCATGTAGATCCCGGTGTAGCGCGCTTCATCGTAAAGGTTCACCCAAAACGTGCGTTGGATGCGGGGTTTGATTTCGATGAGGTCTAGATCGGATGGAATGAAGACATGATCGGATGTAGGGTAGACACAGGCCCGGCCATCTTCTCGCC
>VFJK01000192.1 GCA_009886125.1 Geobacter sp. | reverse complement strand
TCTTATGGATATGCTCCAAGAAAGTTGAGGAGTTGAAGATGCAGAGTTCAGGTGAGGGTAAATATCGTGAATTGTTTGAATTGGGTAGTGATGGGCTGATAATTCATGATCTGAACGGGAAAATGCTGGACGTTAACCGGATTATCTGCGACCGGCTCGGCTACTCCCGTGAAGAGTTGTTGCAGATGACTCAGGTTGAAATAGAAGCACCGGAATGTGCAGAGCTGGTGTCTGAGCGAATATTTCAAATATTTGCTGACATGCTGCATGTTTTCGAGACCTGTCATGTTGCCAGGGATGGTTCCCGGATTCCAACAGAGGTCTGTTGCCGATTGATCGATTATGACGGTCAGCAGGCAGTTTTGAGTGCTGCTCGTGACATTACCGAGAGAAAGTTGATAGAAATACGGCTTTCGGAGAGTGAAGCCCGCTACCGTCGCATCACTGAGGGACTTACGGATTACCAGTATACGGTACGCGTGGAAAATGGATCTGCCATACAGACAACGATGAGTCCTGCCTGTGCTACCGTGACAGGGTATATGCCTGAGGATTTTGCTGTTGATCCCTTTCTCTGGATTACTATGGTTGTTCCTGAAGACCGTGAACTGGTCAGGGGGCAGGTAGAAAAGATTCTTGCCGGTGAGGATATTCTGCCTATCGAGCATCGTATTATACATAAGAACGGCGAACTGCGCTGGATCAGCGATACTACGATACTTTTCAAAAACGAATCCGGCCAGCTCCTGGCGTACGATGGCGTCATCAAGGACATCACCGAGCGCAAGCAGTACGAGCATCTGCTGGAGGACAAGAATGCCGAACTGGAGCGGTTTACCTATACCGTTTCACATGATCTGAAAAGTCCTCTCATCACTATTCAGGGTTATGCTTCCGTGATCAGGAGTGATATTGAAAAAGGCAATTATCTGCGTGCTGTAGAGGATCTCAGGAGGATTGACGGAGCGGCAGCAAAGATGACCGCACTGCTCAATGATCTGCTGAATTTATCCCGTATTGGCAGGCAGATTAATGTAATCGCTCTGATTGATATGAACCGGCTGGTAAATGATGCCCTGATGCAGTTGGAAGGAGTCATGGCACATACTCAAGCTGAGGTCGTCGTGCAGCCTCACCTCCCTTCTGTTCTTGGAGATCCGGTCCGGATCGCAGAGGTTGTGCAGAACCTGATTGAGAACGCTGTCAAATACTCCGGAGATATCGGAACCGCCAGGATTGAGGTTGGAGCCCGGCAGGATGGCAAGGATTGTCTGTTTTTTGTTCGGGACAACGGCATTGGTATTGATCCTCGTTACCATAAAAGCATCTTCGGACTGTTCAATAAGCTGGATGCAAAGAGCGAGGGGACCGGTGTCGGACTGGCTCTGGTGAAACGGATCATCGAGGTGCATGGCGGTCGGGTTTGGGTGGAGTCGGAGGGGCCGGGCACCGGGAGTAAGTTTTGCTTTATACTGCAGGGTACTGATGAAGGAAAGTTGATCTCTGGGAGGCAGATCAGCTGAGTCAAGATCAATTGCCTGGAAGTTTTTATTCCTGAGAAGAGCCACAAGCATTGGATTTCAGTCAGCAGATAATTTGCGAGGTGCGAAATGAACAGATTGTCCGAATATGGA
>VFJK01000080.1 GCA_009886125.1 Geobacter sp. | reverse complement strand
GTTGAGTCGGGATCATAGATCTCAGCTGATGAGTGTTTGATGCCGCCAACCCCGATACCGCCAACAAGCAGTACTTTGCCGCTTCTCAGCAGTGTTGCGGTATGATAATACCGGGCGTCACCCATGACTGTTGCAGCTGAAGAGGTGAATATCCCGGTAGCAGGGTCATACAGCTCAATGCTTCTGAGCGGCGCTCCTCCGGAAAGATCGGAAGTTTCATTGCCTCCGGCAAGCAGTACCTTGCCGTTCAAAAGCAGTGTTGCACTATGATAGGCGCGGGGAGCGGTCATGTTGCCGGTCGCGGTGAAAATGCCGGTTACAGGATCGAACAGTTCCGCTTTTGCGAGAACATCGTTATTATCGTCAAAACCTCCGGCGATCAGCACTTTACCGTTTCGCAGCATCGTTGCCGTATGGTAGGCGCGCGGAGTATTCATCGCGGCTGTAGTCGAGAAATTATTGAAGCGCGGTCGAAACAGTTCCGTAGAGGCGATTGCCGCACCTGCAGACCCGATACCGCCGGTCACCAGGACGTTCCCGGAAGAAAGCAGTGTGGCGGTGTGGTTGCTGCGGGCTTTCTGCAGAGTGGCCGCACTGCTGAAATTCCCGAAATAGCCGCCGTTGGCGCCGGCAAGTGCAAGTGAACTTATGGTGATGGTTGCTGAGTCACCCCTGCTGTTGTCGTCGTTACTGGTGGCGGTTACCGTGACGGTCGCCGGTGTTGGTCTGACTGCCGGTGCAGTGAAGATGCCGGATTCATCCACGGTCCCGATCGTGGCATTGCCCCCGGTAATACCATTTACGCTCCAGGTTACCGAGGTGTTTGTCGTTCCGCTGACCGTGACAGTCAGGGGGAGGGACAGTCCTGTTATGACTGCGGCGTCTTTTGGAGAAACCGTGACCGACACACCGCTGCCACTTCCATGACAAGCGACCAGAGAGAGCATGAATAGCAGGCCGGAGGTCAACAACAAGAGTGAGCGCCAGAACTCGGGTTTATCTAAGTATTTTTTCATTGGTTCAGATTCCTCCTGGTTGCCGTGATATCGGCTCTTCCCAAGTAGTCGCATGACTGCTAATTAGTCGTGAGCAGTTCAGACCCCAGATAATAATCGGTGCTGAGTCGATAATCGTTCGGGGTCAGGTTTACCGCCGGAGCAGCATTCGGCGGCAGGTATGTCGGACTCGAATATCTGTTGAAGCTGAGCCTGCCGGGATTCGAGACATTTGCTACTACTGAAAAGAACGGAATTCCTGCAGTCGTGGCAGCCGGATCTCTCGTAAAGGTAATATCCATTAACGATTGTCCTGAGGTAACATTAATGCCCAGTTTGAGCAGTATCCAGCTATATACGTCCTGTCCCGGGGCAAAGGTGAAGCTGTTACTGCTGTCAACCTGAGCGGTATATGCCGCTGAAGGGGTTACTGCCGGAGAGGTAGGTGAGGTGAAAATGGCACCGAGGTCGCTTTTTACAATAGCGTTCAGAGTGGCGAGATTGGACAGGCTGCGATTAAGAGCCACATGCACCACAGCTTTGTCAGGTTGGGGGATGAAATTGAGCACCTTGCTACCGGCGTAGTTGCTCGAAGAGACTGAGACCGTTACAGCAGATCGAGCTGCGCTTTTTACCCGAACGCTGGCAATCCTGTTAGTGACCGGTGTATTGGCCGTCAGTACTCCTGGAGATGAGGCTGCAAACACCACTGCCGTGCCGTTTGTCACCGTTGTGCCGCTGAAATTGGCAAATACGGTTGTAGAGTAATTTACCAGCACCGGCGTAACTGCCGAGAGCGTAACCGGTGTAGGAGATCCGCCCCCTCCGCCGCCACAGGCCGAAACAAGCAGGGAACAGAGTGCAACCAGAGCCAGGCTGCCATACGAACGTGATTTCATGTGAAGTACCTCCATGTCTTGATAGTACGTTTTTATTTAGCTATCCTGAATAACTTACCAGGTAACGATTCCCAAAGCTTTCTGCAGCACCAGCAGTGCGTCGCCTGCTCCGATTGTTACACCGCTCCTGTTTGGCCGGCCATCCGCTCCAAGCGGACTCACTGCGCCGTTGCGGAGGATAAGCGGTGAGATTTGTTCTCCATCGACAACGGCATTCAAGAGGACCAGCACATCCGCCATGTTAACAACTCCATCTCCATTTACATCTCCGGGAGTGGCAAGATAGGCATATGCTTTTGCCGCATCAAGCCTTCCGTAGCCGTACGTGTTGTCAGGCCCGGTCGGACCGACCACGGAATTTTTAAGCGTTTCTTCAATCTGCTGCAGCGTCAGACCGGGCAGGGCAGATTTAAGCAGTGCAATCGAGCCCGACAGATGCGGCGCAGAAAAAGATGTTCCGGTAAATCCTGCATAGCTGCCGTAGAGATCCGTACTGTGGACATTGATCCCCGGTGCGGCCAGAACCGGATAGATAGACCCATTTGCCGGTGAAGGCCCCCTGCTGCTGAAGTAGGCAATAGCACCTGTGTTGTCGACCGCACCTACCGGTAATGCACCCGGATTGTTGCCCGGGCTGGTCGAACTGTTGGCAGAGGCCCCCTGCTGCTGGTTCCCTGCGGAAAAGACCACCGCTATCCCTGCAGCCCGTAATCGATCGATATCTGCCTGGAACTCACTGTCATATATCCCGGTCGTGGCATCGAGGTCCCAGGAGTTGTTGACCACGTCCGGGGTATCATGCGTTGCCGGGTCACCGTCAGGATCCAGAATCCACTGGAAGGCCCGGTGAATTGTGGATGCATTCGAATTGCCATTGTCATCAAAGATCTTTGCCGCGATCCATTGGGCACCGGGAGCAACCCCGACCAGATTATCAGTCGTATTCCCAGCGACCATGATGCCGGTGACTGCAGTACCGTGACCGTCGATATCGTACGGAGCCGCCGTGCCGCGATGAGGATCAAACCAGCTGTTGGTCCCGCCCCGCCACTTCGATGCCAGGGCGGGGTGGTTCAGATCGACTCCGGTGTCAAGGCTCGCAACCACTGTCCCCTGTCCTGAATAACCCCTTGCCCAGAGTTCCGGAGCACCTACCAGGGTCAGGTTCCAGCTGCCGGGTGCTGCTGTTGCATTGACTCTCTTCCCCATCTTGAGCGTGCGGTCCGGGCTGATTTCTGCTATCTCGGGCAGTTGTGCCAGGCGACTGATACCCTCTGCCGTTGCTGTCAGAACAAAGCCGTTGAAAATCCAGAACGGCGTGATCCCATTCACGTGACCGGAGTGTATCTCCCGGGAGAGAGCGTGTGTCACGCTGATCCGGGAACGCTCAGCTATCTCCTTGAGGCTGAGAACAAGTCGAGCGGTTCGCTCATGCCGGCCCTCGCGGGCAGGTGCCGTCTTCAGTGAGACCCGATCAGGCTCCTGCTTGAGCCTGATTATCACCTTGATATGGTCGTCCGGGTTCATCTTCACCAGTCGAGCAGCAAGAGTGGGGTCGATCGTGGCAGATAAGGCTGATGCCGCAGTACAAATAAATATCAAAGAACAACACATCGCTTGAATACGCATGGTACATCTACTCAACTACGAGATCTTTTATGTTCACATTGCCCAGGGAAAGGGTCAATTTACTCCCTTTTTTGGCAATACCGCCGGTATTCCTGAAAAACATCCAGTAAATGCGGGTCGGTTCGTTTGTCTTTGGCAACTGACGTAATTTCCCTATCTTTGCCATATCAGGCACCGGCAGAATTGCCCCGGTCTTCTGATCGATCATCTGGAGCCGGCTGGTTCTGTTCAACACTTTCTGTGCCTTTTCCAGGTCGGTGATGCGGTAGCGCATGTCGACCATAATCCCGGAAGCCGACAAGCTCAAGCGCTCCACCAGAATCCCGCTCGCCTCTTTACGCTGCTTTTCACTGGCGACTGTCGAGGAGTGATTGGCCATGACCGGCCGTTCGCTTTTTTCAGCGGCCATTGCCGGGGTTCTTGCCACGACGTCGAAGCAGATCAGAGCTGCGATTGTACATATGCTGGCCGAGAAAACGGTCATAGCAAGCTCCGGATAGTGACGGTCAATTGATATCCAAAGCCTTTTGCAACACATACATTGCATCAGCCAGCTTCAGGACCCCTGTGCCGCTCCCGCAGGGGAGACCAGCCAGAGAGACCGGAGTGACATCGCCATTCGGGTCAGTGGTCGAGTTGATGAATTTGTTAAGCAGTATCATCACGTCGACGATGTCAATTTTTCCGTCAGCATTCATATCCCCCTTGAACGGGTTGCAATCGAGGCTTACCGGCACATCCGGAGCGGTGGGATAGCTCTTGATAAAGGCGATCATGCTGCCGGTCGTGTCAACGGAACTGGCTCGCCAGGCCCGTCGGTCGAACATGGTGAAAAAATTCCCCTCCGTCAGTGGTGTGGACGAAAGGTCCAGTATCGCGTCGAGAGTCTTGCCGGCAGGCAGGACCGGGGCGTGCTCGTTACGCGCATAAGTCAGGAAGTTTCCATCTTCACCGATGATCCTGACCGGTTTTCCCGCTATTGTCGGCACATGGTTCTGGGAACCTGCGTTGATGAGCCGCAGCAGTGTCTTCCTCGCCGGGGGGGCAACCAGCTGTGACGCCGGGCTGGTCGTGTCCGGATAGGTTTTGCCATTGATCAGAAAATATTTCGGTGCATAACTCAAGGAGTAGTTGATTTTGTGCGCTGCATCGATTGTTGTTTTATTGCTGCTGACATAGGAATTAAAGGCAGGATCGATTTCGCTGAATACGACTACCTGCTCGTTGTCATAGGCGCTTGCTGCATCATTGTAAGCCTGGTTTGCAGCAGCCGGCCTGACGATCACCGCACCATACAGCCCCATGGGGATCTGGGCCGACGGGTTCGAACCGCTCTGGTAGATGAAGGTGCCTGGTTTCAATCCCGTGAAGGAAAAGCTGGCTGTTGTCTGGCCACCGGCCGGGGCAGCCGGGGCATGAGCGGTAAATGACATGACTCTGCCACCAACATTTGCCGGTGCAGGAGCAAGCCGCAGACCGGGGATATAGATTGAGACCGGCACCGGCAGCTTGTTGGTAAGATTGATCGTCAGGTTCGTATCTGCTGCCGGCAAATCAAGAGCCGGTCCGGGGACTTTTACGATACCGTCTCCGCTGCCAGCAGTGATGTCGGCAAAACCCCAGACCGGGACGACTGTGCCATCCGGCATGGTGATGCTGGCAGTGTCAGCACGAAGATCATAGCTTTTGGCATGGAGGCCAAGGGGCAGACTGACTGTTACGCATACTGTAATCAGAGCTGCTAAAGCCGATGGTTGGATTCTGAATTTCATGTGCAAAACCTCCCGGAATGCTACGGCATGTATTCGTCGTAAATGGTCAGATTGTCCCCGGTTGCCGGCCACGGCACTATGGCAGCCATAGTCAGGAACCCACCGGGAAAAATATCGTTATTGGTCAGTTCACGCTCGGCATGACTGTGCCACATATAGAAGAAACCGCTGAAGGGGTTGAATCCGCCCTCACCCGGTGGCAAGGCATCCATTGAGCCGAGGAAGGGGCTGCCGCTCCAGTTGGGGCCGGCTATGGTTTCCTGAATGCCGGGCATGATTACCGGCAGTCCCTGCGCGGCAAGTTTCGGAGTAGTACCGCTGGCAACCGGTGAGGTGAAGGGCGTGAAGGTTTTCAGGTGGTCTGGAATGTATTCGTAGGGGCGGAAGATCGCAGTATTTTCATAGATATCCCAGCCCAATCCCTTGCCGGTCCAGTCGAAAATCGCGTCGAAGGTCTTGCCCGGCGCCATCGTCACAGTGAACGCCTCCCAGGAAAGGTCTGCGCCGCTGCCTGGGGCGCTTTGCAGCAGGTTGCCATCCTCGGCTATGACGTCCATATGATTACCGTGGGTGTGCAGCGGGTGAAAATCCTGGCCCATGTTGATGATCCGGATCAGCACCTGTTCTCCGGGATGGAAAAGAGGCATACAGTTATAGGGCTGGCTTGGCAGGTTCATGGCATTGGCCATACCCATTGTGTCCGGTGCGTTGCGCCCGTTGATAAACCAGTAATTGGCTTTCCAGGTGCTGAAATCGAAGGGGTTGTTGATCTTGTCCGGTTCGAACTCCATCCAGCGTTGGAATTTGGGATCCATTTCGCTGGCCAGGTAAAGGAATTCTCGGTCATAGGCGCTCGATTGATGGCCATAGGCATAGGTAGTAAAGTTCTTGGCGCAGGGTGCTGCAGAAATGATGGTATTCACTCCGCCTGAACCCTCCCGGTGTCCGACAGGAGGACACGACAGGTAAGTGGGGATCGTTACGCTTACAGCTCCAAGGCTTCCTGGCCTGACCACGATTGCTCCGAACAGGCCCATCCGTAACTGGATTGCCTGGTTCGAGGCGCTCTGATAGTAGAAGGTGCCCGGTTTTTCAGCTTTGAAGCGGTACGTTTGTGTCTCCCTTGGCGCAGCTTCGGGAACCAGAGATGTAATCTTTCCAGGTTGGCCCTTGCTGAAGACCGGTGCGGTAGAACTCAGCATGGTCATGCCGGGAAACATCATGGAAACCGGTTCGTTGAGCTCGTTGGCAAGGGTTATCGTCACCGTGTCACCCTGATTGATTATCAGGGTGGGGCCAGGGTACTGGACAGTCGATCTGCCTCCGGGAGTGATGTCGGCAAATCCCCAGAACATGAGGTTGCCGCCATCCGGAGTGCTGAGTCGTCCTTCGCGGGCGGCAAACTGGAAGGAGGTGCCGGTGATTCCGTCGATGAAAGCGTATGCCTGTGCCAGAGGGAAAAGAGTCAGAAGCGCCCCTGCCAGTATCATCCGTTTAATGAATTGCCTTGTTAACATGCGACTACCTCCAAAGCCGTAACGGCACCAACTTAGTTAATAATAATCTCGGTCATCGCTCCGCCCCTCTCCATCTGGTCGTTATTCAGCTGGTTCAGGTTGCGGGAATAGAAATAGTAGGTGCCTTGAGCCCAGCCGGTTGTATCCAGGATGAGGTCAAATGTTTCACCCGGGCCGATGAATACAGAGTTGGCGAAGTAGGAGAGGTCTTTGCCGTCAGGACCGCGCAACAGTTTGGCGCATTTACCGACTACCTTGAATGCCGGACCATTGAATTCCAGAGTCGCGAAGTTCTGGATGGAGAGGTTTGACAGGCGCAACAGAATTTTCTGCCCCTGATTGGCAGTGATTTTCGAGTCAAGAGGCTGGGAGACGTAATCGGGCTGCCCGACTTCACTACTGGCATTGTTGGTGACAGGCCCGCCCACCGTGTCCGGATAACCGCGGCCATTCAGCATGTAATGGCTTGCCAGCATGTCAGCGAACGGTAATGTATCAGCAGCAATATGGAGTTTGTGAAATTCGGCATCAAAATCCGAGAACTGGATGGCTTTTTCCACGTCATATCCTGTGCTGCCGCACATCGTGCCTCCTACCACCCCTGCCGGGGCTTCAAAATCTGACTTGTCAGCTTTGTAGGAAGGCAGGTTATTGCAGTCATTATAAGCAAACTGGTTAAAACCATTGAACATCAACAGATTCTTCTGGGCATACAGATCCTGGCGCGGCTTGATGTAAAGGTTGCCCAGCATCCCCATCTCCATGTGCTCAGTGGCCTCGACATGGCAGTGGTAGAGATAGGTGCCCGGCTCGACAAGATTGTAGTAATAGGTCAGGTCAAAGCCCATCCTGATGCCGAAGCTGGCCATCGGTTCGCCGTCAAAGACCGGGGCTGCCTGGGGAAAACCATGGAAATGAACGGAATGGGGATCGAACAGGTCGGGCCGTAACTTCATCCCCACGTTTGTCAGGGTCAGATAGTAGTCCTGGCCTTCATAGTACGAGATAGTCGGTGCCGGTAACTCAGCTTTGAAAGTCCTTCTTTCCATGAACAGGTTTTCCGGATCAGCGGAGCCGTCACTGAAACCGAAGGTATACAAACCCGTTCCATCGGCCATCTTTGAATAGCCGTCACCGGCCGCCAGACGCTTTGAGACCGCAGCCGGCACCAAGGGCCTTCCCGCAAGGCCGTCAAGACCTATGAAGTTAGGCACCGTGCCTGTAGCAGTCCCGTCATTGGCCCAGTCCACAATCCAGCCGCCGGCGGGATTAGGGATATCGTAGGGGAACTGTCGAAAGGCCATCGCCGGCAGGGCGGCGGCAAGCAGAGCCACAGTCACGCAGTATGTCAGGAACTTCTTCATCATACATCCTCCTCGCGTTATGAATCGACAACAAAGGTGTCGATTCAAGCGGCGTAATAGTTCATTCCCTACCAGACAATCATGCCGAGTGCGCGCTGCAACATGACCAGGGCATCACTCAGATTAACCAGGCCGTCTCCGAAAGGCTTCCCGTTTTTCAACGGGGAGATATCCCAGGAAGAGTTTATGCTCCCGTTAACATACCCGTTCAACAGAATGAGGACATCAAGCATATTGATTTCGCCATCACCATTGATGTCACCCTGGCTGTTATGTTCATCCGCGCCGATGTCAGGATTTTTCCCGACCTTGATCGAGCGGATGTCATCGTCAATATCCCGTGACAAGATGCCGGCGGCGTCTACAGGGTCAATGCCTGTGAGTGTTTGAGTGGCTCCGTTGCTCAGGCTGGTCGAAATAGCCGGTGAGGTCCCCTTGAGGTGATACTCTCCGGTCAGATTCAAGGGGGAATAACTGAAGCTGATGAAGTTGCCCAGTGTTGCCCCGCCCTGGAATGCGCCGATAGTATTGCGGTAGGGCGAGAGAAACTGTGGATCTCCTGTTATGTTGCCTACGCTGGTCAGGGTATTGATCTGCTTTATTTCAACCAACGGAGCGAGGGTCGGATCGGTCAACAGGCAGTATTTTACCGTCAGTTTGCTGTTGGCATCCGCACCGAAGACGCCGACATCCCAGTAGCCGAAGTCGCTCAGTGAGTCAATCTGGCTCGTTACGGGGTTTGCCCAGTAGCGGGAGAAATTGCCGGTGATGATGTTGTTGACGATGTTCGGAGATGCGGAGTAGTTTGTGTAGCCGCTCCGGATGCCGGAGCTGATCTGTGCAAGCAGCGTAGCGCTTGTCGGCTGCACACCGATCCCTGCCGGAGTAGGAGTGGTGATCTTGTCAATGAGGGCAGCGGGCCCCTCGACAAACGGTATGTTTCCGAATGACATCTCTCCGGTTGCGGTTGAGTCATTGTTGGAGATGGTGTTCCAGACGATATCCGTGTTGACGGCATCAAAAATGGCAATACCTCCGCCATAGCCGGCGCTGATGTTGTTGACGATCATGTTGTTGTAGATCTTGGCACGGTACCACTTGGAGGGGTCAGTCGGATTGGCGGTGACGTCTGCGCCGTTGTAACGGAGTAGCCCGATGCCGCCGCCCAGATTGCCAGCCTTGTTGGCCTGAATCAGGTTGCCGTTAATGGTAACGTTGCCAGCTCCGGGAGTAAGGAAACTGGTCGCAGCAGTCGGCAGTTCGCCGCCGATGAAGATTCCGGCCCCTTCATCGAACGCTTCGTTGAAGAGTATCTTGTTACGGGCGATCAGGCCGGATTGGCCACTTGCGGCGTTACTGAGACCGAACTGGGCAATCCCTGCTCCTGCCAGCGCTGCATAGTTGCCGCTGATCCAGGAATCGGTCACTTCGTAGTTGTTGCTTCCTTCATAGATGCCGATACCGCCGCCGCTGCTGACAGCTGCTCCAATGCCGCCATTGGAAACAATTTCATTGTGGCTCATCCGGATGCCGTCGTTGAACGAGCTGAAGTATGAGGCCCCATTTGCAACAGTCGGGGTGCCAAGACGGATTCCGCCGCCGTAGGTCCCCTGGTTGGAGATGATCTTGTTGTTGGTTATTTGCAGGTTGTGGGCGAACGCGTGGACAAAGATGCCGCCGCCCAGACTGGCGCCGCTGATATTGAAGCCATCGATGCGTGCTGCGGAGAGATTGAAATCATCCAGTGCGGCGTTGCCGGTGTTGTGTCTGCCGAGAACGGTGATGCCGGCACCGCTGTCAAGAGTAAAATCCGGAACCGGGTTGTTAGCAGGATCGATGGAGAAGGTATACGGCGCCGGTGGTGACAGAATTGAGGCCATTTTGGCATCCCAGAGGGCCTTTTTCTCGGGAGTGAAGAAACCGGCTTTGATAAAGGTGGAGTTGGCGCCGGATCCCTGCAGCCGGACCGGTTTGTTCATGATAAGGTTCTCCGCATAGATGCCCGGTTTGACAAGTATCAGATCGCCCACAGCAGCTGCATCTATGGCATCCTGGATCGGGTGCTGATTTACGTTGGTCGGGTCGGTCGACGGGTTGACATAGGTCGCGGTGCCACCTATGTGAAGGGTGATTCCGGTAATGGAAGACTGAAGGTTGTCAGCGCGGCTGATCTCCAGTTGGCCGGTGGTCGCGCTGGCGGGTATGACTACCTTGATGCTTGAATCCGTCCACTCGATGATCGAGAGTTCTGTGCCCCCCAGGGTCACTGTTCCGGGTCTTGAGCCGAAGCCGTAATTACGGAGAGTTGTTCCGCCCACACTCGGGTCCGGATTTTTAACCACCATGTCGCCGGCGGCTGTGATGGTAACGGTGTTGGCAGCAGGGTCAGCAGGGTTGGCAACCCAGGGACCCCCCTGCGGGCCCGGACCGTCAACCTGTTTGATCACAGGCACTCCTTCAGGCAGTGCTAAGTCGAGAGCTGCTGCGCCGATCTGTGGCCGGATCGGGACGATGGGGGTGTCGGCATAGGTCGTTTTGCCGGCCCAGACATCGATCTTCCACACTGCGGTCGGATAGCCGGCGTTGTACCATGGGTCGGGCTGGGCCGGATCGAAGCCCGGATGGTTGAGGATGATCTTGACCATATGCGGGCTGACGCCGGTCGGATTGGGGATGTTGGTGGTGTAGGTCGATGGTACCAGGGCATTGTAGATGCCCCATTCATCAGTATAGGTGCGCACCAGTTCGTGACCGGCAAAATCCTGGATTGAGATCGGCATGAAAGAGGGGCCGGGCTTGTCGCTAAGGCGCGGGTTGCCGGGGCGGTTTTCCAGAGTCAGGTCATCTGTTGTCAGACCGATAATCCTGGCTGCCAGCGGCACCTGGGTGAAGAGGCGGAATTCGGCGCCGGCGTTCTGGCCATCCTGCAGGTCGATCAGTTTCATGGTGCAGAGCGGCTTGACCTGACCGGCAAATGGTGCCGGGCTGACGCCGTCGAAAGAGAGAACCTGCGGCACGATGTGGTCCGGACCGACACAGCGCGGCGGGAGCAGGGCCGGTTGTGGTCTGGACGGGAGGAACGCGTCGCCGGACGCAACCAGATTCTGGTCCTCCTCCTTGACTACTTCAAAGCCGAGCGGTGGTATCATTTCTACTACGTACTGGCCGGCAGCCAAAGGTTTGGTAGTCCCGTCCAGCGGATCGGTGTATTCGGAAAAGATCCAGCCGCCGTCATAGACAGCCGGTTTTATCTGGTTCCAGGTAGCGATGGTTTCTGCGCAATCAATGTACTCGTCAAGCGGTATCCCCTGAGGTCTGATGGACAGACCGGCATCCTGAATGGAGTCCAGGCAGCCGGTGAGCATCCCTTTGTTCGGGTTGCGGCCCTTGTTCCGCCTGGCATCCGGCTGGGGGGTGTCATCGTCAAAAACAAAGCGGTCCCAACTGTCGCTGAGCGTCTCTGCGATCGGTTTGTCATAAGGTGGATCGAACTTCGGTTTTCCATTGGCGTCAAATCCGGTCGGTTTCCAGAGTCTGAATTTTACATTGCCCTGTCCCGGCTCCCATGGGGACTGTAAACTAAGTCTGGGATCGCTGGGCGCCCTGGTGAAGGCATAGGAGACAACGCCGGAGATGCCGCCATTGGTGACGACCTTTCCGTCGGGCAGGGTGACCGGGTAGGGTGCCCGCCCCCAGTCGATGTGCATGCTGTTGTCGAAGAACAGCATGAACCCCTCCAGGAGAGATCCTGGGCCGGGCGCCTCGGTACGCACTTCCAGAAGCGAGGATTCCGGATCAGCGGGGTTGTCGCTCTTGTTGAAGATGTTTTTGCCACCCTTGTCTACATAGACGGTGGCGCCGGTGGGGTAAAAACGGCTGTAATCGCTCTCGGCGATCAGCCATTTGAAAAAGGGAAAGATCTCATTCAAGGTAAAGCTGCCGTCGGTAGTTGATACGGTGCCCTGATAAAGGGAGCCGTCACGAAACCTGATCCCGGCGGAGAGATTGGCGATCCCCTGCTCGCCCGTATCGCGCTTGCCGTTCAGATTGGCATCGAAAAAATAGCTCCCTTCATAAACTCCGAACCATTGAAAAACCGGTATCTGCCCGAGGGCAATGGAAGCAGTTGCCGGGTCGGTCGGGATCGTAATAGTCCGGAAATCGATAATCTGATCCAGCGGTTTGTCCCACAAGGTAAGGGTGTAGGTGCCTGCTGGCACCCCCTTGATGATAAAGTTGGCATTGCTGTCGCAGGTGGATGTAAGGGCTGCATCTCCAGAGGGGTGAACGGCTGTACCCGGACAACCGAGAACAAAAACCTGGCGCTGGGACGCGCCGAATTCACTCAAACTGACATACGCCCCCGGCACCGGTTCCCCCGGGTTGAGGCCCATCTGGGCAGGGGGACGGTTGATCCGGTTCTGCACGACCTGGCCCGAGATCTGTCCGACACCAGCACTGCTGAAGACGTTTACCATTGAGTAAGGGTCTCCTGCAGGTGCCTTTACGTTGTAATCGGTCGGCAGCACGAACCCGATAAAAGAGTGCACTCCGAAGAAGCCGGCCTCTGTGTAGTAGGTCGGTTCGCCGGCCACGACCCAGTTGTCAATTCCGGGGGTCCCTTCGATGGTGGATGTCTGGACCCACGGGCGGCCATCCATTGGAATGGCACGTACGCCATACTTACCGGGGCCAAGGTTCTGGATCAGCACGTTGCCTACCAGGCCGGGGATCTGGGCTGAGAGCGTGCCATCCGGGAGATAGACCTGTCCGGCAGTCGGTGAGGAGACCAGATATCCCAGGCCCATCATGCTGACGTTGTCGCATGAATCGGAATTGGTGTAGACGGTCCCGAGCGGGTTGCCGCAGATATCCTGCGCCTGCTGTCCGAACGTGTCATACAGAAGAACCTTGAAGTCCGGCAGCATGGCCTCGGAATCCGGGGCGCCGTTGACAGGGTTGTTGTCCTGGAAGATCATGACGCTGATCTGTGCTGCCTGAAGTGTCGAAGTGCTATGAGCTACCAGGGAAACCGATGTCGCGTTCGGTCTTACTGCTCCTCCGGTGATAGTGTAACCCGGTGCTAACACCGAGACGAAATATCTGCCGGTTGCCGGCAGATTCACGACCGGGTTGGCGCCGGTGCCGGTAGCAAGAACCTTGGCTGTGGTTTTGTGAATTGAGACGGAGAGGCTGTCGCGACTGTTGTAGGTGCCGACTTTGCCGACGGCATCCCAGGTGTTATCCTCCTGGACGATCCATTTGTAGTCGCTGATGACAGAACCGGCATCCGATTTCAGGTTGATGGTAAAAGAGGCCTGAGCCGGTTGTGAAAAAGCTGCCATTATGCAGAGTATGGCAACGACAAGCAGTGCTGGGAAGGTGAGGCCATTTTCTAGCTGCATTTTCATATATCATCCTCCGTTAAAACAAACAGGTGACTCTCGTAAACTGGTTCGATCTATGTATTGAAAAAAGCTGACTTGGGGGTGATGCAGTTTCTTTTATTAAAGCTGAATTAAAAAAGTAGCAGATTTTTTTGATGTTACAACGAGAGCCGTTTTTTTATGAAACTTTTTATCTGGTTTGAGTACAGTATGGTCTTGTCAGGATTTTTGCAATTGATTGTCAAATATTTTACAGTATTTTGCTAAACAAACAATTAGTGATAATACGGATTTTTAATGCTATTTTATCAGTATAAATACTGACCGGGCAGGACACGGAGCAGTTTGATCAGCAGGATTTACAGGTTGTGGCATTTGACAGGATACCGGGGCACGCTTACACAGATATCGGGGATGGAAATACCGATTTCAGACATACCCTTTTCCCATTGAGTATTTCACCAGGTCGGCGGTGCTTTTCAACTGCAACTTGGACGTGATATTGGCCCGATGGCTCTCCACGGTCCGGACACTGATAAAGAGGGTTTCGGCGATCTCCTTGTTCGACTTTCCTTTAGCGACCAACTGCAGAACATCTTTCTCACGGCTCGACAGCGGGTCGTCGGATGACAAGCGCCTCCCCAACACCTCTCCTGCCAGTCTGGGGGAAAGATAGATTCGACCTTGCCGGATATTCTCGATGGCGGAAAAGAGGTCCCGGTCTGCATCCTCTTTCAGAAGATATCCGTCAGCACCGGCGGACAGGGCCTGATGAAGGTATTCCTTGTGCATGGTCAGCACCAGGACTCTTACCTGGGGATATTTCAATTTTAATGTTTGGAGAGCCTCAATGCCACGGAGATTCGGCATCGATATGTCAAGAATGACCAGATGTGGGGTCACTTTCGTTAGCAGCTCCAGGAGTTCGAGGCCGTCTCCTGCTTCGCCGATTACAGCCAGGCCGGAATCCCCTTTGAGGATCTCTCCCAAACCCTGCCTGATCAGCACATGGTCATCAGCCAGAACAATCCGGTAGGTATTCATTTCATAACACTCCTTCTCTGACAGGGATACTGAAGTTGATACTGGTTCCTATTCCTGGCTGACTCCACAAGTCGAGATCTCCATCCATCATCCTTACCCTCTCTGCGATGGTCGAAAGGCCAAGACCTTTTTCCGGGGCATATTTCAGCGGCTCTTTGTTCAGTTCAAAACCATTTCCGTTGTCAACGACAGAGAAGATGAGCTTGTCGTCATGGTGCCGGATCAAGACCGAAGCATTTTCGGCCTGGGCATGCTTGCCGATATTTGTAAGGGCTTCCTGGATGACCCTGTAGACGGTAATCCAATGAACTGCCGGGACAAGATGATCAATGTCGCCGATATCGGAGGATACTATGGTGTTCGGCGATCTTGTCAGGTTATTGACAAGCCAGTTCAGTGCCGATGTCAGGCCGAGGTCTTCGAGAATGGTAGGGCTCAGGTCCAGCGAAAGTCTGCGGACGTTTTCGATGACATGATTCATATACTCCTGCAGTTCTTCACAGTTTTCCCTGATGGAGTGCTGGTCTTCACCCAGACCTTTTTCTATAACCCGTATCCGGAGTTTTGTGACATTCAGGGCCTGGCCCAGCTCATCGTGAAGTTCCATGGATATCCGTTTTCGCTCGATTTCCTGGGCAGTCAAAAGTCGTGACGAGAGCTGTCGATTCTGCTGCTCCGTATCTTTCAGCGTCTGCTCAGCCTTCAAACGCTCGGCGATCTCGATCCGGAGCATTTTATTTGCGGCTGTCAACTCCGCGGTGCGTATTTCGACCAGCTCGGCGAGGTGCTCCCGGTGTTCAGTCAACTCTTCGGCTTGAGAAAGTAGTTGCCTGTTCGACTTGCGAAATGCCTCTTCAGCACGTTTCCGCCCTCTTTCGAGGCTCCAGATTCCTACTGTCGCAGCTACCACGATAAACAACCAGCTAACCATGATACTGATGAAGAGATGCCAGCGTTTTTTCTGGTTTGCAGCTACATCTTCCTGAATAATATCTTCCAGTTCACTCAGGTCGTTGAGAGATTTCTTGAAGAGTGCATGAAAATCATGTTCAAGGGCCGAGTTGCTCCCTGCTTTATCGCCTCTCTCCTGACGTTCCAGTCCGAGTTCTTTTAACTTTACGAGGAGCGATTTGATAGCTACTGCACGTGAATACAGGCCATGGCTCAGGAGCGGTACAGCAATCTGATGATTGCTGCTTTCTTCTCCGGCAAAGGAGTTGTCGATCTCGGTTATCGCCTGATCCAGATCAGTCAGGCCCTCTTTCACATCCTCTGAATCTATACCTGTAAGGGCCTCTTCCAGGCGGAGATTGTACGTCGCGGCAAGGATCTGGACCTTCCTGACCACATCGACAATATCTTCATTTGTATGCAGTCTCTCACTGACCAGTTCGACCCACAAGAACAGGCCGATCGAGAGCATCCCGATCAGAAAAACCGGAAGATGCAATCCGTACCATTGACCTGATTTCCCGGAATTTGACATGATTGCCTTAGAACTTATCCGCTCTTGATCAGGAAGCTGTCCCCGGCGGATAGTATAACATAATTAGGTGCGTTGTTTTTTGCGACATACCAATTTGAATATCGACATGATATATTTATTTGCCGCAACAGGTACAGTCGAAAGTTAACTGCCTGACAGGAGAATGGCATGGGCTACAGAAGTCTGCAGGAGTGTGTCCGTGAGCTGGAGCTGAATGGCCGTCTCAAGCGTATTGAGGTCGAGATAGATCCCGATCTGGAAATGGGATGCATCCAGCGCCGGGTCTACGAACAAGGGGGACCTGCGCTCCTTTTCACCAACCCGAAAGGGTGCTGCTTTCCGATGCTCGGGAACCTGTTCGGCACCCTGGAACGGACCCGGTTCATCTTTCGCGACACCCTGCAGGCCATTGAAAAACTCGTTGCACTCAAGATCAATCCCGGCCTGGCCCTGAAAAACCCGTTCTCCTTTGCATCAAGCCTGCCCGCAGCACTCTCGCTTCTCCCGGCAAAGCTCTCCAACGGGGCGGTCCTTGCCAACAAAACCACGCTCGACCAGCTTCCTCAGCTCCGGTCCTGGCCGCTTGACGGCGGGGCGTTCATCACGCTGCCGCAGGTCTACTCCGAAAGCATCTCATCTCCAGGGTTCGAAGGTTCGAACCTCGGTATGTACCGTGTCCAGATCTCCGGTAACCGCTACGAGCCTGGTCGTGAAGCCGGGCTCCATTACCAGATCCACCGCGGCATGGGTGTGCATCATGCCGAAGCAATAGCCAGGGGTGTGCCGTTAAAGGTCAATATCTTCGTGGGCGGACCACCATCTTTGACCGTAGCCGCTGTCATGCCGCTTCCGGAAGGGATGTCCGAACTCTCCTTTGCCGGCCTTCTGGGCGGTCATCGGCTGCCGATGGTCTGCCGCAACGGACAGCTGCCGATCCCTGCCGAGGCTGATTTCTGTATTGTCGGGACAATAGATCCGGCAAAGCTTCTTCCCGAGGGGCCGTTCGGCGATCATCTCGGTTACTACAGCCTGGCGCACGACTTTCCGGTCCTGCAGGTGGAGGAGGTGTTCCACCGCAGCGGCGCGATCTGGCCGTTTACCACGGTCGGCCGGCCACCGCAGGAAGATACCTCGTTCGGCGCCTTCATCCACGAACTCACCGGTGATCTTATCCCGACGGTGCTGCCGGGTGTCAAGGGGGTCCATGCGGTCGATGCGGCCGGTGTTCATCCGCTGCTTCTGGCAATCGGGAGCGAGAGATATCTGCCGTACTCCCTTGAGTCCGAACCGATGGAACTCCTGACCCAGGCAAACGCCATTCTGGGGCAGGGCCAGCTTTCGCTTGCCAAATATCTGTTCATTGCTGCACGAAATGACAATCCGCCTGATATTCACGATATCGCCGGATTCATCCAGTTCATGCTGGAGCGGGTCGATTTCCGGCGGGATCTCCATTTCCAGACCGCGACCACTATCGATACCCTCGACTACTCCGGCAGCGGGCTGAACAGGGGGTCAAAAGTAGTGATAGCGGTTGCCGGGGCTAAGAGGCGGACTCTGGAAACGGAGATACCTCCCGGACTCTCCCTGCCAACAGGATTCGACAGGCCGCGGATCTGCATGCCCGGGGTTCTGGCTGTAGCCGCTCCTTTCTGCGCTTCCGACAGGAACAGTACTGACCCAGGCATAGATGATTTCTGCAGTTTTTTTGCCGCAAAAGGTGACGGGATCGAAGGATTTCCGCTTGTCGTGCTGGTCGATGATCCCGATTTTGTTTCAGGGAGCCTGAACAATTTCCTCTGGGTGACCTTTACCCGCTCCAACCCGGCATCGGACATCTACGGTATCGGTCAGTCGATCACCTCC
>VFJK01000178.1 GCA_009886125.1 Geobacter sp. | reverse complement strand
CCAGTTCCCCCCGATAGAGCCGGTATCCGCCTCGACAGCACGGAATCTGAGGCCGCATCGCTCGAATATCCGGCGATAGGCCTGATACATCTTTTCATAGGAGGCATCAGCGCCCTTCTCATCTGCATCGAAAGAGTAGGCATCCTTCATGATAAACTCGCGACCGCGCATCAGACCGAAACGGGGACGGATCTCGTCGCGAAATTTTGTCTGTATCTGATAAAGATTGAGCGGCATCTGCCGGTAGCTGCGCACTTCGCGACGGACGATATCGGTAACGACCTCTTCATGCGTCGGTCCGAGGCAGAATTCGTTCTCCTTGCGGTCTTTCAGGCGGAGCAGCTCTTTGCCGTACTGTGCCCAACGCCCAGACTCCTCCCAGAGCTCAGCAGGAGTCACCATCGGCATAAGGATCTCAATCGCCCCGGCCCTGTTCATCTCCTCACGGACGATGTTCTCGACTTTGCGGATCGATTTCAGTCCGATCGGCAGGTAGTTGTAGATCCCGGCTGCGACCTTCCTGATCATGCCGGCACGGAGCATCAGCTGATGCGACACGACTTCGGCATCAGCAGGAGTTTCTTTAACTGTTGGTATAAAGTATTGGCTGTAACGCATCTAATTACCTCATGTATTATTTTACTCAACCACTCAACTACTCAACCATTTTTGCCGCTTTAAGCACTTCATCAACCAACGCATCGGCCAGCTCTGCTTCCGGAACCTTCCGGACTATCTCGCCGTGACGGAACAGGAGCCCCTCACCTTTGCCGCCGGCAATACCGAAATCAGCTTCACGTGCCTCGCCGGGACCGTTTACCACACACCCCATAACCGCTACCGTGAAAGGAGCATCGACCCCTTGCAGGCGCTGCTCGACCTCTTCAGCCACCTGGATCAGATTTATCTGGCATCTGCCGCAGGTCGGACAGGAGACGAAATTGACTCCGCGCTGCCTGAGTCCGAGACATTTCAGGATCTCGAAGCCGACCCTGACCTCGTCAACCGGATCACCGGTAAGTGAAACCCGCAGAGTATCACCAATACCGTCAGCGAGAAGTATTCCCAGCCCGACAGAAGACTTTATCGTTCCTGAAAACAGTGTACCTGCTTCGGTGATTCCGATATGGAGCGGATAATCGACCT
>VFJK01000045.1 GCA_009886125.1 Geobacter sp. | reverse complement strand
CGAGGTTGTCTCCTTTTTTGACCCCTAAGGCGAGCAGGCCTTTGGCTACCTGGCGACAGCGCTGGTTGAACTCTTCCCAGGTGTACCTGAGGCCGCGCTCGGGATACACCAGGGCGTCGTGAGCCGGATACCGCCGGGCTATGTCATCCAGTAGGCCGCCTACGGTAAGGGTTATCTGCTGTGACATATGCTCCTCCTTGCGTATAAGTTCAGTTGTTCTGTGCATGCGTGGCCAACCGGAGCCGTCTCTCTCTGCAATGCCTCTGCTTTTTGCAGCGTCTCCATTCTTATCCTGAGCCGGGGAGGGGCACCGCATCCGGTTCCAGCCGAGTAGTGGCCATGGGCTCCGGCTGTTTCCGTTCGATACGGCTCCGGCTGGCCACGCTTAACTGTTGTGACCGGCACAGACGCTGACCGTTCGGTTCAAAACCTGGCGGAGCCCGCTCCCTGTCAGAAACGCTGGCAACACTATGAAGTTCTCATAAATATTTTTGGATTATAATTACCCGCTTCTTTCACCCTGTCAAGCGTTACTCCTGCTTCTTGAAGCAAAATAAATAGCTGTTCTAATGTCAGGCGGAAAAGGTGCACCGAGGAGTCTGCCTTATCACAATCCGGTGCATCCCGATCTGCTCTCAGAGTGCATCGATGATTCTTTATCCTGCTTATTACTTATTGACACAATACCTTTACTACTGCTACTTTACGCAATCCGGCACCATGCGCGAAAAACGTCAAACAGCTGATTTTATTACGGAGCAAAAACTGTGGAAATATGCCTGAACGGAGAGAGTCGCTCTGTCTCCGTTAATAGTATAAATGAGCTTCTCGAATCTCTTGAGATCGATGCGAAACGAGTGGCGGTTGAACTGAACATGGAGATACTGCCGAAATCTGATTACCTGACCAGAACTATTTCCGATGGAGACAGAATCGAGATCGTTCACTTTGTCGGTGGAGGATAGAATGGCACACAGTGATAATCTTGTTATTGCCGGTCGTGAATTCAGTTCCCGGCTTATGGTCGGGACCGGCAAATACGCCAGCAATGAAGAGACAGCACGGGCACTTGAGGCATCCGGGGCCCAGATCATAACAGTCGCGGTGCGGCGCGTAAACCTTGACAGGAGCAAAGAGTCGCTTCTGGACTGTATCGACCTCAAGAAATACACCCTGCTGCCGAACACAGCCGGCTGCTACACAGCTGAAGACGCGATCAGGACCTGTCGGCTTGCCCGTGAGGCCGGGATGTCCGACTTTGTGAAACTCGAAGTCCTCGGAGATGAAAAAACCCTGTTCCCCGATAATGAAGAGCTGCTGAAAGCAGCGAAGGTACTCGTCAAGGAGGGGTTCACGGTACTCCCCTACACCAGTGACGACCCGATCATGTGCAAAAAACTCGAAGATATCGGCTGCGCCGCAGTAATGCCTCTGGGAGCACCTATCGGAAGTGGTCTCGGCATCAGAAACCCTTACAACATAAGGATAATCCTTGAGACAGTAAAGGTCCCGGTCATTGTCGATGCCGGAGTCGGGACAGCATCCGACGCCGCTTTCGCCATGGAGCTTGGCTGCCACGGTGTCCTTATGAATACTGCCATCGCGGGAGCACGGAATCCTGTGGCGATGGCTGAAGCGATGAACCTGGCTGTACGGGCCGGAAGAGTTGCATACCTTGCCGGTCGTATCCCCAGAAAACTTTACGCAACAGCTTCAAGCCCTCTGGAAGGGCTTCTGGAGTAATCATGGACCCGGAAAAGTCTCTCGGCTTCAATCTTTACCTGATAACTGACCGCAATCAGACAGGAAGTCTTCGTCTGATCGACGTTATCGAAGAGGCCCTGAAAGGCGGGGTGAAGGGCGTACAGCTCAGGGAGAAGGACCTGTCCAGCAGAGAGCTGTATGAACTTGCCTATGATCTGAGGAAGCTCACCACAAAATACGATGCAAAACTCCTTATAAACGACCGGGTCGACATCGCTCTTGCCGTAGAAGCGGACGGCGTCCACCTCGGTCTCAACAGCCTCCCGATCCACCGGGTGAGAAGACTGCTCGGACCTGACAAGCTCATCGGCCTCTCTTGCCATAACCAGGTTAACGCCATCATGGCACAGGAAAACGGAGCAGACTTCATCACGTTCGGCCCGGTATACTATACCCCATCCAAAGCCAACTACGGGAAACCGGTAGGCGTAGACAGGCTCGAAATCGTTTCTCATCTCCTTGCGATTCCGGTACTGGCACTCGGCGGCATAAAAAAAAGCAATATACATGAGGTAATTGCTGCCGGAGCTGCCGGGATATCCCTTGTCTCCGCAATCATTGCCGATGATGATCCCAGAAGCGAAGCAGAGGCCATGATCTCCATGCTTCCTCAACTGCCTTCAAGAGCAACATGACTGAACGCTCTGCCTTCATCCACCCTGAAATCAGAATAAACTCCTACGGCTGGCATCTAAGAAAACGCTTTTCCAGTCGTGTGAGCAAGGTAAATGTGGACGCCGGATTCACCTGCCCGAACCGGGATGGCAGCAAGGGTGTAGGCGGCTGTGTCTACTGCGACAACAATTCGTTTTCTCCTGCAGCCACCAAGGCAGAGATCACCATTGAAGAGCAGATGTCAGCCGGGATGGCATACCACCGGAAAAGACTCGGCAGCGAGAAATTCATCATCTATTTTCAGAAATTTACCAACACCTACGCTGATCCTGATCACCTGCGAAGCCTCTATAACAGAGCACTCTCACACCCGGACGTGGTCGGCATATCTATCGGGACCAGGCCTGATGCCATAACTCCTGAGATCGCAGATCTACTGGCGGAGTTGGCGGAAAAACATTATGTCTGTGTCGAGCTTGGACTCCAGTCAATGGACGACGCAATCCTGAGCCGGATAAACAGGGGACACACGGTAGATGAATATATTGATGCCGTACGACTTTTAAAAGCTAGAGGGATCGAGATCTGCACGCATCTGATCTACGGTTTCCCTGGAGAAACCAGAGAAAATTTTCTGAAAACCGCCGTTTTTATTACTGACCTTGGCATCGACTCACTGAAACTCCATCAGCTGCACGCCGTAAAAGGGACTCAACTGGCAGAACAGTACCGGTCCGGTGAATTTGTCCCCCTCGAACTGGAAGAATACGTAGCGACCGCCTGTGATTTCCTCGAACGTATCCCGCAATCGGTGACAATCCAAAGACTGTACGGCTCCGCTCCGCTGGACATACGGGTTGCTCCCGAGTGGAATCTCAAGAACAATCAGATGTGGTATGCTATACTGAACCAGTTAAAAGCGCGTAACAGCTGGCAGGGCAGACTCTATACAGCAAGGACAGGATCCCATTGAAAAAGCCGCTGATACTGATCGCTCTTCTGATCATCGCCGGGCTGGTCCTGGCAATACTCTCCGGAACAGACCTCTGCAATTTCGGCGGCTGTACGACAGCGCATCAGTACCGGTTTTTCGGGATCAATCTCGCGCATCTCGGCATATTCTATTTTTCAGCTCTCGGGGCAACGATCGCAGGAACGCTTTTCATCCCGGCTCTGGAGAAAGCACTTCTTGCTTTCGTCGCTTCTGGAGTCGGAGCTGAAATCACGATGGTTCATCTTCAGAAAAACGTTATTCAGGCATGGTGCCCCTTATGCCTTGGCATAACCGTCGTTGTCTGCCTGCTGGCCATACTGGTCATCCGGACACAATATCTTGAAGCAAGGAGATTATCGATCATGAACGCGAAATGGTTTGCATCACGGTTTCTGCTGACTGCTTCTGCCTGTGCAATCGGCTTTTTTGTAAGCTTCTACGGCATCACCAATCCTGAAGCGACCGCTGCCGGGCAGATGGAGACATCTTTAGGCAAGCAGAACAGCAAGGTTGAAGTATATGTCTTCTCAGACTGGCTCTGCCCGGTATGCACTAAAATCGAACCGGCCATCGAATCCGTCTTTCCGGCTCTGGAAAAGCGGGCGAAGATCTTTTTCATCGATAAACCGGTCCATCAGGAAGCGATGAATTTCGTCCCGTACCACCTATCCTTCCTGGTAAACGAAAAACCGAAGTACCTCAAACTTCGTCACGCACTCTTTGCGCTGGCTCAAAAAAGCAGAAATCCGTCAGTAGATGAAGTCAAGCTGGCTATCGCACCTCTTGGCGTGACCTACAAACAGCTCAGCTTCATGGAAGTTACCCAGATGATGGGGAAATCCCAGTCGCTTGCTACCCAGTACAAGGTAAACGCAACTCCTACTGTTGTGATTACTAACATCATGACAAAAAGCAGTAAAACACTTGTAGGCGGAAAAGAGATTACCGCTGAGAATCTGCTGAAAGCTGTGAAAAGTCTGGAGTAATCTCAGAGAATCGTCAGGGGACAATATATGCCGTCAAGAATTGTTAACAATAGAGAGTATCAGATCGGCAAGATCCTCTGCATAGGCCGCAACTATGTAGACCATATAAAGGAGCTTGGCAACGAGGCTCCGTCAGCTCCGGTGATTTTCATGAAACCGGCCAGCTCGGTCATAGGAAACGGCAACACGGTTTTCATCCCGGCATATTCGGACAACTGCCATCATGAAGCGGAGCTGGCACTCCTTATCGGCAGAAAGGCCAAAAACGTCAGCGAAAGTGAAGCCCTCTCATACGTAGCCGGTTATGGAGTTGCAATCGACCTGACTCTGCGTGACGTCCAGGATGAATTGAAAAAAAAGGGTCTGCCGTGGGACATTGCCAAGGGGTTTGATACCGCCTGCCCACTTTCCGCTTTTGTCCCTGCCGAGACGATTTCTGATCCTCAGGAGCTCACTATCAGGATGACCGTTAACGGTGAGTTGCGCCAGAACGGCAGCAGTTCACTGATGATCCGTTCAGCAGCGCAGCTCATCAGTTACCTCTCCGGCATCTTCACTCTTGAACCGGGAGATGTCATCCTTACCGGAACTCCGGCAGGTGTCAGCAGAGTGATTGCAGGAGACCGCCTCTGTGCAGAGATCCCCGGAGCAGGCAGGGTCGAGGTCAGCATCGGACATCAGTAGCTCCCCCCTTTCAGTACCGCGGTCACACTCCCGACCCGGACTAATGTCTGCGCTTTTACCGGTATCCTTCGCGAGTCATCGGTAAGCCAGATGTACGCTCCCCGTTTCCCCTCGAAAACGCCTTCAGACCTGACCATCGGCTCAATGACTATCGTGTTGAATGTGCCTGCCGGAACTTTTATCCGCTCTCTTCTGAGCACCCTGATCTCGATTCTGTGAAGCTCTTTACTGTCAAGAACATTGACAAAGATCGATCTGCCGATTTCAAGCGGCTGGTAGCGGACATAGTAGAAGCTTGAATAAATATCGAATGTATCTTTTTCAATCGCAACAGTGAGCTGTTCTCCGCTCATCCGGTCGAAATAGCGGGCGGTTTTCCCGGCAGGGTCGAAGCTTATCTCCCGATCCCTGACACGGGAGCCCTCCTTGAACAGCATCTTGAAGTTTCTGGACCTTCCGGGGGACTCCCCGCTCTTCTCAAGAGTGCTCTCGGTACGGTTATCTACCGGATGAAACGCTGCCAACCAGTCATTTGAGTGTGCGCTTGACAGAATCCTACGGACATCCCCCTCCTCAACGATCTCCTGCTGAGCAGAACCGACCGGGATACCGGTCCAGCTCAAGCTGTATTCAAGCCGTTCCGATATTTTCTGCCCGGCAGAAATTGACGTTGCCGGTAAAGAAAGCAGAAGGATCATAACGGTCTTTACGATATTAAATTTCAAAAAATCTCCCCTTGTCGGGTTTGGATAGACTTAAGCACCCTTCTCTATTGCAACACAGGATAGTGAGGCGGTTTGTACAAGTCAATCAAACTTCAGTAGCTCTCGAACTTCTTCATAATGAATTTTTCAGGTTTTATCCGCGTTCATCCTATGTATCTGTGGTTCACTGCCATTTTCAGGTTAAATGTATTGCATGTCATCATCGTCTGTCATAAAATCTATGGCAGGAGGTATGCCATGAAAACTGCTGCCGCACATAACTTTCACGTCCCCTTGCCCGCCGGAGTATACAGTCGCCTGAGATCAGAAGCAGAACGGCAACACAAACCAGCAACACAGTTGGTGAAGCAGGTGGTTGAATACTGGCTTGATGAGCAGGAAAAACTGGTTTTGCATGAAGAGATTGCCCGTTACGCTGCTGAAGTAGCGGGAACCGGCGATGATCTGGACGAACAGATGGAAGCTGCCAGCCTGGAACATCTGCAAGAGAGCGAGAAGCAGCCATGAAGCGCGGCGACATCTATTGGGCCATACTTTCACCCCGTTCCGGTTCAGAACAGAGTGGCCGGAGGCCAGTCATAATCCTTTCCCACGACGCATTCAATCAGACCCATGCCTGGCGCTCTATAATAGTTGTGCCACTTTCAACCTCAACCACCCAGGCGCGGCGCGGACCGACCGTGGTCGCTCTGAGCGCCGGAACGGGTGGACTGCCCGGCGAAAGCTGTGCGCTCTGCCACCAGATCACCACTCTCGACCGGGCAAAACTGACAGAGAAAATTGGTACGCTTTCAGCGGAGAGTATGACCCTGGTAGAGCAGGCGTTGCTTGCCGCCGTGGATATTCGCAGATAAGACATCTTCCCAGATAAGACATCTTCCCGAGCTCAAACTGATTCTCCTGAACCCGATCACCCCGCCAAACTGCAGCGTATGGGATACAACCCGGCCAAGGCCACCGACCTGATGGACGGCCTGTTCAAGGCAGCTCTTCAACTGTCCGCTGGACATGGTGGTGGAATACTGCACCACAACCACCCGGAACTGCGCCACACCCAGTTTGTCTCCCTGCACCAGCAACACCAGGCTGCCCTGCAAGTCCTTGCCAATTCTGAGATAAAACGAGTTACCCCCTCATATTCCGTGCCAATTTAACCCTTAGCGCCGCCTATTCTCTCTTCATAGACCATCTTTATCCCGCTCGAACCGACTACGCCGCTGCCTGGCGTTCCAGCGAAGGACTCTCCACTTCCCAGAACCTGTTTCAGCTCTGGCGCAAGCGCGACTTCTTGTCCGTAACGATCTCACCCCGGATGAATCAGTGATAACTTACCGCAACCTCCTCAATGCAAGCCTTGCAGCAAAATGGAACAGCCGGGACCGCTCCGAAGTCAAAGCCATCCAACCCGGTTTTTTTCGACAATGTGAATTCGTGACACAATACATATTTCCCATTGTCAGCCAAATCAACCCACCATCTCCTTGACATCATCTATCGACAGGTATATCGTTTAACGGAATTGATATCGATAAAGGAGCGTGCCATGGAGGCGGTAAAAATATCCCCGAAATTTCAGGTGGTAATCCCTCGCGAAGTACGCGAAAAACTGCATCTGGTGGCCGGCCAGCGAATGCAGGTGGTTGCCTACGGCAACAGGATCGAGCTGATTCCGGAGCGGGACATTGCCAACATGCGCGGTTTTCTCAACGGGATCGATACGACGATTGAACGGGAAGCGGATCGTCTATGAACGTGGTGGATTCTTCCGGATGGCTGGAATTTTTTGCCAACGGCCCCAATGCCGGTAATTTTGCGTTGCCGCTCGCTGACCGCACCACCCTGATGGTGCCGACAATAACCATTTACGAAGTGTTCAAATTGGTTTGCCGACAGCGTGGTGAAGATTCTGCATTACAGGCGGCAGCTCTGATGCAGCAGGGGAAATCGGTGATGTTGTCGCCGTCCCAGGCGATGGTTGCTGCTCAAACCAGCCTGGAGACGGGCCTTCCCATGGCTGACAGTATCATCCTGGCGACGGCTCGCCTCCACAAGGCGATCCTTTGGACCCAGGACGAGCATTTCCGAGGTCTCTCCGACGTTCGCTATTTCCCCAAGCAATAGCCTCGCCGCTCTTAAGCAGGCACGTGAAGTTGAAACTTGGAAATTTGCAATATAGCTGAAATAAAAAAGGCGGCCCGTAAAGGTCGCCTTTGATGTCTGTTTTCACAGGGATGTCTATATTCTCAAGCGTCGAAGTCACTCCTTGATAGCCCTGATTGCCTTACTATAGAAAGAAAAGTCCCTATCGGGATTTCACGCTTTCCTGCCGGGACAATAACCGTCAATGTGCCGTTGTAAAGCTTCTTGTGACTTCCGCTCTGCGAAACTTCATAAAAACCGTGTCTCAACAAGACCGCAATTATATACCGCGAAGAGTACAGTTTAGGCATTTACGGCAATCTCCCCGATCAACGCATTGCCTACATCATGAAACAACCTCCTGTTATCCGGCAGATCATCCTTCAGATATAATTCAACGGCATCGGAAAGGTTATTAACTGCTTCATCTATCGTTTTCCCGAAACTGGCAACATCGACATTCAGACATTGCGAAACATAATATTTGCCTTCCTGATATACGACATATTTTAAGGAGGTCATCGGTTTCCCCTTTTCAAGGCTGTAAGAAATTATTCAAGTGAAGTGTTCCTTATTTGGAAGATAGCAGTATATTCAACTGACGTCAATTGCCTGAGCAGACGTTTAAAGGCCCGATTCTGTCGAATCGGGCCTTTAAACGTCGCTGAAGTCTGGAAGCAGTTTATTTCGGGACTGCCTTCAATCCCCACTTCTCCAGCTCTGCCAGAACACTCTCCTGCAATACTCCCATTGATGCTGCCACTTCCGGCGAAAGTTCAAGATCCATCTCTATTGAGCCGGGCTGAACACCCCAGAGCACCATCTCCGGGGGGGCATAGCCTTGAAGATCGGCAACCAGAAGCAGATCCTTTAATCCCATCTGGTGCGGTGACACCTTGGTAGCCAGTGCCAGCGGGATCTCATCGCCGGTCATTCTGATCAGAGTCCCCGGAAGACCTCCGGTTTCAACAGCATCAACGACCAGCAAGCGGTCAACTCCTTCCAGATAGGGGAGGATATCAAGCCCGAGCGTTCCGCCGTCCATCAGCGTCAACTCTTCGGGAAAATCGTATTTTTCGGCAAGTGCCTTGACGACCAGGACACCGGCCGCATCATCATTCATCAGGACGTTCCCGATGCCAAGCAGTAGTGTCCGCAGAGAGCTAATCCTCCTCCATCGATTTGTATCCGCTGAACATGGAGGAGATGACCCCGCCCCGCTCCTTGATATCCATGAGCCAGCAGCTGTAGACATGATTGATCACGAATCCTATCAGCAGCCACATAAAGCTGTGATGGATCAACCGGAGCGACTGGTTACTGAAAATATGGGTGATCCAGCCGAACAGTCTGGCGTACAATCCGCCGGGCGCATGTTCCGAGTAAAGCGTGAAGCCGCTGACAATCATGCCGAGATAGAGCAGAAAAGCCAGAAAGTAGGCTGTGGACGCAACAGCGTTATGCCCCACTACATGCGGAAGCTTTCTGTCGAGGAAGAGATAATACTTGAAGGTGGCCTTCATCTTTTCCCGGTCAGCCTGATTCAGGAAGGGGAAGAATGCCCGCCAGCTGCTGTATTTGTTCCCCGCAAAAGACCAGTAGGCCCGGACAGCCAGACCTATTGCAAAAACGTAGGCTGCGGTGAAGTGAACGAAGCGGACCCACCCCATGGTGAAATCTGATGCTGTTTGACCGATTGAGAGTGGATGGCCGATGAAAATGCCGGTACAGGCTAATGTCACAAAGGCAAGCACGTTGACCCAGTGAGTGACCCGCACCGGAATCTCCCAGACATATATTATCTTTAATTTTGACATATTTCGCACCTCCGTTGAGACAGAGAAGAGTTTATTTTACCCTTACACTCACTATCTCGTTCCCGGTTGCATCAAGAACATGCACAGCACAGGCAAGGCAGGGATCGAAGGAGTGGATGGTCCGCAAAATCTCGACCGGCCTGTTCGGATCGGCTATAGGCGTCCCGATCAGGGCCTCTTCGTATGGCCCTCTCTGCCCCTTATGGTCACGGGGCGAGGCATTCCAGGTAGAAGGGACAACTGCCTGATAGTTCAGTATCTTCTTGTCCTTGATCTTGATCCAGTGGCCGAGAGCACCGCGGGGCGCTTCATGCCAGCCGTAACCGGAAGCTTCGGCAGGCCAGGTGGATGGGTCCCATTTTTCCTGGGCATGGATACGGAGATCACCTTTGGCAATATTGTCCTCAAGCTGCTGCAGCCATATCGGCAGCTGCTGGGCGGTGATCAGGCAGTCTATGCCGCGGGCTCCAGTTCTTCCCAGAGTGGAGAAGAGAGCTTCAGGTCCGACGTTCAGGTGTTTCAGGACCAGAGTAACGGCATCCTTCGTCTCCTTGTGGCCGGAAGCGAAAGCTACCAGAAGCTTCGCGAGAGGACCGACCTCCATGGGCCGCTCTTCATAGCGAGGCGCCTTGACCCAGGAGTATTTACGGTCAGTATCGAGATTTTTGTACGGCGGTTTCGGCCCGGAGTACTTCGCCTCGCTCTCGCCGTCATACGGATGCAGACCCTTTCCCTGTCCGCCGGCATACTCGTACCAGGAGTGATCGACATACTCGGCAATCTTTTTATGATCGACAGGATGTACTTTTGAGAGATTCTTGCCGAGAATGATCCCCGGCGGGAAGAACTGTTTGCCGGTGACAGGGTCGGGAAACTCTCCGTAGGAAAGATAGTTGCCGACTCCGCCGCCGATTGCTGCCCAATCCTTGTAAAAAGAGGCAACAGCGAGAAGGTCAGGAATATATACTTTTTCGACGAAATCCCTGGCTTTTTTGAGCAGCCGCGTGATCTCCATCAGCTTGTCTGCATTGAGTGCATTCTGTGAATCCAGATCGATCGGGATGGCCATACCTCCGACCAGGAAGGTCTGGGGATGCGGATTTTTGCTGCCGAGAATGGCATGAATCCGGATGACATCCTTCTGCCACTCAAGCGCCTCAAGATAATGTGCTGTGGCCATCAGGTTCGCCTCTGCCGGGAGTTTCATGGCCGAGTGGCCCCAGTAGCCGTTTGCAAACGGTCCCAGTCTCCCCTTGGCGACAAAGGCTTTCAGCTTATCCTGAACACCCTTGAAGTAGGTTGCCGAGTTAAGCGGCCAGGCAGAAACCGATGAAGCAAGGGAAGCGGTTTTTACCGGGTCGGCCTTGAGTGCCGAGGTGATATCGACCCAGTCGAGTGCGTGGAGATGATAAAAATGAATCACGTGATCCTGAACATTCTGGATCCCCATGATGATGTTGCGGATAATATCTGCATTGGGCGGCACCTTTATGCCGAGTGCATTCTCGACTGCACGTATGGAGGCAATAGAGTGAACCGTCGTGCATACGCCGCAGAAGCGCTGGGTAAAGTACCAGGCATCGCGGGGATCACGCCCTTTCAGGATCTTCTCGATCCCGCGGAACATGGTGCCGCCAGCCCAGGCATCTACTATCTTGCCGCCGCTTATCTCCGCTTCTATCCTTAAATGCCCCTCAATCCGGGTAATTGGGTCAACGACGATCTTTGTCATGTTTCACATCCTCCCTCTTTTTACCTTCCATCTTCTCTTCACCGCGAAGGCCGCTGACTATCCCGTGACCGGCAAAGACAGCTGCAGTCCCGACTGCCAGACCGAGACCGATCTTATCGGCCGTTGACTCGATACCGAATCCAGGCACATTCGGAAGACGATTATAAAGCGGCGTCATGGTATCCCAGAACTGCGGCTGTGAACAGCCGGCGCAGCCATGACCGGAAGCGACCGGCCAGCTTGTCTTGTCGTTGTAGCGCTGAGTCGGACAGTTATGGAAGGTTTCCGGTCCCTTGCAACCCATCCGGTAGAGACAGTGCCCTTTGCGGTGAGCCTCGTCGCCCCATTTTTCCACATACTGGCCGGCGTCGAAGTGCGGACGGCGCTCGCAGTTGTCGTGGATCCGCTTGCCATAGGCAAAGAGCGGTCTGCCGAAACTGTCGGTCGCCGGGAGCTTCTTGAAGAGGAGGAAGTGGACGATCGTCGCTGTCAGGTTGTCGGCATTGAGCGGACAGCCGGGGAGGTTAAGCACGGTTGCGCCCGGCACTGCTTCCTTGACACCGACTGCTCCGGTCGGATTCGGAGCGGCAGCCGGAAGTCCGCCGTACGCAGCGCAGGTGCCGACAGCGATGGTTGCAAAAGCTCCGCCGCAGACCTCTCTCGATATATCGACCGCAGTTCTGCCGCCGATACAGCAGTAGATCCCGTCATCCTTCATCGGGATCGACCCTTCGACGACAACGATATATTTCCCTTTTTCCGTCTTGACGACCTTGGCGAGGTTCTCCTCTGCCAGATGGCCGGCAGCAGTCATAATAGTCTCGGCATAGTCGACCGAAAGGATGTCCAGAATGATCTCGGCAACAGTCGGGTTGGAGGCCCTGAGGAGCGCCTCGGTATCACCGGTGCAGCTCTGGAACTCAAGCCAGACGAGCGTCGGCCGCTTCACCTCGTCGAGAGCCTGCGCTATCTTCGGAGCGAATGTCGCCGGAAGAGCAAGTGCAGCTGACATGGCAGAACAGAATTTCATGAAATCCCTGCGCGAAACGCCTCTCTCTGTCAACTGCCTGGACAAATCGAAATGCTGTTCTGCGCCTGCAAGGCTTTCGTCTTCAGACCTCTTCCCCATAAATAATTACCTCCCCATGCAGTGGTAACTGACTGATACCTTCCCTCTGCTGAATCAGATACAGCAGCTATTGCATCAAAGATAGAAAATTGTTTTATTAATTGCAAGCTAAAATCATGGATTAAATTGTAAACAAAAAAAACCCCCGCCGCAATCACGGTGAGGGTTTTTTTGTATCTGCATATTTATTATTGCAAACGTTCGATCCGGTTTACTCGTTCCACCCCTCGGGATGCGCTTCACCGATCTGCTCCCAATGCTCGGGAGAACGCCACAAGCTTGAGAGGATCAGCTCGCGGATATGGAGGAACTCCTTCGGCAGCCGATCATACATCTTGATAAACAGCTCTTCGTGTGACAGAACTTCATTCTGCCAGACATCCCGATCGACTGACATCAGCTCGTTGAACTTTTCACGGCTCATCTCCAGCCCCTCCCAGTCCATATCCTCGTAGCGAGGCATCCAGCCGAGCGGGCTTTCAACAGCGCCGGCATGGCCCTGAACACGGTCAATTATCCATTTGAGGACACGCATATTCTCGCCATATCCTGGCCAGGCAAACTTGCCGTCAGCATCCTTGAGGAACCAGTTCACGCTGAAGATCCGCGGCGGGCGCGGAATAGAGCGGCCGAACTGGAGCCAGTGGGCAAAATAATCTGCCATGTGATAGCCGCAGAACGGAAGCATGGCGAACGGATCGCGGCGGACATTGCCGGTTGCCCCGATAGCTGCTGCTGTTGTCTCGGAACCGAGAGTCGCAGCCATATAAACTCCAAAGTTCCAGTTAAACGCCTGGTATACCAGCGGCACGGTATCTTTTCTGCGGCCGCCGAAGATGAATGCGCTCATCGGCACACCCCTGGGGTTTTCCCAATCAGCGTCGATGGATGGACACTGGTAGGCTGGTGAAGTAAAGCGTGAATTGGGGTGAGCTGCCGTACGGCCGCAGCCGGGAGTCCATTCCTGACCCTGCCAGTCGGTCAACCTGGCCGGGACTTCACCGTCAATTCCTTCCCACCAGACGTCGCCGTCTTCCGTCAGAGCCACGTTGGTAAAGATGGAGTTTTTCTCGCAGGAGATCATTGCGTTCGGGTTTGTCTTGTAATTGGTGCCGGGGGCAACGCCGAAGTAGCCGTTTTCCGGATTGATCGCATATACCTGACCGTCAGGTCCCGGCTTGATCCAGGCGATGTCGTCGCCGATAGTGGTAACTTTCCAGCCTTTGTCCTGAAAGTTTTTCGGTGGGATCAGCATGGCAAAATTGGTCTTGCCGCAGGCACTCGGGAAGGCCGCACCGACATATGATTTTTCACCGGCCGGGGATTCCACCCCGAGGATCAGCATATGCTCTGCCAACCACCCTTCATCTTTCCCCTGCTTTGAGGCGATACGGAGCGCAAGGCACTTTTTGCCGAGAAGGGCATTCCCGCCGTAGCCGCTGCCGAAAGACCAGATAGCGCGCTCTTCAGGGAAATGGACGATATACTTCTCCTTGTTGCATGGCCAGGTGGAGTCCTTCTGGCCCGGCTCAAGCGGAGCACCGACCGAGTGGAGGCAGGGGACGAATTCGCCACTGTCACCGAGTACTTCGAGAACTTTTTTACCCATACGGGTCATTATTTTCATATTAACGGCAACATAGGGTGAGTCGGAGATCTCGACACCGATCTTGGCAATATTGGAACCGAGCGGCCCCATGCTGAACGGCATGACATACATGGTGCGACCCCTCATGCAGCCTTTGAAGAGACCTTTGAGTTTCTCTTTCATATCTTTCGGGGGCATCCAGTTGTTGGTAGGGCCGGCATCATCCTTTGAGATGCTGCAGATAAAGGTACGGTCTTCTACACGAGCGACGTCTATCGGGTCAGACCATGCAAGATAGCTGTTAGGGCGTTTCTCGGGGTTCAGTTTTCTGAATGTCCCGCCTTCGACAAGGAGCCCGCAAAGCCTGTCGTACTCCTCCTGGGAGCCATCGCACCAGTAGACGTTTGCCGGCTGACAGAGCGTGGTAACATCTTCCACCCACTTCAAGAGATGCTTGTTCTTAGTCAATCCATAACTCATTCCCGCTTCCTCCCCCTGTTATTAGACACGAGCGGCATAACCCAAAGCACGGATTGATGGAGTCGCGTTTGTAGTGCGTACCAAAACTTAACAAGATAAAACAGAGGATTCAGCAAACCCCGGTTTTACCGATACTTAATTATCATAAGTTTAGTGAAAAAAAAAGAGGTAATCGATGATAAATTACGTGTTATGCTTAAAATTCAGACAAAATCGTGACAGCAGCAGCTATTTTCTAGGCCTTCTGCGCTGCTGAACATCTGCTGCTGCTTTTCTTGGCGCGCGGTGAGGATGACTCTCCAGCTTTTTCAGATTCGGCTTCACCCTTTTGTAATCATGCACATACAGCTCTTCCTCTGCCCATTCGACCGGGATCTTATCCTTGATAAACTCATGAATCGCTTCAATGTTGAAGGCGCCATCCTCATCCGCCAGCGAGATTGCAATACCCTCCGCACCCGCCCTCGCGGTCCGGCCTATCCGGTGGACATAGTCCTCTGCATCCTGAGGGAGATCGTAGTTGATAACGTGTGAGACCCCGTCTATATGAAGTCCGCGGGAGGCTACATCTGTCGCTATCATCACCGGAAGTTTTCCGCTTTTGAAATCCTCAAGGATCCTGAGACGCCTCTTTTGATCGACATCACCCGAGATGATCTTGCAGGGGAGTTCATTTGCGTTCAGCCGATCGTGAAGAAACTCCCCTTCCCTTTTGGTATTCACAAAAATCATGGTGCGGACAACACCGACCTTCCGGAGCAGCCCCAGCAGAAGAGGAAACTTCTCTTTTCGGGAGACATGGTAGAGCTCCTGCTTGACCCGCTCCGCAGTCATCTGTTCAGGTGATATGCTGACTTTCTCGGGAAGATTCATGAATTCGTAGGCAAGCTCCATGACCCGCTGATTAAGGGTAGCGGAGAACATGAGATTCTGCCTCTTGTCATACGGGGGGAGACGACGGAGTATAAAACGGAGATCGGCGATGAACCCCATATCGAACATCCGGTCGGCTTCGTCAATGACGAGGACTTCGATGAAGCTCAGAGAGTAGACTTTCTGCTTGAGGTAGTCTATCAGGCGTCCCGGTGTGCCGATGACGATGTCGGCACCATCTCGCAGAGCATTTTTCTGGAGCATGTAATCAACGCCGCCGTAAATCGCCTGGATTGAAAAACCGCACTCTTTTCCGAGCAGCTGGGCATCCTTATCGATCTGGACAACCAGCTCACGTGTCGGAGCGAGGATCAGTGCCCGGGGGTGACGGGCTTCACCAGCCCGGGGCTGGCTGAGGAGTCTCGAGAAAAGGGTGACGAGAAAAGCAGCGGTCTTTCCTGTTCCGGTCTGCGCCTGGCCGGCGATATCCTTTCCCTTGAGAGCTATTGGGAGGGTCTTTTCCTGAATAGGGGTGCAGTCGGTAAATCCAGCTGATTCGATCCCCTTACGGAGAGCTTCAGGGAGGGTGAGGTCGGCAAATTTCATTGTGGTTTCACTCATTTCCAATAATTTTAGATTTATTTCATATACCACAGCAGGCTGATATTCGCAATCAGCGATTGGTCAGTCCCGGAAATGCGCTCTGTCTGCGAAAAATAGTTTGACTCCTGTTCGAGAGTATGGGAAACAGGAATGAACGTTCATTCCGGATAAAGGTTGATTATGTCAAAAACTGACAAGCGGGACGATATCCTTCGCGCAGCATTGGAACTGATTGCCGAAAACGGCTTTCACGGGGCACCCATGGCATTGATCGCCGAACATGCAGGTGTTGGTGCCGGAACGATCTACCGCTATTTCGAGAACAAGGATGTCCTGATTACCGAACTTTTCAGGGAGATAGAAACCCGGATAATCCCGGTCCTTCTGGATGGGTATTCACTTCAGAAGTCGATCAATGAGCGTTTTTTCCATCTCGGTACTGTCATGTTGCGCTACCTGATCGAAAACCCCCTCGAATTCAAATATCTGGAACAGTTCATCAACTCCCCCTTCGGCGTGGTTCACCGTCGCGACAAACTCATGGGAAAGAACGAGCGCGACGTATTTCGCGAGCTTTTCGAAGACGGGATCTCACAGCAGGTGGTGAAGAATATCCCCCTGGTCATCCTTTTTGACCTGGCATTCGGCCCTCTTCTGGCAGTGACGCGGGACCATATCCTCGATTTCATCCAACTGGACGAAGATCTTATGGGATTAACCGTTAATGCCTGCTGGGATTCGGTGAAACGGTGATGCAGTCATCTCCTTGCTCACGACAGAGAACTTAATAAGATAATCAGCTTTCATAACGACAACTCATCGAGGTATCAAATGTACAACTCACCAGGAAGAACTCTTGTCGCTGTCACGGGAACTCTCTTTATCGGCCTGCTGCTCACCAGCTGCGGCAAGCCGAAGTCCGCCGGGCAGAAACCGGCTGCCGGCCCCCCTGAAGTCGGTGTGATCACGATCCAGACCCAAAGGGTCGCCATCACGACGGAACTGCCGGGCCGCACCACTGCATCAATGGTGGCCGAAGTGAGGCCCCAGGTAAGCGGCATCATCCAGAAACGGGTCTTCACCGAAGGGAGTGATGTCAAGGCCGGCCAGCTGCTCTACCAGATCGACCCGGCAACATACCAGGCCGCCTTTGCCAGCGCAAAGGCAGCTGAGGCACGGGCAGAGGCCAACCTGCTCCCGGCCCGGCTGAAAGAAGAGCGCTATAAGGATCTGGTAAAGATCAAGGCAGTGAGCCAGCAGGATTATGAAAATGCCTTTGCTGCGCTCAAACAGTCAGAGGCCGAAATGGCGTCCGCCGCAGCTGCGGTAGAGACAGCCCGGATCAACCTGGCCTACAGCAAGGTAACGGCGCCGATCTCAGGGCGCATCGGTCGTTCGTCCGTGACCGACGGTGCACTGGTAACCGCCAACCAGTCTGCCGCTCTGGCCACGATCCAGCAGCTCGGCTCCATATATGTGGATATCACCCAATCCAGCGCCGACCTGCTGCGCCTGCAGCAGACCCTTGCCAGCGGCCACCTGAAGAAAAGCGGTGCTGACCGGGCCAGAGTAAAGCTGCTCCTGGAAAACGGCACCCCCTACCCTCTCGAAGGTGCCCTCAAGTTCTCCGAAGTCACTGTGGACCAGAGCACCGGCTCAATCACACTGCGGGCGATCTTCCCCAACCCGAAGCAGACCCTGCTGCCGGGAATGTTTGTGCGTGCAGTACTCCAGGAAGGGGTGAACGAACAGGCGATCCTGGTGCCGCAACGGGGAGTGACCCGCAATCCGGCCGGCAATGCCATGGTCATGGTGGTGGGGGCCGAAGAGAAAGTGGAGCCGCGGATCATCAAGGCTGAGCGGACGATCGGCGAAAACTGGCTGGTCAGCGAAGGGCTCAAAACGGGTGACCGTGTCATCCTGGAAGGTATCCAGAAAGCGCGACCCGGCACACCGGTCAAGGCAGTGCCGTTCGGCAGCAAGCCCGAAGCTGCTCCCGCAGCTGCAGTGACCCCACCAGCGGCAGCCAAAAAATAAAGGAGCCTTTCCATGCCTCGTTTTTTCATAAATCGCCCGATCTTCGCCTGGGTCATCGCCATCATGGTCATGCTGGGTGGCCTCCTGGCGATCAAGACGCTGCCGGTTTCCCAGTACCCGCCCATCGCGCCGCCGCAGATAACCATCAATGCCATGTATCCCGGAGCTTCAGCCCAGACTGTGCAGGATACGGTCACCCAGGTCATCGAGCAGAAACTGAACGGCATCGACAATCTGATCTACATGTCCTCCGCCAGCGACTCTGCCGGGGCCGTAGCCATCAACCTCAACTTCAAGGCAGGGACTGACCCGAATATCGCCCAGGTCCAGGTGCAGAACAAGCTGCAGCTGGCCACGCCGCTCCTGCCTCAGGTCGTGCAGCGGCAGGGGATCCAGGTGGTCAAGTCCACCCGGAACTTCCTGATGATCGTCGGCACTGTTTCGGAAGACGGTTCATACAGCCGTTACGAACTGACCGATTACCTGGTTGCCAACATCCAGGAGATCATCAGCCGGGTCGAAGGGGTCGGCGAGGTGACGGTGTTCGGTTCGCAGAATGCCATGCGGATCTGGCTTGATCCGGCCAGGCTGAACAATTTTCACCTGACCACCAACGATGTCATCGCGGCCGTCCAGGCACAGAACGCCCAGGTCTCGGCCGGTCAGTTCGGCGGCAGTCCGGCGCCGAAGGGGCAGCAGCTCAATGCCACCATCAACGCCCGCACCCTGCTGCAGACACCGGAACAGTTCGGCAACATCATCCTTCGCACCAATCCTGACGGTTCTACGGTCAAGCTGAAGGATGTGGCCGAATGCAAGATCGGTACGGAAAACTATGACATCGAGGCCCGCTACAAAGGGAAACCGGTCGCGGGCATGGCGCTCCGTCTGGCTGCCGGGGCCAATGCTGTGGAGACCGGGAACCGGATCAAAGCCAAGATGGTGGAACTGGAGCGCTATTTTCCGGCCGGGGTGAAAACGGTCTACCCATATGACTCCACCCCCTTCGTCAAGATCTCCATCAAGGAGGTGGTGGAGACCCTTGTGATTGCAGTCTTTCTGGTCTTTATCATCATGTTCGTCTTTCTGCAGAACATCCGCGCCACCCTTATTCCCACCATCGCCGTGCCGGTCGTTCTCCTGGGCACCATGGGGGTATTGTCGCTGGCCGGCTTCTCCATCAACACCCTCACCATGTTCGCCCTGGTCATCGTTATCGGCCTCCTGGTGGACGACGCCATTGTCGTGGTGGAGAACGTGGAACGGATCATGAGCGAGGAGGGGCTTTCGCCCCATGACGCCACCATCAAATCCATGGGGCAGATCACCAGCGCACTTTGGGGGATCGCCACCGTGTTGACGGCGGTCTTTCTCCCCATGGCCTTCTTTCCCGGCTCCACCGGCGTCATCTACCGTCAGTTCTCCATCACCATCATCTCCGCCATGATCCTCTCGGTGCTAGTGGCCATGATACTGACTCCGGCACTCTGCGCAACCATCCTCAAGCCGATCGAGAAGGGTCATCATTCCGGAGAATCAGGCTGGTTTTCATGGTTTTTCCGCCATTTCAACAGACTTTTCGAGATGTGCCGGCACAATTACGAAGGGATCGTCGGCCGTTCCTTCGGCAAGCCGGTGCGCTACCTGATAATATACGGCTCCATTGTCGCTGCCATGGCATTCTTCTTTCTGAAACTTCCCACCGCCTTTCTGCCGGATGAGGACCAGGGGTTCATCATCTGCCAGGTCCAGTTGCCGGCAGGCGCTACCAGGGAGCGGACTCTTCAGGTGATCGAGCAGATGGAGAAACATTTCCTGGAGAAGGAGACTAAAACCGTCGATTCGCTCATCACCGTGGCAGGTTTCAGTTTTGCCGGACGGGGTCAGAATATGGGTCTGGCCTTTGTCAGACTTAAGGACTGGAAGTTGCGTAAGACTCCCGATCTCAAGGCAAAGGCGGTTGCCGGACGCGCCATGGGGGAGTTCTCGAAGATCCGTGACGGCCTGGCCTTTGCCTTTTCTCCACCGGCAGTGATCGAACTGGGGCAGGCCAACGGCTTCGACCTTCAGCTGCAGGACCGGGGTGGCCTCGGGCATTCGAAACTTATGGAGGCGCGTAACCAGCTCCTGGGCATGGCCATGAAGAATCCGAAGCTGGTTGCGGTGCGCCCCAACGGCCAGGATGACTCACCACAGTTCAAGCTGGAAATAGACGATGTCCGGGCCGGCACACTGGGGGTCCCCCTGGCTGATGCCAACAGCATTCTCGCGACGGCCTGGGGTGGCTCCTACGTCAACGACTTCATCCAGAACGACCGGGTGAAGAAGGTCTATCTCCAGGGTGCTGCCCCGTCCCGGATGCTGCCGGATGATATCGGCACATGGTATGTCAGGAACAACAAGGGAGAGATGGTCCCGTTTTCCGCCTTCGCCACTGCCCGCTGGCAGTATGGCTCACCCCGTCTGGAGCGCTACAACGGCATTCCGTCGGTAGAGATCATGGGACAGGCAGCTCCCGGGATCAGTACCGGCGAAGCCATGGCCGAGATGGAGAAGATGGTGGAGCAGCTGCCGGTCGGAATCGGCTACGAATGGACCGGCCTCTCCTACGAAGAAAAGAGGGCCGGAGCCCAGGCACCCGCTCTCTACGCGATCTCGCTCCTGGTGGTCTTTCTCAGCGTAGCAGCGCTATACGAAAGCTGGACCATCCCCTTCGTCAACCTGCTGATGCTACCCTTGGGGCTGGTGGGGGCGGTCATTGCGGTCAAGCTGCGCATGTTCCCTAACGATATCTACCTCCAGATCGGTCTCCTGACCACGATAGGTCTTTCCACCAAGAACGCTATACTCATCATCCAGTTCATCAAGGCCCAGCTCCATGAAGGGCATGAACTGGTCGAGGCCACTCTGACGGCGGTGAGGATCAGGCTCAGACCGGTCATCATGACCTCTCTGGCCTTTTTCTTCGGTACACTGCCGCTGGCGCTGACCAAGGGGGCCGGAGCCGCCGCCCAGAACGCCATCGGCACCGCCGTAACCGGCGGACTCCTCTCGGCGACCTTCATCGACCTGATCTTCATCCCGTTCTTCTTTGTATTGGTGTCGCGACTGTTCGGCCGGAAAAAATATAAGCGTCACGCTGAAGAGCCTGCTGTTGTCCATGCTCTGGAGGGAAAGTGATATGAACCTACGAATTCTTAATGCAAGGATGCCGGGACGCATGGGGAGACTCTCCCCCGGACTCTGTACTGTAGCCCTTGCTCTGGCGCTGGCAGCTCTCTCCGGCTGCAGCACCATGGCACCGAAATACTCCCGGCCGGCAGCACCGGTACCGACTGCCTGGCCAAACGGCCAGGCCTATCAGTCTGAAGCTGCCAAGCCTTCACCCAAAGCTGTGGCCGGGATCACCTGGCGGGAATTCTTCGTTGACCCGCAGCTCCAGAAACTCATTGACCTGGCTCTGAAGAATAACCGTGACCTCAGGATCGCCGCTCTCAACATTGAGCGGTTCCAGGCCCTGTACCAGATCCGGCGCGCCGATCTCATGCCGCGCATCGATGCCAACGCCGCATACAGCGCACAACGGGTGCCGGCAGACCTCTCCGCCACCGGAAAATCCATGACCGTGGAGCAGTACAGCATCGGTCTCGGCGTCAGCTCCTACGAACTGGACCTGTTCGGCCGGGTGCAGAGTCTCAGGGACCAGGCCCTGGAGCAGTACCTCGCTACCGAGCAGGCACAGGCAAGCATCCGGATCAGCCTGGTCGCCCAGGTCAGCGCCGGCTATCTTGCCCTGGCTGCTGACCGGGAGCGGCTGTCGCTTGCCAGAAAGACCCTGGCGAACCAGATGGAATTCTACAAATTGATAAACAGCCGCGTCGAAGCCGGCGTCTCCTCAGCCCTCGACCTTCACCAGGCCCGGTCCAGCGTTGATGCGGCGCGGGTGGACATAGCCCGCTACATGACCCTGGCAGCCCAGGACGAGAACGCCTTGAGCCTGGTGGTTGGTTCGAATCTGCCGACAGACCTGCTGCCGCAGAGCTTTTCCGAAACGCTCTCATCGCTCAAGGATATCGCCCCCGGTCTGCCGTCAGACGTACTGCTCCATCGTCCCGATATCCTCCAGGCAGAAGGGGATCTGAAAGGTGCCAATGCCAACATCGGTGCGGCCAGGGCTGCCTTCTTCCCCCGCATCACTCTGGTTTCCAGCATCGGCTTCGGCAGCGACGAACTGGCCGGACTCTTCAAAGGAGATTCCTTTACCTGGAGTTTTGCCCCGCGCATAACGCTCCCTATCTTCGACGGCGGCAGCACCAGGGCAAACCTGAAGGTGGCGGAAGTAGACCGTGACATCGCCGTGGCCCGCTATGAGAAAGCGATCCAGACCGCGTTCCGGGAGGTCGCCGATGGCCTGGCTCAGCGCGGCACCATCGACGAGCAGCTGGAAGCGCAGCAATCCCTCACCAACGCAACAGCCGAGAGCTTCCGCCTCTCCCAGGCCCGCTACGACAAAGGGGTCGACAGCTACCTGACGGTGCTGGATTCCCAGCGTTCCCTCTACACCGCCCAGCAGAACCTGATCGGTGTCCGTCTGGTCCGGCTGGCCAACCTGGTGACCCTCTACAAGGTGCTTGGGGGCGGGAGTCGCTAGTTTCTCATCCGGAGGTTCGGAATAAAAACAGACTAAGGGGCTGTCAGGAAATAAGTGTACCAATATCGCGCTCAGATTTGAGTCAGATTTGGCCGGGCTGATTGAGTCAAGCCGCAGGCGTAGCACGGCTACGCTGAGGATTTGGCGATTGAAGGCCGGACGAAGATGGCACGAAGATGAGATGCAAGATGTAACTGTTATTTCCTGGCAGGCCCTAAGGTGAGCGTGCCAGGGAATAAATGCCCTGTTGACCGCGCATGACAGCTCTGTTAGAATTCTTCAAATTTTATGAACCTGAAGGAGGATCGATTTATGAAAAAGATATTATTGTTTGCAGCGCTGGCACTCCTGACTGCGGCCGGAAATTCAATGGCATGGGATATTCACATTCCTGCAGGCTATGGGCAGGGTGAATTCAAGGAGCTGACCAAAGAGTTCGGCTCCGCAATCGCCTACCGGAATCTTGCACCTGCCGAACCTCTGGGGGTGACCGGTTTCGATGTGGCTGTCCAGGGATCATTTGTCAGCATCGATAAAGAGGCCGCGCAGTGGAAGAATGCTACGGGTAACAGCGCTCCCAGCTATATCGCTTATCCGACGGCACGGGTCCGCAAAGGGCTACCTCTCGGAATAGACGTTGGTGCAATGTACTCCTATGTCCCGAACTCGGATATCCAGCTTTTCGGCGCCGAGATCAGCAAGGCGATCCTCGAAGGGGGCATGGCCTCCCCGGCCCTCGGCATCAGGGGTTCATACACCAGGCTCATCGGCATCGACAACCTGACGTTACAGACTGCCGCTATCGACGCATCCATCAGCAAAGGCTTCGTCTTCATCACCCCGTATGTAGGCGGCGGTATGATCTGGATCAACGGCAAGTACGATGGCAGTGCCGTGACTCTGAAAAGTGAAAAAATGTGGCAGCCACGCGGCTTTGTCGGGGTAAAGATCTCCCCTCTCCCGTTCATAGGATTCACTGTTGAAGCGGAATACGCCGCCCGCCCGATCTACTCTGCAAAAGTCGGAATCAGCTTCTAAGACCAATCAAACCCCTCTAAATCTCCCCTTGACAGGGGAGACTTAACCTCTTCCCCCCTGTCAAGGGGGGACTGAGGGGGGTTAGGAAGCGGCACATGTCATCATTGGATACCATGTCAGACACTACCCTCGATTATGCCCTCATCCACGAAGCCTCCTACCGCCTGAAAAAGCGGATCAGGCGCACCGAACTCATCTACTCTCACCATTTCAGCGAAAGAGTCGGCATACCCCTCTGGTTCAAATGCGAGAACCTGCAGCGGACCGGTGCATTCAAGATCCGCGGCGCCATGAACTTCATGACCTCCATGCCGAAGGAATCCCTGAAAAGCGGCGTTATCACTGCATCTGCAGGGAATCACGCGCAGGGGGTCGCTTTCTCGGCTGATCTTCTCGGCGTACAGGCAACAGTCTATATGCCCGAGAGCACCCCGCCCCAGAAAGTCTTTGCAACGAAAGATTACGGGGCAGAGGTCGTCCTCTCCGGAAGGAACTTCGACGAAGCCTACAAGGCGGCTGTTGAGGTCGCTCAAAGAAGCGGCGCCGTATTCGTTCACCCGTTCGACGATTATCTGGTCATGGCCGGCCAGGGGACGATCGGCCTCGAGATCCTCGAAGAGATGCCCGACATCGCCAACATCCTGATACCGGTCGGTGGCGGCGGCCTGATCGCCGGAGTCGCCACTGCCATAAAAGAGACGCACCCGCATGTCAGGATCATCGGCGTGGAGGCATCTGCCGCCCCTTCGATGCATGACTCCATCCATAAAGGGAGGATCGTCGAGACCTCTCTGACGGTCAGCCTTGCAGACGGGATCGCCGTGAAAAAGGTGGGGAGCACGACGTTCCCGATTGTCCGGAATCTGGTCGATGACCTGGTACTGGTGGATGAAGAGGATATCTCCCTGGCGATCGTGGCTCTGCTGGAGCGGACCAAGCTTCTGGTCGAAGGGGCCGGGGCAGTGCCGCTTGCAGCGCTCCTGGCAGACAAGGTCAAAAATCTCTCCGGCAAAACGGTCTGCCTCCTCTCGGGCGGAAACATCGATGTCAAGACCATCTCGGTGGTGGTAGAGCGGGGACTTGTCGCTGCAGGACGCTATCTCAAGCTGAAGATCGAGCTTGATGACGTGCCGGGTGCACTGGCACGACTGGCAGCAGAGATTGCAAACGTAAAGGCGAATATCTCCATAATCACCCACGACCGCCGCTCGAAATCCCTCCCCATCGGCAAGACCGAGGTCCTTATAGAGCTGGAAACCCGCGGTTATGAGCATATCAGCGAAGTCGTCAGTTATCTGCAGAGTGCGGGATATCAGGTGGATGTCCTGAAATAGGACCTCGCATGTTTGCCCCTTCACCCTTCACCAGTTTGGTGCCTACTATTGACGACCGACTTCAACAGGAAAGACTCACAAAAAAGGGGGCAGACTCTTTGCCTGCCCCCTTTCCTTGCTTCGGACCCCAAACGGCGACCACGGCGAAACGACCATCAGGCCGTTGGTGGCGGCACAAAAACTCTTGTCCCCAGTTCATTGTCCAGCATCAACAGTCCATAGCCGTTGTCGCCGATCAGTTTCAATTTGCCGATGATCTCGCGGTCGTTCTCTTCCTCTTCAATCTGCTCCGTCACGAACCACTGCAGAAAAATCTGGGTAGCATGGTCCTTCTCATTGACGGCAAGTTCTGTCAGTTCGTTTATGGACTTTGTGATGAACTGTTCATGCTTCAGGGTCTCCTGAAAGAAATTCATAAGAGACGGGAAGCTGCTGGCAGGTTTTGCCATCTTGTCTACAATCGCCTGGGCTCCCTGGCTATTGATGTAGGCATAGAACTTCATGAAATGGACCATCTCCTCCTGGTACTGGACACTGAACCAGTTCGCGACACCCTTGAAGCCCATTTCATTGGCGGCTGCCGACATATTCAGATAGAGAAATGCCGAGAACATCTCGTTGTTCATCTGCTTGTTCAGTGCTGAGCATACTGTTTTTGAAAGCATCTTTCTCCTCCTCAAATAATGTTAATTTCTTCCTTAATTCCAATTCCAGATCAAAGCCCCATCTTCGTTGGCTCGTCTTCGGCTCCTCAACGTACGAATTGTACGCCTCGTCGCCTTAATCCTCGCCGCCTTGATGGCATCTTTAATTTGGAATCGGTATAAGATTGTAGATAGATATCAGCTTCTTCATTTTTTATCCAGAAACATCCTGATGAGATCGATCGGAACGGGGAAGATCGTTGTCGAGTTCTTTTCCGCTGCAATCTCGGTTAAGGTCTGCAGATAGCGCAGCTGCAGCGACGTCGGCTCTGTTGCAAGGATTTTTGCTGCTTCGGCCAGTTTCTCCGCCGCCTGCATCTCACCTTCGGCATGAATTATCTTGGCCCGTTTTTCGCGCTCCGCCTCAGCCTGCTTGGCAATTGCACGCTGCATCTCCTGAGGAAGGTCGATGTTTTTGACCTCGACATTGGCGACCTTGACGCCCCATGGCTCAGTATGACCGTCCAGTATCTCCTGCAGTTCCCGGTTTATTTTATCCCGATTGGCAAGAAGCTCGTCCAGTTCCACATGACCCAGGACACTCCGCAATGTGGTCTGAGCCAGCTGGCTGGTAGCATAGAGGTAGTTCTCGACCTGAATGATCGCCCTGTCTGCCTGCATGACCCGGAAATAGACAACAGCCGACACCTTCAAGGTGACGTTGTCACGACTGATTATATCCTGAGGAGGCACATCGAGAGCGACAATCCTGAGAGAAACCCGCACCAGACGGTCGATTCCGGGAAGTATGAAGATGAGTCCCGGGCCCCGTACCCCCTTGAAACGACCGAGTCGGAACAGGACTCCTCTTTCATATTCAGGGAGCACTTTCAGTGCATTTGAAAGGAAGATGATAAGCAGAACCACCGGGAAGGCTATCGGGACAAAAGAGAATGGATCTGACATGAATGACCTCCGTATAAGTTTAAGCCCGCTTAAAGGGTATCGTAAAATATAGCTCAGTCAACCGCGAGCTACAGCTTGCATCAACGAAGTAAAACATGTTAATAATCAGCTCTCGGAGGGATGATGAAAGATAAACCTGCAATTCTGCTGATCGACGACGAGGAAGGAAGCAGGCAGGCGCTTATCCTGCTCCTGAAAAGCAGCTTCAACGTAACAGGAGCGGCCAGCGGCCATGAGGCACGGCAGATGCTGGCCTCCGAGAAGTTCGACATCGTCATAACCGATCTTCGCCTGCCGGATTGCAGCGGCATCGACCTCCTCAAACAGATAAAGAGTTATAATCCGGCAACAGAAGTTGTTCTGATAACCGGTCATGCTTCAGCAGAAACAGCGGTAAGCGCCATGAAAGAGGGGGCTTTCGACTACATCACTAAACCTCTCAACCTGGATGAGCTCCGGATCATCCTTGCCAAAGCCCTTGAAAAGCGACGACTCCTTACTGAAAACATCTACCTGAAAAAGCAGCTCCGTGAAAAATACGGTTTTGAGAACATAATCGGTAATTCCCCATCAATGCAGAACGTGTTCAGGCTGATGCAGCGGATCATAAAGACCGACTCGACAGTGCTCCTCATGGGCGAGTCCGGCACCGGCAAGGAGATCGTTTCGAAATCCATACACTTCAACAGCCGGCGGCAGGATAAACCGTTTGTTGCTGTCCACTGTGGAGCCATCCCGGAAAACCTTCTCGAAAGCGAACTCTTCGGCCACACAAAAGGTGCTTTTACCGGAGCAGTCAGGGAGAAGATCGGAAAATTCGAAAGCGCCAACCACGGGACTATCTTCCTCGATGAGATCGGAACAATGCCGCTCCATCTACAGATAAAACTTCTTCGGGTACTGCAGGAGCAGGAGATCGAACGGGTCGGATCGAACAGTACAGTGAAGCTTGATGTAAGGATTATTGCAGCAAGCAATCTTTCACTTGAGGACGAGGTCAAAAACGGAAGGTTCAGAGAAGATCTCTTCTATCGGCTGAATGTCATTCCGCTGATCGTCCCGCCGCTGAGGGAGCGGAGCGAGGATATCGTCCCGCTGGTCAGATTCTTTCTGGCAAAATACTGCAGCGAGATGAAACGCCCTGGCATGACCATAAGCAGACAGGCAATCGAAGCTATGGAGATCTACCCCTGGCCGGGGAATGTCAGGGAACTGGAAAACGCACTGGAGAGGCTTGTCGCTTTGACTGAAAGCGATTCCATCAACATCACCGACCTGCCGGAAAGCATAGCAAGACAGCATGGCAGCATGCTCTCTTTCAGCTATGACCTGTCTGAAAACGGATTGGATCTGGCAACAACGGTTAGCGAGATGGAGAGGAAGATAATTGTTCATGCACTTGCAAAAACCGGCAGCATCAAGGCCAAGGCGGCCTCCCTGTTAAAGATGAACAGGACCACGCTGGTCGAGAAGATGAAGCGACTCGGCATCAAAGGCTAACCTGACGGCATACTCCCTGCATTGTGATCAACAATTATTCAGTCAATCATGAAACAAGGTTCTAAAAACCCTGCTGCCCCTTCTGGCAAGGCATTAATGATTTTATTTTAGTAAAATAACTTTCCGGATACTCAGTTATTTCACGCAGAGCTTTGAACCAGTCAGCGAAATGACATGGCTTTCTACTATTTAATTGCTAAATACAGCTGATCACATTGATGGAATGTCATTCAGCACCAATCAAAGGAGGATATAAAATGAAAAAAATGGTTTTATTGTTGTCGGTAGCATTATTGGCCGCATGTGGCGGTACGAGCAGCAACACTGTAACACCTGTTGCAGGGAACAGCGCTGTTAGCGCAGCAGAAAAAGCAACATTCACCTTGACCGTTACTGGTGGTGCATTGAGTAAACGCTGGGACGCTATAACGTCACCTTCTGTAACATACCGCAGGATCTCAATAACCAATACGAACCTGAATACTCCAGGTTATTTCTACCAGGTAGCTATTGACAAACCACTGGCTGACTATAGCTTTCCTGCCGATTATACCTTTCCTCTCCCCAAGAAAGCCGGCTACAAGGTTGAGGTAATGGATTACACAAAAACTTCATCCGTCTACACGACTTACTCGTCTGCAACTCTTGCAGATGGCACCACTTTAACCGGGCCTACTACGACCCTTTCTGCAATTACGACACCAATTATACCTTACAAGGTTCTGCAATATGGCACGATACCCCTTGACCTTTCTGCCGGCGACCTGGCTTCACCTTTAGTAGTATCAGCCGTAACAGTACCAGCCCTTGCCTTGAAAACCCACTTAAATGCTGCAGCTACTTCAATCCCTTCCCGCAGCATAAAGTATGGCATCTATTCAACATTCAAGGCCGTGCCTGATTTTACCGGCGCCTCTGCATGCAGGACGGACATCTGGGATCTGAAATTATCCCTTGCCAACACTTTCACCGGCACAGGTACCCAGGTGTTTTATGCCATAATGACTCCTGTAAAGAACTCTCTTCGCGGCCCGATTGTCTACATAGATAATATCAGTGACTATTATTATGCCAGCAATTTCTATGTAAATGACACCTTACTGCTCAGAACATATAACTCCAACAGTGTCCTTACCGCTCTTGAAGGCAAGGCAACGTTTGTTGTTTCCCCGGCAGTTATACCATCATTGAAAGTTCGGCTTGATACGCAAACCGGAACAATTACAGGACTTTAAGCTCAGTACCTCATAAGGTGAAATTGCGGATCTGTTTGAGAAAAAGGGCGGGGATTACAACCCCGCCCTTTTTTCAAATCTCCACATGCGTCGGATCATCCCTGTTCTGCACAACTGCCCATTCAAACTCAGACTCTTCAAACTCTGCTATTTTTTCAATCGGCACTTTCATATATCTGCCGGATGCAGTGGCTGCGACCGCTCCATCGGGAAGCAGTATCTCTCCGCTGCCCGAGAAAAAACGGCTGTTTTGTTCCGTTAACCGGGCGACAACCCTGAGGAGTGATCCGATCGGGACCGGCTTTTTATACTCCACCTTCAATTCAACTGTTACGCCCCACACCGCGCTGTCACTGCCGATCATGACCGCCCTGCCGATCGTCTCGTCAAGTATGGTTGAAGCGATCCCGCCATGCATCCTTCCGGGATAGCTCTGGTGCTCCTCCCTGGGGGTAAAGGTCGCGACCAGAGCTCCATCCACTGTTTCATAAAATGATGCCTGCAAACCTGCGCTGTTCCTGAGACCGCAGACAAAGCAGATCTTCGAGTTATGCTGTTTCCTGGCTATTTTATGCGCCATGATCTCCTGCCTTGCTTTTTTGTTTGAGCACTTTATAATTACACACTCCTACACCTGAGATGATCAAATTTCAAGGTCTGAATCCCACTTCATGATGCCTGACTGCTTCCCAAATAGCCACTCCCTGAGATTATGGGGAGGATTAATGCTCTGCTCTTTCCTTGTGTGTGTCATTATGGGAGCGGCATGGCAGGAACAGCTTGCCCGGGAAAGTACCGGTGTTGTTCTGCGGGGAGTTTCCGAACAGGCGCCTTCCAGAAAGGGATCAAAATCCCCGGCAACCCAGAGAATCCGTGAGGCCGGCGGGACCATAACAGCCGAGTACGGTTTTCTAAACTTCAACAACGACCAATTGGCACTGACTTTTTCAATCCCTGCAAAGGAGCTTGCATCGTACCGCCTCGAATACGGGTACACAGCTGCTGAAAAAGCAGGCATAGACCAGTGGCAGCAGACAGCTGTTGATGAAGCATACAAAAATGCGGTAAAACATAGGCAGTCTCAGGAACAGCTGAACTCAGCCGGAGAAAAGATAACGAAAGAGTACAAAACCAGACTGGCCAATTTTTACCGCTCCCGGGGCTTTGCTCTGCTTGAAAGAAATCTCCTTGCCGCAGATATCCCTGATATAGTCCGAAGAAACGTCAGGAAAGTCAGAAATGTTGCCCTCTCCCTGAACAGTTCAGGAGAAAAACTCGGTTATGACTCCGACAGCATTATTTCAGCCGCCATCTCGTTCGTCCAGACAGCGGTTTTTTACGAAAATGTCCCGCTGGAGTTCAAAGGCCGCCAGACAGGTGGCGTCTATCCACCCCTGGAGTGCATCGCCTCAGGCAAAGGCGACTGCGACACTAAGAGCGCCCTGTTGGCAGCTATCCTGCTTAACTGGAACAGGGTCAAGGTCGTCGGAGTCGCTGTACCCAACCACTATCTGATCGGCATTCTCAGAAATCCGGCAAAAGGAGATGCCTTTGTTGAATACAATAATGCAAAGTACGTTCTGGTCGAACCTGCCGGACCGGGATGGCTCATGCCGGGCAGTGTCGACAGGAGAACCCTGTCACTTCTGAATGCGAGCGACAAGATAAAAATAGAGCCTTTTACTACAAATTGACCGCAAGGAGAAGATACTAAATGTTTTCCATTCATCTGATGGTAAGCCTGTTCGAACTTTTTCTGATGATATTCATGTCCGGAGTGATCATTTACCTGATCTACCGGATCTTCATAAAAGCCAACAGAGACTTCGATATGGAGGAGGCGATCGCTCAGGGGAATATTGCTGTCGGCATCCTTGTATCGACTATCATGGTATCGGCAGCGCTTCTGCTCGAAAAAGGGCTTGCCGCTTCAGTCGGGATGTTCAAGCTGGCAATATCTTCTCCGGACGACCTGTCTCTGCCGCTCTGGCAGACCGGTCTGCTCATGGCGTTTCATCTCGTGCTTACTCTTTCGATTGCAGTTTTTACAGTTTCGGCAACCTTGCGCCTCTTCGGAAAACTTGCCCGCAACATAAACCCGCATATGCGGCTCGGCGAGCATCTGAAAAACGGAAATATTGCCGTCGGCTTACTCCTGGCAGCCGTCGTGTTCATCGCCACCCACTATGTCGGTGAAGGCGTAAGCGCCCTTACAAAAGCGCTTGTCCCTCAACCGAAAATAGGAAAGATCGAGATCATGAAATAACCAGGGGTATTCCTAGTACCCTGTAACTCTTATTTTTTCGTGTCTAACCCCTCTAAATCTCCCCTTGACAGTACCCTCTGGGTCATAAAGGGAGACTTCAAGGCTTCCCCCCTGTCAAGGGGGGATTGAGGGGGATTGGTTTTAGATACCTCCCGATCAGGATATCCAGATCTGCTTTTGCTTTTTCAGGGATCACCTTTTTATCCGTAATGACCGCATACTGCATGGCAGAAGCACACGGGCAATGTCTCCCTTCTGCAATCCCTCCGACAGCGAGCCTGATGATGTTTTTCGCCATCGCAACATTCTGATGAATGATCTTTATGATCGCCTCGACTGTCACATCATCGTGTGCGGTGTGCCAGCAGTCATAATCCGTTGACAGGGCGATTATCCCGTAGCAGATCTCCGCTTCCCTTGCCAGCTTTGCCTCGGTCAGATTCGTCATGCCGATAACCGATGCTTTCAGATCACGGTACATGAATGACTCGGCCCTTGTCGAAAACGCCGGACCCTCCATACAGATATAGGTGCCACCCTTATGCACCGTCGCACCGGCTTCCCGTGCAGCCTTCTCCAGCGTATCAGAAAGACGGGCGCAGACCGGATCAGCAAAACCTGCATGCGCTACAACCCCGTTGCCGAAAAATGTATCCTTCCGTATCCCCTTTGTCCTGTCGATAAACTGGTCCGGAAGAACGATATGTCCGGGGACTATCTCCTCTTTCAGGCTCCCTACAGCAGAGACCGAAATGATCTGCTCCACCCCGAGCTTCTTCATCCCGTAAATATTGGCCCGGTAGTTCACTTCTGACGGAAGCAAGCGGTGCCCTTTCCCGTGACGGGGTAGAAAGACCATCCTGACACCGTTCATTACACCAGTAATGAACTCATCTGAAGGATCGCCAAAAGGTGTCTGCAACCGTTCAGACCTGATCTGCTCAAGTCCTTCCATTTCGTAAAGTCCGCTGCCTCCGATAACTCCTATAGTTGTCATATCTACCCCCGCCTTTTCTGGATTCCAAAATGCTGATGAATTTACACCAGGGACTAATTAGTTGTCACTCTATTTACAATGCGCCAAATTGTATTAGAATGATCCAATCGTAATTGCCAAACTTATTTGCGGGGGAGATCATGTCCGAACTAAAACTCGGCGAACTGCTGTTATGCAGCAGAACCATAAGCAATGAGCAGAGAGAAAAGGCTCTGGAGATGAAGCGTCGCAACCCGTCGATTCCGATCGGGCAGATTCTTCTCAAGCTCGGGTTCATATCAGAGGAGGATCTGCAGGACGCCCTCGATTACTATCACAAGCGGGAACAGCTTGGAGCTATCCTTATCCGGAGGGATCTTCTTACCGAGGAGAAATTAAAAACCGCACTCGAGATGAGCGTAAAAGAGCGCATCCAATTAGGAAGCGCTCTTCTGAAACTTCACATGGTAAATGAGCTGCAGCTTGCCAAAGCCATCGCCTCACAGTTTGACCTCCCCTTTGTAGAATTAGAAAAACTCATCATACCGGCCGACCTTGGCCGTTTTATCAACCCGTCCTATGCAAGGCGGCACCAGCTGGTACCGATTGATTTCGACGGGCATATTTTGACCCTGGCCGTGACCATACCTCTCCCGCGTGACGAGATCAAGCAGTTGGCAACGTTTCTTCATTTAAAAGTCAGACAGGTCATTGCTACAGAAAACGACATCCTGTTTGCGCAGCAGAATGTCGATAATGTTGAGGTCAGTAATATAGGCAAAGAGGGACTGCTTTTTGAACTCGTTGAGGAGAATCCGAAAGAGGGGATGAAATCGCGCTATGCTATGGATTTCATAAGCACTGATGTGGAATATCTGGTCAAGAAAATCATCTCCACAGGGATCAGCGCCAATGCCAGCGATATCCACCTGGAGCCCACAGAACACGGCATGGCCATACGTTACCGGATCGACGGCGCGTTGCAGGAACGAATCATGGCTGCTGACAAACCCCATATAAGCAAGAACTGCCGGCAGATCATCTCCAGGATAAAGATACTGTGCGACATGGATATTGCCGAACGTCGAAGGCCACAGGACAGCAGCTTTAAAATGAAGATATCCAAAGACAGCACCACCCGCAGTATCGACTTTCGGGTTTCGACTGTCCCGACCCGATATGGCGAAAGTCTGGTCATGAGGATCCTCGACAAGAGAGGAACCAATCTGACCCTGAAATCACTGGGCTATTTCCCGGAAATGACGAATGAACTGTACCGCGCACTGGAAAAGCCGACCGGCATATTTCTGGTAACAGGACCTACCGGCTCCGGCAAAACATCCGCCCTCTACGCCCTGCTCTCTCACATCAACCGGCCTGAAACAAAAACTCTCACTGTTGAGGATCCGATTGAATACTCTCTGGAAGGGATAACTCAGACCGAAGTGAATGAAGTTATCGGCAACACCTTTGCAAAGATCCTCCGCAGTTTTTTGCGGCAGGACCCTGACAACATAATGGTCGGCGAGATCCGCGACACGGAAACCGCCTTGATAGCCATCCGGGCAGCCCTGACCGGCCATACGGTTCTCAGCACCCTTCATACAAGCGACGCAACCAGCGCAGTGACCCGTCTCATCGACATGGGAGTGGAAGGGAACCTTCTTTCGGTGACACTTCGCTGCGTTATTGCCCAGAGGCTGGTCCGCAAGAACTGTAAGAAATGCCAGAAAAACTATAGACCGGAACAGGTGATCCTGAAAGAGTTCTCCTTCCCGCAGGATCTGGGCATCAACCTCATGCGCAGCAAAGGCTGCCCCGAATGTAATGACACTGGATTTGCCGGACGACTGCCAGTGACTGAGATGTGGCTCCCCACAAAAGAAGAGCTGCTCCTTCTGAGCAGAAAACCGGACAATATAGCATTACGGCAACGGGTGTTCGGGGAGATGAAACGGACGACTCTCATCGAAGATGGTATGCGAAGGGTTCTCAGGGGAGAAACCCCTCTGGAGGAGCTGTTCAAGGTCATCCCGGCTGAGCAGATAGAAGCATCGAAGTCAATTATAGACTGGCAGATGCTTACTGCCCTGGCAGCAGCCGGCAAATTGTAAAAGCAGATCAGGCATCTCCCTGATCTACAGGCAACAGTGAATTCTTTTCCAGCTTCCCCTTCAACTGTCCGCAAGCAGCTGAAATATCTCCGCCACGGCTGTCTCTGGTTATTACCGTTACATGCCGGTCTATCAAATACTTGTGAAATGCATCAACCGCTTCTCTTGTCGGCGACCTGAATTCGCAGCCGTCATGTTCATTGAACGGAATAAGATTAACCTTGTTCGGGATATCGCTTGTCAGCTTCAGAAGCCGCTTTGCATCTTCAAGCGAATCATTCACCCCGCCGATCATTACATACTCGAAAGTCAGTTTCCTCCTTGACGGCAAAGGGAACTCCCTGCATCCTCGCAGCAGCTCTTCAAGAGGATATTTGCGATTGATCGGCATCATCCTGTCGCGCAGTTCATCAGTCGTAGCATTCAGTGAAACAGCCAGGTTACAAGTGACCCGACTCCCGAGTTCCGCCATCTCAGGCACCAGACCGCAGGTAGAGACCGTTATCCTTCTGTTTGACAAATGGAGTCCGTTTCCTTCAAGCATGATCTCTATGGAACGGATAACGTTATCAAGATTCTGCAGTGGTTCACCCATTCCCATAAAGACTATGTTACGCACTTCAAATTCACGTTTTACCGCACAGATCTGATTAATGATCTCTGCTGTGCTCAGATTCCTTCTGAACTTGAACGTGCCGGTCAGACAGAATTCACATTTCATTGCACACCCTACCTGAGTAGAGATGCAGAGGGTGTTCCTCCCTTCGTCCGGGATCAAGACCGACTCGACAGAATCTCCGTCCTCAAGGGTAAAAAGATATTTTCTGGTTCCGTCTGTTCCAACTTCGACAGCTGAGTGGTCCATGGAACTTATATATGCTGTCGCCTGAAGTTCGGCGCGCAGATCCTTAGAAAGGTTCGTCATCTCGTCAAACGACAGCGCTCCGAATTGATACATCCACTTGAATATCTGCGTGGCACGGAACCGCTCCTTCCCCTTACCGGAAAGGAACTGTTCAAGTTCGTTAAGAGAAAAGTTTTTCAGATCAATTTTTGTCATGTCTCTCCCCTGAAGTTGTCCATATTAAGGCAAACCGAAGCAGCCTTCAAGCAAAACGAGATCACTGCAGGGCACTCTGATTGACAAGTTATCGATATTCTGTTACTTATCCGTTAGGTTATTCTCTTCTGTAATTGCATTCTGACTGTTTCCGACTACGGAAAAGGGGAAAAAGTGAAAGAGCATCTTCTACGATTTGTCCTGTGCCTTGCAGGCGCTACCTTGATTGCAGGTTGCGCTCTCGGGACTGCTTCCAGGAAACAGGCTTCATACCATTTCCAGATGGGCCAGTCCTACCTGGGCGAGAACAATGTCACCGGAGCACTCATAGAATTCACGGAAGCTGAGAAAATCGACCCTGACAACTACGAGCTGCAAAACTATCTTGGGCTTGTCTACTTCAAAAAGAACAAACTGGAGATCTCGGAGAAGAAGTACCTGAAAGCGATCGCGCTCAAACCTGATTACTCTGGAGCCAGAAACAATCTCGCTGTCACTTATCTTGAGATGAAAAAATGGGATGATGCCATCTATCAGCTTAAACTTGTTACCGAGGATATATTTTACCAGAACCAGACAGATGCAGGGATCAACCTCTCCCTCGGCTACTACGGCAAGGGGGATTTCAAACTGGCCCTGGCAACTTTGCGGCCCCTCGCATCCGCCGCCCCGATGGACCCAAGGATACGGGTCTACATCGGCAGAGTCTACTATGCCACCGATAAGATCGACCTTGCTATCTCTGAATACCGTAAGGGGATAGAGCTTTATCCGGACTATATACTTGCTCATTACAACCTTGCGCAAGCAGTCATGAGGAAGGGTGACAAGAAAACGGCAGCCAAGCACTTCAGGGAAGTCGTAAGAATCGCTCCGGACTCTGAAATGGCAAATCTCTCCCGGGAATATCTCGATCTACTGAAATGATGGCCGCAGAGAACGACAAAGAGCCCCGACAAGCCGGGACCCAGCCTGAAAACAGTAGCATCAAAGCTGTAGGTTCATGGCTGAAGGCTGCCAGGGAGGAGCGGGGGGAGAGCCTGCATGACATCTCTCAGGTAACACGGATAGGAAAAGTCTACCTTGAAGCGATAGAGGAGGGGATCCTCACAAAGCTTCCAAGCCCGGCATACACGCGAGCGTTCATTCGTCTCTACGCTACCCATCTTGGTCTCTCGCCGGACGAAGCCATGCTGATCCTTGAACGTAATCCGACATCCATAAAAGATATACCAGAACCAAAGCTCGAACCTGATGTAAAAAGTACACTCCGGGTCATTGAAAGCCCGCCTTCACCGAGACGAAACAGACTGTTTATTCTGCTCCTCATTTTATGCAGTGCAGCAGCGCTATTCATATTCTCCCCTTCAATGACTACGATTTCACCTGAAAACCCTGCCTCATCCGCCATGAAACTCCCGCTCCCCGCTGAAGAAAGTCAAAAAGCTGCTCCGGAAATGACTTCGGTAAAAAGTTCAATTGTGACGCCTGCAGTCAAAAACGGAGAAGCTCCTGTGGCAGACGGAATCGTTCTGCGACTGAAAGCTGTGCGAGACGGCAGGATCCATATCACTATAGACGGCGCGGTCTCACAGGAGTATGATCTTGTTGCCGGAGACCTTGTGGAGTGGAAAGCAGATAAAACTTTCCTTCTGGATACCGAAAATGCCGCTTCAGTTGAGGGAGAGTTGAACGGAGTCCCCATGAAACCGTTTGGTGAACAAGGAAAACCTGCACATCTGCTCATAAACGGTGATGGCGTTCGTAAAGAGTAGCAGCTGATTCTATATCCCCAGATAAAGGAGTCTCATCATATGCAGGTAGCAGCACGCTGTCGCAAATGCGGGAGGGTAATGCAGAGTCAAAGAGTGGACAACTACCGCGTTAAACTGACGTGCAGTTGCGGCTTTTCTGACTACAAGACAGTCATGGAGAAAGTAAAAACCGTAAACCCTTTCTGCCAGAAGGCAAGCTTCACACCTTTCATAGAGAGCGAAAAGGGGAAGATGGTCCTTACAATGCAGAAGGCCAACCGTGAGCATCTTGAGATCATATCTCTCGAAGAGATCAGCATGCTGGTCTCTTCTGACTATGACCTCCCTCAGACCCTGCAGCAGCTTGCAGAAAAGGTTGCCACCCAGCTGAAGATAAGTGTCTGCAGCATATACCTGCTGGAAGGTGAAGAGCTCGTACTTGCTGCGACTCACGGGTTTGATGCTCAGTTCGTCGGTAAAATCAGGATCAAGCTCGGTGAAGGGATAACAGGAACCGTTGCAAAGACCGGTGAACATATATCCCTGAACAGTGCATCACAGGATCCAAGATACAAGATTTTCTCACAGCTTCAGGAAGAGAAGTACAATGCGATGCTCTCCTGTCCTATAGCCGACAAACAGGATATCTACGGGGTCATTAATCTGAACACGACCTCGATCAAAAACTTTTCTGAAGACGAGATATATTATGTTTCCATAATTGCAAATCTGATCCTGACAGCAGTAAAGCTCCGCCTTAAACTTTCAAAATCGCGTTGACTTGACAGTCGACTACTCCATGATAAAGTTTCACTACAATAGATTTCATGGAGTAGCCATTGTTAAACGATGCAAAACGGATACTGCTTGTAGACGATGAAGAAAACACCAGACTGGCCCTCTCAAGGCTTCTGTCACGAGAGGGCTATATTGTAGATACGGTTTCAAACGGTTTTGAGGCTTTGAATCATCTGCGCGAACATGATGTAAACCTTATCGTTACCGATATCAACATGCCGGAGATGGACGGGATAACGTTCCTGCGTGAAGTCAACAAATCCTTTCCGGGCAGCAATGTAATTATGATCACCGCCTACGGAGGGGTCGAATCCTATATCGAAGCGATAAATCTCGGCGCATTCGAGTACATAAACAAGCCGGTAAAGATCGAAGAGCTGAAATCCATAATGGGGAAGATCTTTTCATCCAGTAATCCGAACGGGGGGTAGCATGAAAAAGTTCTCCACGATTTTATTTGCAAACGATTTTTCCGAAGGATCGGACAACGCTTTCGATTACGCACTCTCCCTGGCACGGAAGTTTACTGCCAGACTTGTACTGATCCATGTAATCAATGAACCGGTAGATCTTCGTGGGTTCTATGTCCCGCACATCTCTTTTGAAAATCTTGAAAAGGAGATCGCAGATGGAGCCCGGAAAATGATGGACAGCTTTTGTAGCAATCATTTAAACAATTTTGAGAATTTCGAGCAGAGCGTCATTTCAGGGGTTCCCGCTGATGAGATCGTGAAAAAAGCCGATGAAAGCGGAGCAGACCTTATTGTCATGGGAACCCACGGACGAAAAGGGATGGATCATCTGCTCTTCGGCAGCACCGCGGAACGGGTAGTCAGATACGCTCAATGCCCGGTAATGACGGTCCGCCTTCAATAACACCTCTGTTTGAGATGATGAATCCTTTTTTTGCAGCACACTCTCCGGGTAGCAGTTTATCTGCTCCCCATTTTTTTATTGGTGAATATGCCGAATAAGATCAACCGCGCTCATACCACTATTCTTGTCATCGATGACGAAGAGAGCATCCTTAACCTGGTTTCAATAATCCTCAGCAATAGAGGGTACACTGTTGCCAAGGCCAGCAATGCACTGACCGGCCTCAAACTTGTCGACTCCCTCAACCCTTCCCTGGTCCTTCTGGACTACATGATGCCTCAAATTGACGGACTTGAGACCCTGAAAAAAATCAGGGCAGAGTACCCTGACACCTACGTAATAATGTTCACCGGCAAGGGGAACGAAGAAATTGCCGTAGAGCTGATGAAAGCAGGCGCCTCTGACTACATCCTCAAACCGTTCAGCAATCAGAATCTTGTCGAAAGACTGGAGAGCGTACTAAAGATCAGAGCCGTAGAGCTGAGAAACCGGGAACTTATCGCTGAAAGAGAAGAGTTGCTCTATGAGATTAAAGCCTGGAATCAGGAGTTGGAAAAGAGGATCGAGGAAGAGTCCGAAGCCTTGAAAAGGGCGCACGCAGAGGTCGTACAGTCCCAGAAATTGGCAACTCTGGGTTATCTGGCTGCCGGGATGGCGCATGAGATACGGAACCCGCTTAACTCTATTTCGCTCTTTGTCCAGTTGATAAAGGAAGGCCTTGATGACAATGAAAAAGTCGAGTATGTAGAAAAGATCCTGAAAGAGGTCGACCGGGTCGATGCAACACTACGGAAACTGCTTGATACTGCAAAAAGACCACGATTTGAACTTTCCGAAGTCAATATTGAGACTCTGATACGTGAAGCACTTGAAGAGTTCCTGCCACAGACCATTGCAAAGAAGATTGCGGTAACATTCACCAGCGAAGGCAGCACGCCAATGCTTAAAGCTGACCCGTCAGAACTCGAACAGATATTCACCAACCTTTTCCTCAATGCGATCCACGAGATGCCTGATGGCGGCGAACTGAACGTCAGGCTGACGAACAACCGGGAGGATATGGAAATACTTGTGCGTGACAGCGGCAGAGGCATACTGGAAGAAAACCTGCCGAACATCTTCGACCCGTTCTTCACAACAAAGAGCATGGGAACAGGTATGGGGCTCTCTGTAGTACTCAGGATCGTTAAAAACTACGGAGGAAAGATCGAGGTCCTTCACTCTGACCATAACGGGACAACATTCCTGGTCCGACTGCCCCGTGCTGATACCATCCCTCATTGAAGAGTATTCGTAAAAACATCACCTTAACGAACGCGGCTCTTTCATTTTCCTCGTAAATTGGATAGTATTACTGTTTCTATCTCCGAAAATGCCGATCGAGGGTTTGATGAGTCTCGCCTCCACAACAATTCTTCTCATAGATGATGATGCATTCTTTCTGAAAGTGCTCTCGGAAGCTTTCTCAAGCAGCGGCTTTACAGTAATTACTGCAGCTGATGGAAACGAGGGAGTTAAGACCTTCATGGACCAACACCCTGAGGTGGTCATCTGCGATCTGATCATGCCAGGCATGGGAGGGGTGAGCACCTGTATGACCATTCGCAAGGTCTCTGGCGAAAAAGAGCCGATAATCGCTCTGCTTACCTCCATGTTCAAGGGGCCGCCCCGGATGCTTGAATCTCCGGAAATGGGCGCACGGATTCATATCCCCAAGTCTACTCACCCTCTGAATGTCGTTATTCTTGTCGAACAGCTTCTGCAGAGAATCCACGAAGGCTCCTGCCGTGCTGCATGATAAAACCCGTTTTCTTCTCCGGAACAACAGCCTCTTTGTTGATGAGGATGAATCTACTCTCCAGCTTCGTGTTGCCGAACGGTTTTCTCTCAGCAAAGATGATTTATCAGACTTCAGGATAATCCGTAAAGGGATCGATGCCCGCAAGAAACCACGGATCAGATACGTTTACACGGTAGAGTTCTCTACTGCAGACCCTGAGGATTTCCTGAACAGATTCTCCGGAGAACCCGACCTACTGATCACGGAGGCAGTGTCAGCACCAGCAGTCAGGCAGATCAAAACCCCGGCCAGGATAGTGATCGTTGGAAGCGGGCCGGCCGGTATCTTTGCAGCCTTAAGACTGTGCGACTACGGGATTGAACCGGTGATCCTGGAGAGAGGCAGTCCGGTTGAAGAGCGGGTCCGTCATGTCGAGAGGTTCTGGGCAAACGGAGAGCTTGATGAAGAGAGCAACGTCCAGTTCGGCGAAGGTGGAGCGGGCACATTTTCGGACGGGAAATTGACGACAAGAGTCCGCGACCCGAATACCGGATATGTATTAAAGAGACTCGTAGAGTTTGGCGCCCCTCCGGAAACAGGGTGGCTTGCAAAACCTCATATAGGAACGGACAGGTTGAGGCTCGTCCTCCTGAATATCCGCAGATTCCTGCAGAATTCCGGGGCTGATATCCGCTTCGCTTCAAAACTTACCGGTTTCAACACCATCGACAGGGGTATCAGGTCGGTAGTGATCAACGATCTTCTTGAAGAGCCTTGCGATCGCCTGCTTCTCGCACCGGGACACAGCGCCAGAGATACCTACCGGATGCTCTCATCGAATGGTATCCTGATGGAGCAGAAACCGTTTGCCGTCGGCCTCAGAGTCGAGCATCCGCAGGAACTGATAAATATGATCCAGTACGGGAAATCTTCAGATCCGCGCCTTCCTCCTGCTGATTATGCTCTTACCTGGAATGATACGAACAGCGGCCGTTCGGCCTACTCATTCTGCATGTGTCCGGGAGGAGAGGTAATAGCCGGATCTTCAGAGGCCGGCGGTGTGGTGACGAACGGAATGAGCGAATTACGACGCGGGAGTGGATGGGCAAACAGCGCCCTTGTCGCCACTGTCAGGACTGATGATTTCGAAAGCGATTCACCTCTGGCCGGGATCAGTTTTCAAAGGGCTCTTGAAACTGCTGCCTACAAGCTTGGAGGAGGGGGTTATAATGCTCCGGCACAGAAGATCACCTCGTTTCTGGGAAAAGATCGGGGAGGCACGCTGGCATCCACTTACCGGCCGGGCATAGTTGAAGCAGAGCTGTCCGGGCTCTTCCCTGCCTTCATCACAACCACCTTAAAAGACGGCATCGCGGAATTTGATCGAAAGATGCGGGGATTCATAACATCCGAAGCGACCCTTATAGGCGTGGAGAGCCGTACATCGGCTCCTCTCAGAATCATCCGGGGGGATGACTTTCAGTCCCCGTCCGTGAAAGGGCTTTTCCCGTTCGGAGAAGGAGCCGGCTATGCCGGCGGGATAATGAGCTCGGCACTGGACGGGATACGGGTTGCCGATGCAGTTGCAAAGGGGCTGTTCTGACGCGAGGATATCTGCCATAATTGACCGGAAATGCAGGAAGCACGTATCATACAAAATAAAATCGAATTACAGGGGTCTCAGCTAGTGCTCAAACTTTTCGTTAAGAATATAAAGGACCGGGATCAGATCAAAGAGGTTTTCCTTGTAAAAGAGAAGATCACTGCAATGGCTAAAAACGGTAAGCCCTATCTTACCATACGCCTCATGGATAAAAGCGGAGATATTGACGCCAAGGTCTGGGACAACATTGAAGAGGTCTCTGCCCGATTCGAGAAGAACGATTTCCTTGAAGTCACTGCAAAGGCCTCGACCTATCTCGGAAAAATGCAACTCGTCATCTCAGAACTCCGGAAAATGCCTGAAGAGGATGTGGATCTGGGGAATTTCCTTCCTGAGACTGAACGGGATATCAACATCATGCAGGATGAACTTGCGACACTCATCGCAACAGTTTCAAACAGATGGCTGAAAGAGCTGTTAGACGGTTTTTTCATGGACCCGGAGCTGATTGCACTTTACAGGATTGCTCCGGCAGCTAAAGGGATGCACCATGTCTATCTGGGAGGACTCCTGGAGCACTCCCTGGCAGTCGCGTCACTCGTGGATGCCATAGTGCCCCTCTACAATGGCCTCAACCGTGACCTGCTGATTACCGGTGCACTCCTTCATGATGTCGGCAAAGTCCGGGAGATGTTGTTCACCAGAGCATTCGACTACAGTGACGAAGGGAAACTGATCGGTCACATCACCATCGGAGTGGAGATGATCCATGAACGGACATGCCTTATCCCCGGCTTTCCGACGGAGCTTGCCATGCAGATCAAACACCTCATACTCTCGCATCACGGACAGTACGAATTCGGCTCGCCAAAGCGCCCGAAGACTATAGAGGCAACAATTTTGAACTATCTTGACGATCTCGACTCTAAGATCAACGGGATACGGACCCATATCAGAAAAGAGGGTGAACTGCAGGGCAACTGGACATCCTATCACCGCCTCTATGACCGCTACTTCTACATTGACAGGAGTGAAGAGTGCCTGCCTGAAGAGATGCCGGCTGAAACCTGCCTTCAGCCCCTCCCGGAGCAGCCGAAGTTAAAACCTGCAGGGGAGACAGCTCCGGAGAGAAAAAGTTTTCACAACAGTCCGTTCGAAAAACTGAAGGCAGAGCCGTCAAAGACCGGGAATCTGGATCTCTTCTGAAATGAGGTTGACTGGATGGGCCATACTGTTGATGATCCTCTGTGCAGCTCTCACCGGCTGCAGTAAAACTGAGGCAAAAAGGAGTACTATGATTTTCGAAACGATAGTCGTGGGTGAGCTGGGGGTCAACTGCTACCTGCTTGCTGACAGTGAAACGAAAGAAGGGATCGTGATCGACCCCGGTGCAGACCCCGGGAATATCTTATCTGTGATCAAGGCGAACGGGGTAAAGGTCCTACATATTCTCAATACCCACGGGCACTTCGATCATATCGGCGGGAACCGTATGGTGGCTGAAGCGACCGGTGCAAAACTCCTGATCAACAAAGAAGATGAAGCGTTCCTTTCGCGGGCATCGATCTCCGCAAAAATGTACGGGCTTAAGGCGGAAGACTCTCCTCAGCCCTCTTCCTACCTTGCCGAAGGCGACATCATCCGCTTCGGCGGGCATGCCGCAAAGGTCATTCATATCCCGGGCCATTCACCCGGTGGCAGCTGCTTCTATCTTGAAAAAGAAGGAATACTGATAAGCGGGGACTCCCTTTTCGCCGAGTCAATCGGCAGAACCGACCTGCCCGGAGGATCTCAGGCGCAGCTGGTCAACGCGATCCGTTCAAAACTCCTTGTCCTTTCAGACGGAACACGGGTCTTCCCCGGACATGGCCCGTCGACAACCATAGGCCACGAAAAGAAGTTCAACCCGTATCTGGGAGGATGAGCATGCTGAACGGAAAAACGATCGTCCTGGGGGTAACCGGGGGCATTGCAGCATACAAGGCAGTTGAGCTGCTCCGGCTGCTGGTGAAGTCCGGGGCATCTGTACACGTAATAATGACCAGTTCTGCCACCGAGTTCGTAACCCCGCTGACCTTCCAGACACTCTCCGGGAATCCGGTCCATACCGGGATATTCAATCTGGTCACCGAGCAGGAGATCGGTCATATTTCACTGGCCGACCGTGCCGACCTCTTTATCATCGCTCCTGCAACAGCGAACTTCATCGGCAAGCTGGCAAACGGCATTGCCGACGACCTCCTGACAACAACGGTCATGGCTACAAAAGCGCCGGTCCTGATAGCTCCGGCAATGAACGTGAACATGCATGAAAACCTTATCTACCGGGAGAACGAGGAGAAACTGCGGCGGCATGGCTACCTGTTTGCCGATCCGGTCTCAGGGTATCTTGCCTGCGGCTGGGAAGGGAAAGGGAAGATGCTGGAGCCTGCCCTCATTCTGGATGAGGCTCGATCCGCTCTCTCCCTGAAAGATCTTAAAGGATTGAAGATCCTTGTGACTGCCGGACCGACCCGTGAAGAGATCGATCCTGTCAGGTACATATCAAACCACTCGTCGGGCAGGATGGGGTATGCCATAGCCCGTGCCGCACGAGCTCGCGGCGCAGAGGTCACTCTGGTGAGCGGCCCTGTATCCTTAGGCCCGCCTTCAGGGGTGGAGCTGGTCAATGCCGTCAGTGCGGAAGAGATGCGCAGCGCGGTGATCACTATTGCCGGAAAGTTCGATGTGATAATCAAGGCAGCGGCGGTTGCCGACTACAGACCGGCTCACCGGGAAGTTCAGAAAATCAAGAAACATTGCGGGGAGGAGAGCGTAGAGCTGGTTAAGAACTGTGACATCCTGGCAGAACTCGGCAAGATGAAGCGATCCGGTCAGACTCTGGTCGGCTTTGCCGCCGAGACTGAGAACCTGCTCAAGAATGCTGCGGCAAAACTGGAAGCAAAAAACCTTGATATGATTGTTGCCAATGATGTATCTGCAGAAGGGGCCGGCTTTAATGTCGAGACCAACATCGTACGGTTCATCTATCGGGACGGCAGGAGTGAGGAGCTTCCTCTGCTGACGAAGGAGACCGTTGCCGGGGAGATCCTGGACCGGGTCCTGATCCTGCGCAGGTAAAATTATTGCACGATCTGCTGTAACAGTTCCGGATTCCGGATTGCTTCCTTGAGCTTTACCTTGATCGACTCAAGTTCGACATGTGCCGCATCTTTTGTTATCTTGCCGCTCTGGTAAAGCAGCCGCAGGTTTTTTCTGACTGACTCGGCAGCCCGGAGAGCATGTTCTCCGGTCGGATCGGCCGCAAGCCAGGATGATGTGTCAAGGTCTGACACTGTTTCGACAACAGCGTCCGTTGAGAGGCGTGTCATTTCGGATCGTTCTTCATCGCAGAGTTGATGCCGTGAAACACCGTTCATTGCCGACATCAGCTGCTGCCACTTCTCAAGACGGCTGACCAGAAGAAACGAGTTGAAGATCTTCTTGTTCGTCCCGAAAGAGAAGAGCGTGTTGGATATGACCTGGCGCAACAACTGGTCATTCTCTTCAAAATGCTCCAGAGCGACCCTTCGTCCGACACTCCACAGCTCAGGGTCGACCAGGCTGTCGAAGCGGACTTCCCAGTAGGCATGCTTAAGCACCACTGTAGAAAAGCTCCTCATGATGCTTAGAGGCACGTAGTAGCTATGGGCTACGGAATCAGCTGCCAGATGTGAGATATACCCGTAAGCGCAGGCCCTCTGCGAATCAGAGGAGGCCTCTTCTACAAGCCTTTTCCCCACATGCCATCGATGGCAATGTAACATGTAGTGAGTGTATTTTTTACCGAGAGTTATGTCGGCGGATATGCAGCCGTAGAGAAAATCGTTCGGGAAGGAACCGATGAGCGATGCGACAGAGGCCGGCAGCGAGTTAAGGTTGTTCAGGAGGGCTGTACCGAGTTGCAGGTGAAACCCCGGCCCCCAGGCGAACGACTCTGAAGGAAGCAACAGAAGCAGCAGCGCAGATAAAGCGATTGGAAACATACTACTATCTTATGGGCTGAACCCACAAAAGTAAAGGGTATAGGTATGACTGACCTGAATGAGCGGATTGAACTTGCCGGAGCTCTCCGGTGCTATCTCGAAGAGCTTCAGGATACCGGGGTCGACTCACTGCCGCTTGCCGCACAAGAGACCCTCGAAAATATCCGTACCGGGCTTGGCGACTGCCGCAGATGCAGACTCTGCGAGACCAGAAAGAGTATCGTCTTCGGAGTCGGAAGCAACAACGCAAAAGTTCTCTTCGTCGGAGAAGCTCCGGGACGCGACGAGGATCTCCAGGGCGAGCCCTTCGTCGGTGAAGCCGGCCAACTCCTCTCTAAAATGATCAAGGCGATGGGATATACGCGTGATGAAGTCTATATCTGCAATCTGCTTAAATGCCGTCCACCTGAAAACCGGAATCCGGAGACAGAGGAGATAGCTGCATGCAGTCCGTTCCTGCTGCGGCAGGTCGAGTCAATAGCCCCGAAAGCGATCGTGACTCTGGGAACATTCGCCAGTCAGACCCTTCTTGACAGCAGGGACCCGATCAGCAGGCTCAGAGGAAGATTCCACGATTACCACGGCATACCGCTTATGCCGACTTTTCACCCTGCATTTCTCCTTCGCTCGCCTGAAAAAAAGCGCGAGGCATGGGAAGATCTGCAGAAGGTCATGAAACGTATGTTAGAATAAAGCAGGCCCTGACGTCTCTGCCGGAAAACATTGAATACACATATGTCATATATGCAATAGAGGAGGTATCATGTATAGCTCAGGAAACCCTGCAAGGAACACCCTTGCGATGGTCCTCGCCGGCGGCAAGGGGGAGCGCCTCAGCCCTCTGACCCAGAACAGACCGAAACCCGGCGTCCCTTTCGGGGGCAAGTACAAGATAATAGATTTTGTACTCAGCAACCTCTTCAACTCCGGCATCAAACAGGTCTATATCCTGACCCAGTACCGTGCTTATTCACTCATGAAGCATATCCGCGAGTCCTGGGCAAAATGGACCGGTCTGAACGAGTTCTATGTCGCCATCTCTCCCGAGACCAGGAATGAATCAGAAGAGTGGTTCAAGGGTACTGCCGATGCCATCTATCAGTACATCCGCTTCATCGAATCATCGGATGCGGAGTATGTGGCCATATTCGGCGGCGATCACATCTACAAGATGGATATCAGCCAGATGATAAACTTCCACCGGATGAACAGGGCTGACATCACCGTATCATCGATCGAAGTCCCTCTGGATGAAGCGAAAAGATTCGGCGTCGTTGTCGTGGATGACGATAACCGCGTCATCGGCTTTGAAGAGAAGCCTGACCACCCGACACCGGTACCGGGCAAGAGTGTCTGTTTCGCTTCGATGGGGAACTACATCTTCTCTACCAGAAAACTGATCGAGGTCCTGCAGGAGGGTAAGAAAACCCATGAGGACCTCGACTTCGGCAAACATGTCATCCCGATGATGCTTGAGCAGGGCGACCGGGTGTTCGCCTACAACTTCAATGACAACCTCATCCCGGGGATGAAGGCAGAAGAGCGAGGCTACTGGAAGGATGTCGGCACCATCGACTCATACTACGAAGCCAACATGGACCTGATCCATGTTTCGCCGCAGCTCAATCTCTATAATTACAAATGGCCGGTATTGACGAACCAGGGAAATCTCCCCCCGGCAAAGACGATCTTTGATGATGACGAACGACGGGGAGTGAACATCGACTCCTACGTCTGCGCAGGGTGCATCACCAGCGGCGGCATCGTCCGCCGCTCGATAATCGGCCCACGTACACGGATCAACAGCTACAGCCTGGTAGAGGATTCCATTGTTTTTGAAAATGTCACTATCGGCAGGCATGCCAAGATAAGAAAGGCAATCATAGACAAGAATATCGTCATTCCCGACAACACGGTCATCGGCTATGACCATGTGGCTGATGCCAAAAAAGGGTATACCATTACAGAATCCGGAATAGTCGTTGTCACAAAGCTTTAAAACAGGATGAAGGTAGAAGGCTGAAGGCTGAAGCAAACCGAATTACAGCTTTTAACCTTCAGCCTTCAGTCTATCAACCTCAATATTTATCATTTTCAACCCTTCCATCGCCCCTGCAGAGATCGAGATCTGCCCGGGCGGAGACTGGGCCTCCCGAGGGTTTATCCGGATCAGCGTTGCTCTGTCGCTTACAGCCATTCTTTCCCCCATGTAACGAATCGTCGGGATCGCCGTCCCAGCCCCAAGCTCGATGACGACCAGCCTTTTCCCGGCATGATCGGTCATAAATTCGTCGAATCCCCGCTCCTGCCCCCTTGTTCTGATCGACAGCCAGGAAAAGTCTCCGAACATAAGAATATTCGGTCGGGCAACTCCGCCGCACTTGACGCATTTCGGGATATGCCCCGCGCGCATCGTGTCGAAATCGACCGGGACCTCCTCCCGGTTGTCCCAGATCAGATCAGAACAGGGCGACAGGCACTGCAGGTGGTGGATCGAGCCATGCACCTCAAGAATAGATTCATCGCTAAAGCCCGCCTTCTGAAACTGCCCGTCAACATTGGATGTCACCACAAAATGATCCAGTCCTAAACCGGCAATCCATTTTTTCAGAATATTGAATCCTTCGTGCGGCACGGTCTGACGGTACAGATTAGTCCGGTGTCCGTAGAAACCCCAACCGAAGGCCGGGTTCCGCTCAAAATGCTCAGGATTCGCCGCCTGCACGAAACTGAGCCCGAGATGGCGATACATCGGATATGCGTTCCAGAAACCGTGATCGCCACGAAAATCAGGCAGGCCCGAATCCACCCCCATCCCGGCCCCGGCAGTAATGATGATCACTTCAGCGTTTTTAATTACTGCAGCTGCCCTGGATAACTGCTGTTCAAGCTCCATGACCTCCTCCTTCTGGTAGCAGGATACTGGACTCGCGGTCGTGCAGAACCAGATATGCAATTTTTCACATGTCGACCGTATCGTGTCAACAGAAATGGCAACAATAGTTATTTCTCATAAACGCATTTTATTCTGACCGTAGTCATGCTATAACTAGCCGGAATAACAGATCTGCCGGAAGGCTCATCGTGAGGGAAGTTTCCACGATGGACCGGTCGATAATCGACAGAATGCAATCGCTCGAACAAGGATAATACCATGAAACGACTTCTGCTGATAATCTGGATCGTCGCTGCAGGGATGTCGCTGTCCGGCTGTGCTGCGGTGAAACTGGGAAGTATGCCCAAACCGCCGGAAACAGCCCGGTTGCGAGTGGCGCTCATTCCTTTATCCGAAACTGTTTCCCGGGGGAAATGGGGCAAGAATGACGAAGAGTTTGCCGATAACCTCTACCGGTTCACGCGCAAGGTTCTTGACAAGCGAGGGTACTACGAGGTGGTGCCGGAAACAGAGATGAAAGCGGTGCTGGGTGAATATGTACCTGATCGCTGGAGCCTGATTCGTAAAGATGCCGAACTGGCTCATAGAGTTGGTGCAGCGCTGTATGCTGATTATGTGTTGCTGGCGGAACGCGGGACTTTAGGCGATCCGTTTTACTATTTCGAGCTTACCCTGATCAATATCGATACCGGGCGACGTTTTATCGTCCGGATAAACAATACCCGTATTCGCGGCGGGAAAAAACTGCCTGACGGCACCGGTAAAGTTGCCATACGCGAGCTTTTTCGAGACGCAAAGGGCGATCTGCTGGGTACTGCCCTGCACAAGACCCGTGCTGTACCGGGCCCGGAGACAGGAGAGCACCGCCGGCAGGAAGAGTCATCGCGTCTTCGGCTTGAGAAAGAAAAGAGCCCGCGTGAGAAGAGCGAGCCTGAAAAACCTTTGCAGGCTGCCTCTGCCGAGGCGAAGCTGAATGCAGATAAAACTGCTGGAGTAATTGCTCCCAGGCAGCCAGAGGAGGAGCATCGTAATCACGAGCAACTGGAGCGTTTAAAGGCCGATGAGCAGAAACCGGCCGTTGCCGGCAGTGATGAAAACATCACCCGTGAGGTCGGCTACCTTGATGCCGAACAGCAGGAAGATGGTCAGGTCAGGGACGCAAAGCGGTTAATCGTCTATGACCTGGCAACTGCATCGGAGACCTACCGCCAGGTGGCGTTGATCCTCTCGGAAGCATTGCGGGAGGAGATTCAGAAACGCGGCGTCTATAATCTGGTGAACAGGGAGAATATCCAGCTGCTGCTGAGTGAAATGAAGTTTCAGGAGTCTGGACTGATCGACAGTGCCCAGGCGGTACAGTTGGGCAAAGGGGCCGGTGCCCAGGAGATAGTTACCGGCAATCTTGGCGTTCTGGGGCGCACGGTCGTCCTGCAATCCAAACGGACCGAAATCCAGACCATGCTCAATCTTGCACAGGCATCCCTGAAATCTGATGCCGGTCAGGAGGAGCTTTTGCTGGCCCGTCTTGCTGACATGGTCGATCAATTGCTGCCGCGTAAGTAAGGGCGTCCACAACTAAGCCGTCGTAATAAAATAACTGTTACATATGCTGTGGCAAGAACGGCATAAGGAGCCGTAACGAAATAGCTTGGAATGTAACGCTTATTTCGTAACGGCTCCTAATAGCCAACGAACGTCAGAAGACCGCGTTGCCTGGACGGTGTCGAGCATTGTGAGAGGTTATGAAAAAAGGATTTGATGACATGGATATGGGCACTGCATCCGGTTCAAGAGAAAACAGTGAGCTGCGCTATCGCTCCCTTGTCGAACTTTACCATCGATTCGAATGGTAGAAACGCCGTGAAAACCCAGTGAGACGCTGGCGAGCTTAAACCGACAGCCGGCCTGAACATTCGTTAACCCCTATCCTTTTATACCGACCTTCACCAGAACCGGCTTCAATACCCGGACAACTTCAGAAGGCTCCAGTCCGACCAGAAACCCTCTTTTCCCGCCGTTCAGATAGATCTTCGACAAAACAAGAATGCTCTCCTCCATATAGACCTGCAGGTTTTTTTTAGTACCGAAGGGCGAAGTGCCCCCTACCAGATACCCTGTGTGCCTGTTTGCAGATTCAGGTGAACAGGGAACGATCAGTTTAACGCCGATGATTCGTGCCAGCTCTTTTGTCGAGACCTGACAGTCGCCATGCATCAGCACAATCAGAGGGTTTTTCCGCTCATCCTCCATGACCAGGGTCTTGATCACCGCATGCTCGTCAACTCCTAGTTCCCGGGCGGAAACACCCGTCCCCCCCTTCTCCTCATACTGATACAGATGCTCCGTGAACACTGCTTTTTCGGCCCTGAGCTCTCTTACTGCCGGCGTCACCGGCGTTTTTTCCTTTGACATTGGATCTTTCCTCTGTTGTTGCCGTGAAATAGTTCTCTGGTATCATTACCTTTCAGGGAGTGATTATGAAAGAAGCTCTATTTTACGAAAAAACAGGCGACCGTCAAGTACGATGCGGCCTCTGCCGCTTCCACTGCGTGATCAAAGAGGGTGGACGCGGACGCTGCAATGCCCGTGAAAACCGGGACGGCGTACTCTATTCGCTGGTATACGGCAGGATTGTTGCGGAGAACATAGACCCGGTCGAGAAAAAACCCCTGTTTCACTTCATGCCGGCAAGCAGAACATTTTCCATTGCAACGGCCGGGTGCAATTTCCACTGTCTTCAGTGTCAGAATTATACGATTTCACAGATCGGCAGAGACTCAGAGATCCATGGAATCAGCCGCACCCCGCAAGAGATCGTCAAAAATACCGTAGCAAGCGGCTGCAGCTCTGTATCGTATACCTACACTGAGCCGACAATCTTCTATGAATTTGCTCTTGATACTGCAAAGCTTGCCAAAGAAGCAGGGCTGAAGAATATCTTCGTAACGAACGGCTACATCTGCAAGGAGCCGCTTGCCGGGATCGCGCCGTTTCTTGATGCTGCGAACATAGACCTGAAGGGATTTGATGAAAGAAAGTACCTTGATATCTTCGGGGCAAAGTTGCCGGAAGTCCTGGAAAGCATGATTGAATACCGGAAGCAGGGGATCTGGTTGGAGGTAACAACACTTGTCATCCCCGGAGTCAACGACTCGGAAACAGAGCTGAAAAATATCGCTGCGTTCATAGTTGAGAATCTGGGAGTTGACACACCCTGGCATCTGAGCAGGTTCTATCCGACCTACCGGATGCAAGACCGCCCCCCCACTCCAGTCGAAACAGTGAGGATGGCGGCAGGACTCGGCAGAAAAGCAGGGCTGCATTATGTCTACGAAGGGAATATTCCTGAGGGGAACGGGGAGAACACCTGCTGCCCCGGTTGTTCGAAAGTGCTTATAAAGCGAAGCGGCTTTCGCGTGCTGTCCAATCTGCTGGAAAACGGCTGCTGCCCTGACTGTGGAGAGAAAACAGCCGGGTTGTGGGAATAATTACTCAGGCGAAAATCTCACTCCCCCAAATACGTGTACCCGAGCAGCGTACGGTCCAGCAGTTCAATAAAGTGACTGCTCTCTTCTATCGACACTTTCCGCTGGGCAACCCCCTTTTCAAGATGCTCACGGACCCGTTTGAGGATCTCCGGCCCCTTGTATTGGACGTACTTCAGACTCTCCCAGCAGGCATCGCCGTTTATGACTGTATCTATCATATACCCGGTTCGCTTGTTGAAGGTGATATGCACCGCATTGGTATCACCGAAAAGGTTATGCAGATCCCCCAGGATCTCCTGATATGCCCCTATGAGGAAAAATCCTATGTAGTACTCCTCATCCTTCTTTATCTTGTGAAGCGGCAGGAATTTGGCCCTTCCGTTCTCGCCGACAAAACTGGTTATCTCACCATCCGAATCGCAGGTGATATCGGCGATGGAAGCGATTACATCCGGTTTCTGGTTGAGACGCTGGATCGGCAGTATCGGGAAAAGCTGGTCGATGGCCCAGGAATCCGGAATCGACTGGAAGAGGGAGAAGTTGGCAAAATAGGTCTGGCGCAGGGCCAGCTGGAAGTTCTGCAGCTCCTCCGGGATCGGCTTGATCTTCTCGACGATGCTGTTGATCTTCTTGATAATCTTGCCATAGAGCCACTCAGCCATGGCCCGCTCCTGCAGGGTCAGATAGCCGAGGTTGAACAGGCTCACCGCTTCCTGGATCAGCTGCTGGGTATCGTGGTAATCCTCGCGAAGCGAATAGCGGTCAATACTTTTGTGGATGTCGACCAGCTTCTTGACTGTCGGCGAAAGCTTTTCGGCAGTTGCCAGCTCCTCCTCGAAATCGGGGGTAAGCCGCTGGGTATTAGTATTGAGAATATTGGTCACCAGTACCGAATAGTGGGCAACCGTTGCCCGGCCGGATTCGGATATGATGTTGGGACACACCACCCCGGCATCGTCGCAGATGTTCTTGATCTGGTAGATGACATCGTTGGCATACTCATCGATGGAGTAGTTGACACTGGAGAAGTAGCTGGACTTGGAGCCGTCGTAGTCGACTCCGAGACCGCCGCCGATATCGACGTACTCGATACCGACGCCGAGCTTCCGGAGTTCGGTATAGATACGCGTCCCCTCGATCAAAGCTGTCTTTATCTTGTCGATCTTGGTGATCTGGCTGCCGATGTGAAAATGGAGCAGCTTTACATTATCGATCAGACCGTTCTCTTCGAGCAGATCTGTTGCAGCGATGATCTCCGACATCCTCAGCCCGAATTTTGCATCCTCACCACCCGAGGTCGCCCACTTGCCGGTCCCCTTGGAAGAGAGCTTCACGCGAATACCGAGCTTTGGCTGGATGCCGGTCTTTTTGACCAGCTCGATGATCTTCTCCAGCTCGAACAGCTTTTCGATTACCAGTGTTATGTCATAGCCGATCTTGGTGGCGTACAGGACGGTCTCGATATACTCGGTATCCTTGTAGCCGTTGCAGATGATCGGCAGGTTGTTGCCGCTGGAGATGGCAATGCCGGCCACCAGCTCCGGCTTGGAACCGACTTCCAGGCCGATGTTGTAGCGCTTGCCATATTGGGCGATCGCCTCCACCACCTGGCGCTGCTGATTGACCTTGATGGGATAGAAGGTCTGGTATTTTGCCGGGTAATCGTTTTCAGCAATAGCATTTTTGAACACACGATTAATACTGGCGATCCGGCCCTGCAGGATATCCATGAAACGGAGCAGGATCGGCGGCTTGATCTTTCGCTTGATAAGGTCGTCCATGAGGGCACGAAGGTCTATCGAGCTTTTCGAGTTGGAAGAAGGATGAACACAGATGTTCCCCTTCTTGTTTATGGAGAAAAGATCTGCACCCCAGTTGTCGAGGTTGTAGATCTTGGCAGAGTCGTTAATATTCCAGCGTTCCATATACCCTCCTCAGCGCCAGCTGCCCTGCAGCAAAGCTCTGGTGGATTTCAAAACGCTTTATAATACGGACAATCGTTTGTCAGCACAATAAAGAATTGCAGGATTCATTAAAAAGCGGGGGTATGGGTGGCGAGAGGAGAGGTTTGTGGGGGGCGAAGAGTCTTCGGGCGAAAAATATTTCGCCCCTACATTTGATTTGCGGTGGGGTTCAATTTGTCCAGTTCCCACCGGGCCGGATTGTTCCCGATATATTCGCGGAATCGATCTCGTTCCGTTTCGTTGCGGATGACATGATCCCAGTAATTTCGTTGCCAGACCTCATGGATTGCGGTCTGTTGGCGGAACCATTTGGTTACACCGATTTTAAAACCCCTGACGATGGAACCGATTGTTCCCGATGTCCCGGCAGGGCGGCTCTGTAGGGGCGAAATATCTTTCGCCCCAATATCTCTCGCCCCAATATCTCTCGCCCCAATATCTCTCGCCCCAACGGTGGTTACGGCATCGGTGAGGACAATGATCCCGCGAACATGATTGGGCATTATCACAAATTCATCCAGCTCAACACGGGGGAAATGGGCGGGAATATCGATCCAGCATCTTTCAACAGTCTGTCCGGCATCGTTCAGCTGCACTGCTCCAGCCACAATCTCGCCGAACAGGTTCTCGCGGTTATTGGTGCAGATGGTGACAAAAAGCGCCCCGGCCTGAGAATAATCGTAGCAATGCAACCGGATTGAACGGCGGTGATGAATGTCGGGATTGAATTTCATCTACGCACCCATACGAACGTACAAATATCGTGAATCTGTAGGGGCGAAATATCTTTCGCCCGGCAATGATGGCATCGTGATTTTTATTATCGGCTACGAATCAACATCATCAAAAACAGATCTTGAGCCATCTGCCCTTTCGTCATGTCGAGTCCTTCCATAAAAATCATCATCTGGTTCTGGAGGCAATTCTGATCGAAGATCATCAATCATTTGCTCAATGTGTTTCAACGCATCGTTAAGTTGAATGACCTCTTCTTGAGCCTCTTTCTCTGAAAACACATTGCGATAATCTTTTATCGCGTTTGTAAGCTCATAAAAATAATTCTCAGGATCTTCCCCACTTTCGTAGTCTGAGCGACAATCATCAATATGGTCATCAAGTTTCGGAAGAAGCAAGATCCGAACATTTTCAAGTATTTCTGCCATTTCTTGCTGCGACAAAAGAGCACGAATTCCTTCCCGTAGAAAACCAGAATCCGGAATATCAACAGCAAGCTCCCGTATCGTATCCACAACATATTTCCGCTTCTGCTCTGGCAATAATTCGAATTCATGGAGACGCACAATGACATCAACATCTGAAACTGCATAAAAGTAAGACGATACCCTCAAACCCGATATAAACAGCGGATTGTGAGTTGTGTAACGGTCAATAAAAGCACGATCACAACGATGTGCAAGGAAGGTATGAAAAGCCCGAATGTTAGCTCTGTCTCCTGACAGGTATTCATCTATTCGCGCAATAAAGACATCGTATCGATTGGCTGGAATGATGACTTTCACCCCTTTGATTCCGACCTCACCGCACGACACCTCTCCGAAAAGCTTATCTACTGGCGTTCCGGCAATGTATATGTCCATTAATTCAATGTCCTCGGCAACTAGTGCTGCAAAAGCATCCCGAATTGTCGGATGCTTGAACCGCCACATGTAATTCCCGCCTTGAATTGATTGAATCAACAAACTACCATTCAAAGCCTTGAATGCGGCCCTAACACCTCCAGCGGATCCGCCCAAAAGTGCTACAGCCCGTTGTTCATCAGTAGTCATTTCGATCGGGCTAGGCAGCGTTCCAGCACGCATGAACACAAGCGCAAGGGATGAGCGATTATCGGCATCAAGAGTCCGAATGATTTCACAGAGCAGCTCTAGTGGTTGCGCAACGAAGGTATCTAAAGCGCTATTCGATATGTTTAACCGTTTCGTGAACATCGGATTGCCAAGACGTCTGGCAATTTCAGGACTGAAGCGAAGTTGAGCTGCGACATCAGGCAAGTGCGGCTTAAGTGCTTTTTTGAATTCCCTCGGTTGGCTTCCTAGGCGGATGTGGTTGTATAAAATCTGCTCCCGCTCTTCCCTGCTTAACTTCTCGACATTAATCACTACTTGCGATTCTTTCATTATGGGCAAAGCTGATTCCTTGAGATGTTCTCGGGCAGCGACGTATATGTAATCACGGGAAGTGAATAGCACTTTGGCCCCGCGATGGATTGCAGCGTGAATATGAGGAAATGCACGATTCCATGCTGCCACACTTGACCAGTCGAACTGAGTTGCGCCAAAGGCATCATCTACCCAAAAGAACTGTTTTGATTCGAGCGGGTTAGAGTGCTCCACAAAATCATCGGCATCTCTAACTTTTACGGTTGAGCAGCCCCATTCATCCAATGATCCAACAGCTAATGCGGCTGCAATGGTCGATTTACCGCAAGCAGGTTCACCGAGTAAAAGCACAAATCCATGTTCCACCAAAGCTTTGGCGCTCCTTTGGTATGCATCCGTGATGACGAATTTCGCCAAATCGTCTCCCAGTGCACTCAAAATTTCCTGTGCTTGCACATATGCACGTTCGTCAAGAATCTGGCTGAGATCGCCAAGGCCATAGACGCGAGGAACCAGCATTCGGAGCCGTGGAGACTCGCGAATAATTAGTGAAATGCGTTCACAGCCATATGCTGCAAAACGCTTAATACCCGGAATAGACTCAAATGACTTTCGGATTTTTTCTTCTGTTGCGCCGGTCAGCCGGGCGTTGGTAAAAAGGATGTAGTTATCAGCAAGTTCACGAGACGCAAGACGCTTTGCCTTTGCGAGTTCATCCTTCAAATCGGTGAGCAATAGGCATTTATCGACCTTGGCGGTGAATTTACATTGGGCCGTGAACGTGCCATGAAACGATTCGCCCGTCTTTGGCATCCATGTGCCATGAAATGCTCCATCTCTTCCGCCATCGTGTGAATCGAAAAAGCTCTGAACGATTTGCCCCCACACTTCACCGGTTATCGTGACACAGAGGTTTTGAAATGCCTTCCAGCCAAGGGAATGGAGTTCATATGTCACCTCAGCTGCATGTACTTTAGGCTGTTTTTGTTTCTGCATAGTATTCCTTCTGAAGAGACTCTTCCTGATTTGTCAATCTTCAAGCCTCACTCCCCCGCCTTCTCCCGCCCATTTCCTGCCAACCCCTTGGAATTCCCCCTGCGGTTGCAACCACTCGACTCATTTCACCTGTGCGCTTGAAACAATCATTACCAGAATCACAAGAGAATATCCATTGGAACCAGCAAATAAGCCAGAAGCCTTCACCGTATGTGCCTGACTATTCTCCGCAAATCTTGCGGCAAAAACCGCATTACCACTTGCGTTTTGCGGAGAATACAGGTTATATTCACCGCATGAGATGCGGAGAATGAGCGGATATATTCATGAACTAGCTGAGTGGCCAAAGTTCCGCTGGAGCCCGGAGGCGCTGCTGCAGCGGCTTGCCACGGTGTGCTACAGTCAGGGGTGGCTGCTGGGGCGGATGGAGAACATGGGCTTCTCTTCCCGGGCAGAGGCTTTTCTCAGCACCTTGACCCAGGATGTCCTGAAATCCAGCGAAATCGAAGGAGAAATTCTCGACAAGGAGCAGGTGCGTTCTTCCGTTGCCCGGCATCTGGGCATTGATATCGGAGCGTTGATACAAGCGGGCAGAAACGTTGACGGCGTGGTAGAGATGATCCTCGACGCTACCCAGAACTTCGCTCAGCCCCTGACAAAGGAGCGACTGTTCGGCTGGCACAGACTGCTTTTCCCTACAAATGATCGGAAAATCGGCAGAATCAGAGTTGGAGAGTGGCGCGACGATTCCAATGGACCGATGCAGGTCGTCTCCGGGCCGCTTGGCCGCGAGCGGGTCCACTTCGAAGCACCGGCGGCTGAGAGGCTTGAAGAGGAGATGGCAGCATTTCTCGACTGGTTCAATAGGGACGATGATACGGATCTGATAGTACGGGCGGGGATTGCGCACTTCTGGTTCGTGACCATTCACCCTTTTGAGGATGGTAACGGCAGGATAGCTCGTGCCATTACCGACATGATGCTGGCCAGATCGGTGCATAGTTCGCAACGCTTTTACAGTATGTCGGCGCAGATACAAGGTGAGCGCAATGCCTACTACAAAACGCTGGAAGAGACACAGAAAGGAAACCTGGAAATTACGGGCTGGCTGGAATGGTTTCTGGACTGCCTGGGCAGGACGATAAACGCGGCAGAGGAGATTCTGACAAGCGTACTCAACAAGGCGCGTTTCTGGGGAACTTACGCAGACGTACAGTTTAACGACCGGCAACGCCTGATGGTGAATATGCTTCTGGACGGCTTTGAGGGGAAACTGACTTCGACCAAATGGGCCAAACTGGCGAAGTGCTCGCAGGACACGGCGCTACGCGATATTCTCAGTCTGGTGGAGTGTGGTGTTTTAACAAAAGATTCTGCCGGAGGCCGCAGTACCAGTTATTCTTTGCAGGTGATTTGATCCTGTCCTAATGCCCCGTTCAAGCCAGGCCCTTCCTACGACAATCGACTTTTGAAATCCTCGTAGCCGAACCTGCGCACCACCTGCAACTCTCCCGTCTTCGGTTCGAAAGTGCAGATGGCCGGATGCTGGATACCGTTGAAGGTGGTGGTCTTCACCATGGTGTAATGAGCCATATCCTCGAAGGCCAGCCGGACACCCGGTTTCAGTGGCTTTTCAAACGACCAGTCGCCGATGATGTCACCGGCAAGACAGGATGGCCCTGCCAATCGGTAGACATGCGCCTTCTCTCCGGCATCGAACCCCCCACTGATGCCAGGCCGATAGGGCATCTCTAGAATATCGGGCATATGACAGGTGGCAGAGATATTGAGTATGGCGATGTCCATTTCATTGTGAACCACATCCAGTACTTCACTGGTCAGGAGACCGGTACCGATGGCGATCGCCTCACCCGGCTCCAGGTAGACGTCAAGGCCATATTTGTCCTGAAAGTGGTGAATCAGGCCGACAAGCCCGTCGATGTTATAGCCTTCACGGGTAATGTGGTGACCTCCCCCGAGATTGAGCCATTTCATCTGTGGGAGGAACTCTCCAAACTTCTCCTCAAAAACACGGGCCGTCCGCTCCAACGGTTGAAAGAGCTGCTCACAGAGCGTGTGAAAGTGCAGTCCTTCCACGCCGCGCAGATCTTTCCTGTCAAATCCAGACCGGGGGATGCCGAGCCGTGACAAGGGAGCACAGGGATCATATATAGGGACATCCCCCTCGGAGTGCTCAGGATTCACCCTCAGGCCGACTGACACCCTGCCCCGTTCCTTTTCCCACAGGGGACGGAACCGTTCCAGTTGATCGAATGAATTGAATACCAGGTGGTTCGAGATCTGAAGAAGCTCTTTGACATCGTTTTCAGAAAAAGCGGCGGCAAAGCTGTGGACTTCGCCGCCGAACTCCTCGTACCCCAACCGGGCTTCCCACGGCGAACTGGCGCAGACACCCTGTAGTGTGCGCCGTATGAGCGGGAAGACGCTCCACATGGAGAACGCTTTCATGGCCATGAGGATCTTTGCACCGCTCCGCTTCTGTACGTCATCCAGAATTGCGAGGTTATGGCGCAGCCGTCCCAGATCCACCACGTATGCGGGGGAAGGAGCGAGTTGGAGGATTTTCGGGATGTCGATACCGGTCAATGGTTGGCCCCAATTTGTTGAGTAGTTGAATAGTTGAGTGGTCATCCAGCTCAACCACTATACGACTCAACTACTTTACTGCCTTTACAATTCCGGCCAGTCGCCGCCGTCGACCACTACCGTCGGCAGCCCCATAGGCCCGAGGACCTCCAGAAACAGTTCGGGATCGAACTGCTCCATGTTCCAGACGCCGGGCTTTTTCCATTTGCCTGTCAGCATCATGATCGCACCTACCACGGCCGGAACACCGGTGGTATAGCTTATCGCCTGGGACTGGACTTCCTTGTAGCAGGATTCATGGTCGCAGATATTGTAGATGTAAACCTGGCGACGCTTGCCGTCCTTTGTCCCGCGGGCAATGACACCGATGCAGGTCTTCCCTTTGGTCAGCGGCCCGAGAGAGCCGGGATCAGGGAGCAGGGCTTTGAGAAACTGGATCGGAACGATCTGCTGGCCGTTGTAATCTACTGCGTCGATCCTTGTCATTCCCACGTTCTGCAGCACTTCGAGATGCTTGAGGTAGTTGTCGGAAAAGGTCATCCAGAACTGGGCCTTCTTGATGGTCGGGATATGCCTGACGATGGACTCCATCTCCTCATGATAGAGGCGGTAGACGTTCATCGGCCCGATCCCTTCGGGGAAATCGAAGACCTGCTTTGTAGAGAGCGGCGGCGATTCAACAAACTGACCGTTCTCCCAGTGACGGCAGATGGCGGTCACTTCGCGGATATTGATCTCCGGATTAAAGTTGGTGGCAAAGGGCTGACCGTGCGAACCGGCATTGGCATCGATGATGTCAAGCTCCTCGATCACATCCAGATATTTTTTCGCTGCCAGGGCTGTGTAGACATTGGTGACACCGGGATCGAAACCTGAGCCCAGAAGCGCCATGAGTCCGGCCTGCTTGAAGCGCTCCTGGTAGGCCCACTGCCAGGAGTATTCGAACTTCGCCGTATCAAGGGGTTCGTAGTTGGCGGTATCGAGATAATCGACACCGGTCTCAAGGCAGGCATCCATGATATGCAGATCCTGATAGGGGAGCGCCACATTGATGACCAGCCGGGGCTGCTCAGTCTTGATCAATGCCACAAGTTCCGGCACGTTATCGGCATCCACCTCTGCTGTCCTGATGCTCCCCTTCAGCTGGGCGGCAATGATATCGCACTTTGATTTAGTTCTCGATGCGAGGGTGATTTCAGTGAAAATATCGCGGCGCTGGGCGCATTTATGGGCAACGACCTGCCCTACCCCGCCAGCTCCGATAATCAGGACCTTACTCATATTCCGACTCCTCTCGAAAGGGTTGAAAAAATATTCTGGAAAGAATTGTAAAATTAAGTATAAATAGCCGGAGATGTCAACGTTTTTTCGCCGCACCAATGGACCGGAGGATTTGATATGGCAGGAACATCGGCACTGATCGACACAAGTATCGGTTTCATCGGCGGCGGCAACATGGCCGAAGCGATCATCAAAGGGATGGTCTCAGGCGGGACCGCAGCAAAATCGATCCTTGTCGCGGAACCTCTCGATTCCAGGCGACAGCAGCTGGTATCTGTATATGGCGTCGGGACGACTGCCGACAACCAGGATATCGCACGCTCCTGCAGAACGGTCATCCTGGCAATCAAACCTCAGCAGGCAGTATCGGTCTGCGCTCCCCTCAAAGATGACATGACCGGGAAGCACCTGCTGGTATCGATAATGGCAGGGGTTTCTTGCAGCACTCTGGAAGGTTTTTTCAGCGATCCTGTCAGGGTCGTACGGGTCATGCCGAACACACCGGCAATCGTACTGTGCGGTGCGGCCGCCATAGCCGGCGGCAAGAGTGCGACACAAGAGGATATGGCAGAGGTCGAAGCGATATTTTCTATGGTCGGGAAATGCTACCAGGTTGAGGAGAAGCTTATGGATGCGGTTACCGGGCTTTCCGGGAGCGGTCCGGCATATGTACTGACATTCATCGAAGCACTTGCAGACGGCGGAGTCAAGAACGGCCTGCCGCGCGAGATCTCACTGAACCTGGCGATGCAGACGGTACTCGGGACAGCCAGACTTCTGGCCGAAACCGGTGAGCATCCCGGCAGTCTGCGGGACAAGGTTACGTCGCCAGGCGGGACAACCATTGCCGGACTGCATTCCCTTGAGGAAGGCTCATTCCGGGCAACGGTCATGAATGCAGTTGAGGCGGCAACGGCCAGATCCAGGGAGTTGGGAAAATGAGCAGGAGCAGAAAAAAGGCTTCTGCCCCTGCCATTTCATTGTTCAGTGCCAGTATTGCGGACTGGGCATGATTTTCTCCGCCACAGTATCTCCCGAAACAGCATTACCACGAAAAAAGTCATTGAACTGAGAGTCAGATATTTTCCTGTCTTGAACGGGAGCGGATCGAAAACAAAACTGACCTCATGCTTGCCAGGCGGGAGATAAACCCCGCGCAGGAGATAGTTCACCTGATGGATTTCAGTCGATTTACCATCAACCTTTGCCTCCCACCCCTTGTAATATTTCTCTCCCAGCACCAGTAGAGCATTCATAGAATTGGCTACCGACAACTCGATCCGCTCCCCCTCGAATCTGGTAAGACGAACCTCTCCCGGACTGGCTGGCGACTGGGCCTCCGGCGGCAGCATCGGCAAAGGAGGTGCTGTCTCAACCAGAGCCACTCTGCGTGGATCAAAAGCTGCTCCCTGCATAATTGACAGAGCTTGCACGGGTTCGGTTACCGTAAAGACTGACGACACCAGCCAGGCTTTGGGAAGTACCGTTTGATTCTGGAGAACAACCTCCGAACCATCAGGAGTTTGATAGACTGGCAGGTATTTGCTACTGAACTGGTTCTTTTCCTGCTGGTACTGGTTTGCAGGAATGATCAGATATTTCAGATTGAAGATATCAACCATCGGCGACGTCAACACCAGATTATCCAGATATGCCTGCCAGCGAACCTGCTGCACCGGTCGGGAGGTGAACACAACCGGTATCTCCACTGCGGCCAAAGGCATCGGGTCACCGGCCAGAGAAAGGACTCGGTATTCCTTGGAATCCTTCAACAGAAAATTCTGTAACGGGGTCTTTTCAGCGCGGGGTTTATGGGGAGCATCAACCAGAAACATGAACTTGGCATTCACTCTCCCCATATCGGCGACATAGAACACCAATAGAAGTACCGGCAGTAGTTTCACCCCCAGCCAGCGCCTTGACCAGGCAAATATAGCCAGTACGTATATGGCGGCAACAGTGGTAGCAATGGCGGTCTCGGTCACGATATTGTCCCAGCGCTGCATGACCAACTGCTGACCCTGTTGGTAACGGGTGGGTTGAGACAAAACTTCCACAAAACGGTTAATCCAGTAATCCCTTCCCGCCAACTCTATCCCCAGCAACACCAGCAACAGAACCGGCAGGGTCAGCAGACCGGCAAGATAACGACGGAAACCGCGCGACTGTCGGACGCCGTCATCCAGGAGCAGATCCATCCCCCGGGCGGTCAACACCCCCAACGACAGCAAGGGGATAATCATCATCATCTTCGGCACCCGAAAGCGATTGATCCCCGGAAAATAGTCAAAGAGGAATTGATAGAAAGGGGTGTATTTCCCCATGGAAAAAAACAGTCCGCCGGCGATGCCGACCACTGCCAGCCAGGTGTAGCGATCCCGCCGGAAGATAAGCGGCAGCGGTGCCAACAGCCAGGGGATGAGCCCCATGTAATCAGACGTCTGGGTAAAGTTCATCCGGCCCCAATAATAGGAAGAGATATTCTTCGGATTTGCCCCCCCCTCCTGCCGGGATAACCCGAAAAAACCGGGGATTATAAAAGTGGCGAGTTCCTCTGGGGGCAGGGACCAAGACATCGCTTCCTCTATCTGAAGCCCCCCTTTCCCCTGGTTGGCACCACTCTGCGCCCCTCGGTTGGTTCCAGTGGACCAACTAGCCAGAGGAAGGAGCGCTATGGAAACCGTTGACAGAAAAAACAACAGCAGAACCAGATTAAGACCGATAATCCGTGGGAAAAGCGCCTTTCTCTCCGCCCCTTTTGCGACCATGAGCATTCCTGCTGAGCGAAGCAGCCCGTACACGCCGATGGCCAGACAGGTGTAGAAGGATATCTGCCAGTGACCTTCGAAGAACTGCAGCGCCAGTACCATCGCCGTGGCAAGGAAGTAGATGATACGCCGGGTCAGGAACCCTTTCTCGAAGAGAAAAAAAGCCAGTGGGGTAAAGGAAATGGTTGCGATCTTGAGAACATGGCCGGCATTAATGAGCGATACATTCTCCGTTGCCAGGGCAAAGACCAGCCCGCCAAAGAATGATGCCAACCGACTGGCTCCGATGGCACGACTATAGAGAAAGGTTCCGACCCCTCCCATGAAGAAATGAAGCACCATAAACCAGGCGATGCTGGCAGGTTGTGGAATCAACGTGAAAATAAACTTGTTCTGGATGAGAAAATGCCCGCCAACCCAGCCACCTTCGGTGGTATCGCCACTATTGCTGTAGATATCCCAATTGGCTTTAAGCGGTAGTTTTAGTGTTTGCAGCAAATTTGCATCGAAAGAATCTTTTATGGTCCAGTAAAACTCGTTCAAAATGTCCGGGGCACGGATGATCTGGCTGGTAAAGAGGATCTTGCTGAAAAATATGACGAGTAAAGCCAGCAATAACGCCAGCGCCAGAGTGTCTTTTTTACCTTCGGTCATGGTCTTCTCCGTATCACTTTGTAAGTTGGACAATGTTTCTATAAATTGTCAGAGTTTGTCGGGCAGCGGCGTCCCAGGAAAAGAGTCCAGACCTCTCCTTGCCCCGTTTGCCCAAAGCAACAGCAAGCTCAGGATCATCAAGAATCCGGGCGAGCGCTGCCGCCACCTGCTCCGTGTCGGCCGGCGGCACGGTTATGCCGGCATCACCGACGACTTCGGGAAGCGATGTAGTGTTTGAAGTAACCACCGGAATACCGCAGGCCATCGCTTCCAGAGGAGGCAAGCCGAACCCTTCGAAAAATGAAAGGTAGGCAAAAACACTAGCGCCATCATAAATGTAAGGAAGATCCTCATCAGGAACAAAGCCGGTGAAAATCACCTCATCCGCAATTCCCAATCGATCAATACTGGCAAAGAGCCGGGCATAAAGCCACCCCTTGCGGCCTACGACAACAAGTCTCGGCAGGTTTTCACGATCACTGCGCAGTCTTGCATAAGCCTCAATCAGGGTATCAATGTTCTTGCGGGGCTGAATTGTGCCGACGTAGAGAATGTATCCTTCAGGAAGACCATAACGGTTACGGACCGCTTTTCCATCCACAGAATTTCGATTTTCCAGCATGGCAGGATTGAAGCCAAGCTTTATAGCCTTGATCCGTTCCGGAGCAACCCGAAAATCCGCCATTATCTCCTCTCTGGCATGTTCGGAGTCAGTGATAATAAAACTGCTGCGCCGGGCGGCAATCGGAATCTGCAGCCGCCAGTAGAGTTGCGCGACAAACTTCTCCGTTTCCGGATGCCTGAGGGGAATAAGGTCATGAAGGGTAACAACCGTCGGGCAGGGTGAGAAGTAAGGAATTGCGCTTTTCGGACAGTGCAGCAGATCAACCCGTTCTCGGCGGCAGGTGAGCGGCAGCAGAACATGTTCGCGCCAGAGCCTCGCCAGAGGATTTTTGCCCGGCAGGACAATCTCCCTGGCCCGCGGATAGCGTCCCAAGTGGATCGGATCATTATAGAAAATTATGTAGTCGTTTTCCAGATCTACCCGGAATAGGGCATCGAGAAGCCCAAGGACATAGGTTCTAGGCCCGCCCTGGGTTGATATAGTAGAAGCATCAATGGCAATCAGCATAACACTCTCACTGCAGTTTCACCGTGCGGGCCACGCAGGAATAACAGCTTAATTTGCTCACTTCATGAACTCCCGATAGTTTTCGCTGGTTACCTGCTGGCTGGTGTAAAAAGGTTGTATTTCACAATGCAGCGTAACGCAGAAAATCCGTCCTTCCAGTTAATCTTTTTCCCTTCCTTATAGCTCCGACCTGAATATGAGATTCCCACTTCAAAAATGCGCACATCCATTTTTGCCACTTTGGCGGTAAATTCGGGTTCGAAGCCGAAACGGTTTTCCTCTATGGTAAAACGGCTCAACAGGCTGCGGCTGAAGGCCTTATAACCGGTTTCCATGTCGGTGAGATTCAGATTTGTCAGCATATTGGACAGAAATGTAAGAAGTTTGTTGCCGATCATATGCCAAAAAAAGACAACTCGATGCAATTCTCCTCCGGCGAAGCGCGAGCCGTAAACGACATCGGCCTTGCCATCCTGAATTGGCTTGATGAGACGGCAATAATCCTGGGGGTCATATTCAAGATCGGCATCCTGGATGATTATGATATCCCCGGTGACACTACTCAAGGCGGTGCGCAGTGCAGCACCCTTGCCTTGATTCCGATCATGAAAGAATACCTTTACCAGTGCATCATCGACAGCAGCGAGATAATCCCTCGTGCCATCAGTGGAGCAGTCATCGACGATTATGATCTCGTGGGCAACGCCAACACCCTTGACTCGCCGGATTATCTCTTCAATAGAGCCCCGTTCGTTATATGCAGGGATTACCACCGAGAGTTTCAGCCCTTCAGCACTGCTCATGCAAGGCCTCCTGATGCTGCTTTTTATTCGAATTCTGGTGCCGGTGGATATACCTAAAATCCGTAAACTGGCTCTCCAGATTGATCTGACAGACATCTCCATCGTAAAGGTGTTGCCGTGAGCATAAACTGACCTGATTAGCAACAATCTTCAGCCAAGTCGATTGTCATCCCCGAATGCTTTTAGCGGGGATCCAGTTTTTAGCGATTAAAGCTGGATTCCCGATCAGAATCGCTTCGGGAATGACAGTTTTGGGAAACAGCTGAAGATCATTACCTATCAGTTAAACTGATAAACAATATAGGGCAAACCGCCGGCCTCCTCACCCATATAGACCAATCTGAATTCAGGTGGAGGCACAAACGGGGCGCCTGGATTAATGAGGGGGCCGAAAAGCGGCTCCAGTTGCGGTCGCATGGTCATAAGTTGAGGTGTCACAACCAGATGCGTTGACTTGTTTTTGTGCGCATAGGCAATAATCTCCCCATACGACTCCTGCGGGGGGATTATCATCGGTTTTTCCGCATAGAAGGCAATTCTTCCTGAGCGGGTCATGAGGACAGCATCAGGCGGCAGAAGCTTTTTCAGACGTTGTCCGATATGCTTGTCATCGCGCCGCGCGCCATCCTGTTCATAATGATAGGGTAGTTTTGCACCGGGTACATCCTGGTAAATATAATAGACTGCCAGGGGCAAAGCAAGCAACAGCAACGGTAGCCATAAGCGCAGAGTAGCGCTCATCCGGGTTTTATCCAGGAGGTTACCGGTCAGACACATACCGGCGCCCGTCATTACGCAAAGAGCCGAGATGTATGGATGGAACCCTCGCTGCTGCACGAAAAACAGTATGTAAATTACCAGCGGCGAACATATACTGATGATGCAGGCATTGGCAAACAGATGACGACGCTTCCACGGGGAAAAGATAAAGGCTGCTGCAGCAAAAAACAGCAGATACCAGGGCATAGCACCATTAAAAAGGCCCGGTATAGCTGATATATTTGTTCTGATATTTAAAAAGAAGAGTTCCGGTTCCTCACGAAGCAACTTCCCCAGACCTTCCCCTTTTGCAATGTCAAAACCGTCACCGGATTTGTTAAAGCGGAATTTCACATCAACGCCATCCTGACTCCGGCCATGATACGCTTTGAGAACCTGGGCATTCCCCGAAGCCTTGCCGCTGAGATGCCACTCCCCTGTCATCGCACGCAAATACACAAGATAGGGTGCAAAAAACAGCAGGAAGGCTGCCCAGAAAGGCACTATGACACGGAAAAACAGCTGCCGGCCACCCTGGCGGAACCGTAAAACCAGATCAGCAACAGCAAACACAGACAAAGCAAACCACGTGATAAATCCTTCTGAACGGGTAAGATAGGCAACAGCCAAAAGAAGTCCGGCAGCAACTGCGTGCAGACGGTTTTCAGCCGTATAGGCTTTCCAGAACAGGAACCCGCCTGCCAGCAGAAAAAAGGTAAACGTTGGCTCGGTTATATCGATACCAGACATGCCATGCAAGAATGGCAGAGTCGCACAGAGAAGTGCGGCAGCCATGCCGCTCTGCCGGTTATGAAACAATCTTCCCATGCAATAGACAACACCGACCGTCATGGTGCTGAATACTACGGAAACCATGCGTAACGATCTTTCGGTATCCCGCAGGAACAGGTCAAACAACCCGACAAAAAAGGAGTAGCCCGGCCCGGAAATGAAGCCGAACACTTTAAAATCTCCCGTTTTGAAAAACCCCCGGCCAATCGGCCCATAAGATGTTCCGTCTGCCGAGAGCACATCATAACTGCTCAGATTGAAAATCCGGAAAAGCAGCACCGCACTGAGGAACAACAGCAACAGCCAGATTTCCTTAACTGTCCATTCTGGCGACGACTCATCAACTGCCAGTGCTTGCTGATCTTGACTGTTCATAATCTTTTCACTCGTCCATAGTTAATTTCGCAAAAAAAATCAATTGCCTCAGCAAACAATCATCTTAAATACACGCTATAGAACACCCTGCGGAGCAGGCTGTTCAACCTGGACATCAATCTGCCGGCAAATATATCAAGCGGCGACAATGCTATCCCGTATATTTCATTAATTTTTGTGATGAATGTGGAAAAATTCTCCGCCTGGGTGGCAGTTATAGCCACACTCCAGGAAGCAGAGGAAACACGGTAAGCCGAAAGGTATTCGCTCATTACTAATAGATCACCGTTCTGCAGCACCCTGACCCAATAGTCCAGATCAATCACATAGGGGATACTGCCGTCGAATTCTCCTGCCCTAGCGATGGCTTCACGCCTTATCAGAACCGAGGAGACCTCGCCGATAATATTGGTGCCCCGACAGACTATCTTTCTGATAACTTCGTGGCCTGCCACCCTGCCGCTGCTACCGGGATAATGCCTGCGGAAGACCTTTCTCCCTTGCTCATTGATAATATCTCTGCCACTGGCTACCAGCATAACTGCATCGTCTGCTGCGTCCAGCACGGCCAGTTGGCGTTCAAGACAGTCAGGGTAGAGGATATCATCCGCACAGAGTATTTTGAGGTAACGGCCGGAAAACTCCCTGAGAACCCGGTTCCAGTTGCCGCAAGCCCCGATGTTTGTTGCATTGCGCAGCAGCTTTATTCGCGGGTCGACGTACCCACTCAGCAGCTCATAGGTGCCGTCATCCGAACAGTTATCAATGATAATTAGTTCAAAATCGCGACAGGTCTGCTGCAGAACCGAATCAACAGCCTGGGCAATATGCTCCCGGCAGTTATAGACCGGGATACAGACCGAAAGCGTTACCGGACTCATTTAGCTGCCACCGGTCAAGGCAGTCGCTAGTTGAGTCAAGCGCCAGGAGAGTATTGCCCTCCTACAGCGAGACTGATTGGCAATCATTAACATAGCATTTAATCCCCGCCACCATCTTCCGGATACCGTCCTCAAGTGAATAGCGGGGCAGCCAGCCGGTTTCCTGTGCAATTTTAGAGACATCAAGGACATTGTACGGAACATCAAAACTGCGTGATGCATCGTAGCTGATCCTCACGTCTCTGCCGCTGACACGGCGGATAATTGCCAGCAATTGGTTCAGACTGGTGCCGGTACCGGTGCCGACATTATAAATGCCGGAGAATGTATTCGGCATACACAGCACAGTTGCGGTTGACAATGCGACATCCTCCTCATAGATATAATCGCGAATCACGGAGCCGTCACCCCAGATCGATATCTCTTCCGCCTGCATTACTTTATGTAGAAATACGCCGACAGCACCTTGGGGCCGGCCGGTATACTGGCTTTCGCCGTAAGGGTTGGCAAACCTGAGGATGTTGTACGGCAAACCGTAATGGTAGCCGAAAAGGCGGATGTACTTCTCAATCGACAATTTTGCAATTCCATAGGAGGAAATGGGTTCGGTAACATCAATTTCTCTGAGCGGCCTGTGCGCAGGAGCAATACCGTAAACCGTGCCGCCCGATGATGCATACACCAAACGCTGGCCAGGTCTGGAACGCATCAGCTCAAGCAGGCGAATGGTAGGCAACAGATTGGTTTCGATATCAAAATGGATATCCGTCATCGATGACTGTGGAATGGTCGTACCAATAAAATGCAGAACAATCGGCATATCATCAAGGGCATGTCCCAGATCGCCAATATTCATGAAATCACCGTACATCATTTCCACAGAGGGAAGTACCGACAGCAGTCGTGCCGTATCAACACCTTCCTTGTCAAAGACACGGACATGCCATCCTTGGCCGACAAGATGCCTGACAACCACTGAACCGAGAAAACCGCACCCGCCCAGCACCAGACAGCTTCTATCACGGCTAATTGTCATGGTTGCCTGTACCCCGATGCAGACTACGCACCACATAGTTGGGAGCCTGATTGGAATTCATCAGGATGCGGCCTACATATTCACCGATGAGTCCGAGAAAAGCGATCTGCAAACCGCCCACAACCAGGAGGACAACCATCAGGGACGCCCACCCCTGAACCTGAACGTCAAAAACCAACTTGTTGACAATGATAAAAAGCGCGGCGACAAGTCCGGTCAACGCACTGAACAGCCCGACCAGCGAAGCGATCTGCAACGGTCTGGTTGAAAAATTAACCAGCAGATTAAGGCCATGGTTAATAAGCCTGAAATAAGTGTACCTGGACTCGAATTCTGATTTCGGATTCGGTACCAGAACCCCGGCGACATTGGCCGTTGTCCAGCTGATAAAACCGTCAAGATAGCTGTAGGCGGAATTGAACTTGACCACCTCCCGGACAACCCAGCGGCGCATCACCCGGAAACTGCTGAAATTGCCGTTCAATGAGGTCGAAAGTATTTTACTGGCAATCCATTTGCTGAAGTCAGAGGAAAGATTGCGCAGAACATTATGGGCACGCACTTCAGGCAGGCCATAGACGACATCATAACCCTCCGCGAGCTTCGCCACCAAACGGTCAATCTCTTCCGGCGGATGCTGCAGATCCTGGTCGAGGGTTACCACCATCTCCCCCCGTGCATGGGCCAGACCTGCCAGAGTTGAGTTGTGCTGGCCGAAATTGCGGCTTAACTCGACAAGGCAGACCTCCGCAACATCCTGCTGCACTTTCCGGATGGCTTGAGCGCTGTTATCCCGGCTGCCGTCATCGACAAAGATTATCTCAAAGCTGCCCAGCTTCCTGCAGACCGGGACCAACCGGCTGCATAAAGGCTCAACCATGAGCGCCCCGTTATACACGGGAACAACTACTGAAATTGCAATGGCATCATTCATTCTGACCTACTTCCCATTCATTTTTTACATATTTCATCAGGCACTCATTTACCTGCATCCGCTTGAGTGTACGCTCCCTTATGCCAATTCATTCTTATGGTAAACAGATCTTTGAACATCCGCGCCGAATCCTTGATAACATCGACCTTGCTGCCGGCAACATCCTGCCAGTTAACCGGGATTTCAACAACACGGCAGGACATCTTGTGCGCCAGAAAAAGTACCTCCGGATCAAAACCAAAGCCCGGTATCTGCTGGAGATTAAACAGACGGTCGGCAACATCCCCCCTGAAGAGCTTGAAGCCGCACTGTGTGTCAAATATCTCCGGAACGGCCAGAGACCGGACCAGCAGATTAAAGCAGGTCCCCATGATCCTGCGTGACAACCTTGAATCCACACTCCTTGAATCATCCTGCAACGCACGCGACGCAACAGCTATATCAGCACCAGCTTCAATTGCCGGCAACAGTTTGCAAAGCTCCTCAATCGGCGTAGCACCATCGGCATCAGTAAAAAGTCGCAGTCCCCCTTTTGCTGCAAGCATACCGGTTTTTACCGCATATCCTTTACCCCTGTTTCGCTCCAGGCGAATTACTCTGACCAGACCAGATTCTTTCCCGATTTTCAGAGTCAGAGCAGCGGTCTCATCAATACTTCCATCATCCACGACCAGAATCTCGGCAGCAGAGCCGAACTTTTCAGCAATATACTGGACCACTGCCGTCAGATATTTCGGCAGTCGCTTCGCCTCATTATATGCAGGGATAATGACCGACAATTTTATTAAAGACGACTCAGCTCCGCTGGATGTCATACCATGGCCTCTTCCATTCAACGCTTACGCGCAACACATACCAGTGAAACTCCAAACGGGAAACCCAGTATGCCGATGACTGCCCGTTCGAGACGTTGCAATCGGTAGAGAAAGCTGTTCAGCAGCGCCGACGGCATTCCATCAGTATCAGCGCCGCGGGAAACTTTTTGCCGCATTTTCCCTGCAAGGCGGCTTACCGCCACCAGAGGAAACACAAATACGTTAAAATAACTGATCTTGCTGACAACATAGCCGCATTGCTCCAAGAGCAGCAGCAAGCTCTTCCTGGTATAGCGCCGCCGGTGGTGCAGTGCTTCATCATGCCCGCTCCAGAGCCACATATAGGCCGGCACCGTTACCAGCAGCACGCCACCGGCTGCCAGTGTCCGGGTAATTTCAACCAGCGCGAGTCGGTCATCATCGCAATGTTCCAGAACATCCAGCAGAGTTACGGCATCGAAGGCTGCATCCTTGAATGGAGCCCACTCCAATACTCCCTGCACCAGTTGATTCTTGTCCCGTCTTGAAGCAAATGACAGTGCCCCGGCAAAACACTCCATGCCTACCGAGTCATAGCGAAGAGCAAGCTCTGCAAGTGTCCTGCCGGTTCCACAGCCGGCATCAAGAACGAGCGGATCTTTTTTTGTCAGATATTTTCCAAGCAGGGATACGACCAGACCACGCTTGCCGGCAAAGTACCAGTGGCGGTCCTCCAGTCGGTACATCTGCTCATATTCACTCTCTTCCATGACAACCTTTATTTCAAAGACATAAATGACAGGCCGCTCTGCGGCTCTTCAACCAGCGGCTGTCCGGTCAGACAATCAATAAAACGGCGCGTTGCCCAGCCGGGCTGACTGAACGGTGCCTGGATCACAACTGCGCTGAATTGGTACTTCTCTTTCAGTGCCTGCCACGCTGCTCTCTGACTGAGAGCCTGGCGGCATACCTGGTCCAGTTCTCCGGCACTGCTATTCGGATTGTTGCCGACAGCATTCATCCGGTCCATGTTGCCTGCCATAACCATCATATCCAGCAGCGGGTCATTAAATTCAAGCCGTTCCTCGCTGACCCTCGACAACATCCCGTTAAGGATGGGTTTGCCGTGAATCGTCTGAAAATACATTGCCTTGATCGAAGATTCAAGTCCATTGCGGGCAAATGATGACGATCGGGAAAGAGGTAGCCAGAGCAGTGGGTCGTTGCTTGGCTCCCGGGCCATCGACTTCAGCACTGGCGAATCCGGAACCGGGTGCGCAAGACCCGTTGGCAGTAGATACTCTGCAACCATCAGTATCATCAGCGAGGCAATAACAAGTCTGACGGTCTTGCCGCTAAAACGGTCAGCAAGATAACGCCGCAGAGTGATCAGTGCAAAAGCAGCAATCAGGGCAACTGCAAAACTGGTAGCAATATGAAAACGGTCCGGGGTACGTATCTGGGCAAACAGGGGCAGCCTCGCAAGGTAATAATACGGCAGTTTGATGTAAGAACCGTCAGACCACCACTGCCAGCGACCGCCAATATGAAGAGTCGGCCCGAGAGAAAGGACAAACGGGATTGCAGCTACAAGCCAGAGCTTCCTGACAAAATGATTTTTCTCCTTTGAAAATATTTGCACAAGTAAAAGTACAATAACCGTCAAGCCGAGAAATGCCGATGGTTCCATTATTCCGGGGAACCATGTCTTGAGCTGTTTGCCAATAACTCCATAACCTGACGGATGCAGAATAAAACCTAACAGATCGGCAGAATATGTGTTTGAGCCTCCGACATCGAACATGCCGCGCTCGAGAGACGCTGTTCCTTCGCCCATAAAGCGGACAACTGCGTAAAGGTATGGCGAGGCAACTATCAGGCTGATGCCAGCGATGAGCGCAAAGTGGTAGACGACGTCACGCAACCGCATGGCTAAGAACTTATGGTTCATGAGACACCAGACAAATACCGCGGTCGAAGCTCCTGCCACAATAATCGTCTGCAGCTGGTCGATCAGAATGGTCAGACCGAAAAAAATCCCGCATACACCCGTCCAGAGCCAGGAGCGCTGCTCCAAAGCCCGGTAGAGCGCATACAGCACCGCCGGCAGACAGTGAATACTGCAGACATTGAGGTGTCCGACGCCCCGCCCCGCGTGCATAACACTAAAGGTGTACAAAAATGCGGCAACCAGTGCAGCAGACATATCCTTTGTTATACGGTATGCCAGGAGAAAGGTGAACGTCGCCGACAGGACGAACGTTAAAAAATAGGAAACATTGACACCGGCCACCGGACCGGCAAACAATGTTACCGGCAGAGTAAGCAGGAAATTGCCGAATGTTCCGCTCTGGAATGCGAGATTTACGCCTTCAGGGTAAAAGATATAGTTAGTGAAAAATGGATTCTGCAGCGAAAACAGTGCTTTCTTATACCACCAGTAACAATGGGTAAAGACAAAAGCATCACCACCAGGGACCCCATTAAAATTGATTACCATTGGCCAGGTAAAAATAACGGTTAAAATCGTAAACAGGGATATTGCTGTCAGGTATTTCGCCGGAGTTAATTTGTTTCGCTGTTTTTTATTTCCCATGAGGTCAAATTACTCCAAGCACCTTTTCATATATGTTCACTGTCTTTTCGACCGTTTGCTGCCAACTGAATCGAGCCGCCTGCATTCTGCCCAGACTCCGCATTTTTTCGCATAAAGCAACATTACCCGCCAGCTTCAGCATTGCGTCGCACAGTTCGGCAACACTGTGAGGATCTACCAGAAGCGCCGCATCGCCGGCTACTTCCGGCAGCGATGACACATTTGAGGTAATTACCGGTGCGCCGCTGGCCATTGCTTCCAGTACCGGCAGACCGAACCCTTCATAGAGCGAAGGGTAGACAAAGAAGTCCGCACCGGCATAAAGACCGGGCAGTTGCTCATCTTCAATAAAACCGGTAAAAGTGACATCCTGCTGCAACTGCAGATCATTCACCAACCGCGCCAGGTGTGAATCACCCCAGCCGCTGGCGCCGGTGATAACCAGCCGGTGAGGCAGCCCCTTGCCGCGTGCAGCAGCAAAGGCCTTGAGAAGGCCGGGAAGATTCTTGCGCGGTTCCAGTGTCCCGACGTTGAAAATGTACGGACGCTCCCCTGTTCTGTCAGGCTGCGGAACAGCCGCCTGGAAAAAGCGTCGATCCGCCGCCAGCATGGTAACGGTCACCTTGCCCTCAGGCAGCCGGTAGAGGCGGACAATATCTCGCCTGGATGCCTCGCTAATCGTGATAACATGATCTGCCCTGCGTAGAATCGAGGGGAGCAGGTGACGATGATGCCACACGTTCATCCGGCCGTGGGCAGCGGGAAAGAGCAGCGGCGTGACATCGCAGATGGTGATCACGTTCTTGTAGCGGCACGGCATGAAGGTACCGTAGGGGGTGGTACAGTGCACCAGGTCAAGCCCGTCGGCAGCGGCCCGCTGCGGCAGGATGAAGTTAGGCCAGAGCAGCTTGACCAGGCTTTTCCCGCCACCAGGGTAACTCCGCACAGGCAGATCAATTCCCGGCAGGGTCCGGCTCTCCCGATCAAGCGCCGTGAAGCCTTTCCTGCCGGCCACCCCTTCGAGAAGATGGCGGGTATACTGCCAGGTTCCAGCCCGGAGGTTACCCAGGAACGCTGTGCTGATGCCTGTTTCCGGCACGGCTACCCCTTCCGCCCCTCGCAGAGAGCCAGTTCGCTCTCCACCATCTCGACAATTATCTGCTGCAAGGTTCTTGTTCGCTGCCAGCCAAGCTCATCAGTAATCTTGCGCGCATTACCGCAGAGATCCACCAGTTCGGTCGGCCGGAAAAACTGCGGATCGGTCTTGACAAACTGCCGGTAATCCAGCCCGAGACAGTTGAAGGCAGTTTCCACAAATTCCCGGACAGTGTGCGTCTCACCGGTAGCAACCACGAAATCATCCGGAGCATCGGTCTGCAGCATCAGCCACATCGCCTGCACATAATCAGGCGCATAGCCCCAGTCGCGCCGGGCATCAAGATTTCCGAGCGACACAGAGTCAAGCAGCCCCAGCTTTATTTTGACCGCAGAAGAGATGATCTTGCGGGTGACGAATTCATAGCCCCGGCGAGGGGACTCATGATTGTAGAGGATTCCGGAACAGGCAAACATGCCGTACTGGCTCCGGTAGTTCTTCACCAGATGATAGCCGGCAACTTTGGAGACACCGTAAATGGCCCGCGGATTGAACGGTGTGCGCTCGTCCTGAGGCGACTGTTCCACATTGCCGAACATTTCGCTGGTTCCGGCATAATAAAAGCGGCAGTGCGGAACAAACTCCTTCAGTGCAGCCAGCAGATAATGAGTAGCGTTGATATTGTTGTTGAGTATGGACATTTCATCTTCAAAGGAGTAGCTGACGAAACTGGAAGCGGCAAGATGATAGCACTCATCTGGCATGACCTCGCGGACGGTCTTGATCAGTGACAGCACATTGTCCAGTGAAGCGACATGTAGTTTAAGCCGATCGTGCAGATGAACAAGATTTTTCAGCTTGTGGGTACTGTCCTCGATAGCAATGCGCCGCACTATGCCGTGGACCTCGTAACCCTTTGCCAGCAGCAAATCGGCAAGATAGGAACCGTCCTGTCCGGCAATGCCGGTGATAAGCACTTTTTTGGCCATATTAATCCCCTTGGGAGTTTTCTGTCATAATTTCCCGGTAAAGATCCAGATGAGCAGCCGCAATTGCAGCCCAGTCGGCTGTTGCAGCGCGTCCACCCTGTTGGCCGCAGTAACGGCGCAGAGCGGTGCGCAGACCTTCCAGATCACCGGGTAATGCATAGTATATGTTTTCACTTTCACTGTATCCCTGTTTTTCAACATTGGTTGTGAGCACGAAAGTCCCCTGCGCTTGAGCAGCGTATACCGATGTATTGCGCCTGGTCATGCCGGCAACAAAGGGGAAGAGCGCCACATCAGCAGCAGCGAGGACCCGCGCAGCATCCTCACCTGGCAGGTACCCGGTGGTAAACGCCTTTCCCTGCCAGCGGCCGTCTTCCATCAAGCTCTTAATCCTGCGGTGATATTCATCGGCCGGATCCAGCTCGCAAACCAGCACCAACCGGTCAACCGCCGGGTCAGCAATTTCGAACAAAGCTTCTACCCCTTTTGACGGTATGGCAAATCCGAAATAAGCCAGCAGATTGCTGCCATCAGCAGCAAACTCATGCTTCAGGGCTGCTTTTTCATCAGCGGCAAGCTGTACTGTCGGGATCATTGCCCCCACCGGAATATACCTGATTCTGCGTTTCCGCTGCAGAAGCCTCCAGAGAAAAGCCGGCACTAATGGTCGGAAATCCGGTTCTACCGTCACTAACGAGTCTTGCATTAAAGCACACGGCAGATAGCGCAGACCGCGCATCAGACTGAGCGGTTCATGCCAGGTCTGCACAACGGAAAAACCACGGAGCGCCAGGAGGAGCGGGAGCAGCAGCGGCATCTTGCCGCGGCCATAACCTCTGGTCGGAAACTGGATATGCACAATATCCGGCTGCCACGTACTGATTATCCGCAGTATGGGGCCGAGACTGTCCATCTCCCAGTTATCAAGCAGGGGCAACAACTCCACCCCGATCGCTTCGTCAGGACATACTGCCCCCCGGCTTGTCAGCACCCCGACAGTAGCTCCGTCCGATCTGGCAAGAGCAGAAGCAAGCAGTGCCGTATAATCACCTATACCGCATTTTAGCGGCGGAAAAGACCCGGTAATGAACAGAACCTTCATAAAAAGACCTGCGCCTTACAGAAGCGCCCCCACAATAGGTGCAACTGACGCTTGTCCAGTTTTTTCAGCCGCACCAGGCAGGAAAATATCCGGTAGATGAAGCGGAGCAGAGTCACACGATAGGCAAAACCTGCAGAGTTCTCCAAAGCAGTGTGGTGACGAAGCACGACAAGGGCGGCATGGCGGTGCATGCGTATGGTCTGCCTGGAGAGGTTTTCCTGGTGCGTCCGGTAGGTTCCCAATGGATTATCGAGATAGAAAATCCGCTTGCCGGCAAGTGCCAGTCTGAGCCAGAGATCATAGTCGCAGGAGAAGTAATTAACGGCAAAGAGATTGCCGCGTATCCGCAACTGTTCAATGGTTTCCCTGCTGAAAAGCGTAAAATTGATCGAAAACGGATTCTGTAGCAAAATCATGGCACTGAAATTCTGATGAATCCCCGCGGGGACTTTCATCTTGCGACGACTCTTCTCACCGTTGCGCAACCAAAAATGGTTGGCGGTCACTACATCAACGGGTTCACGGAAAAACATTGCCAGGCAAGTATCAAGAAACCCCGGTTCCAGCAGATCATCAGCACTGAGGAGCATGATGTATTCGCCGCGCGCCCGGTTTACGGCCAGATTCCAGTTGGGCGCCATACCGACATTGCTCTCGTTCCGCATGACAGAGAGCTCGGGATGCATCTTGGCCAGCTCTTGCAGATACTCCCAGGTCCCGTCGGTGGAAGCATTATCCTGCACCACAATTTCCAGTTGCGGGTAATTCTGGGCAAGCACCGAACTGATGGTCTCACCGAGATACTTTAATCCGTTGTAAACCGGGATACAGACCGACACCAACGGAGATTCGCAGTTTAATTTGTTATTGTTCTCAGACGCTATGGCCATTTAGCCTCTTCACTTCAGCCTCCTGTTTTTCAGGACAGCAAATGGTCTATCTCCCTGACGATGTTTCGCCAGTTGAACTTCTCCATGATGAACAGATGGGCAGCCTTCCCCTGGGTTTCAAGATCGACCCTCCCCGACAGCGCCTCGGTAAGCAGAGCGGCAAGTTTTTGCGCACAGCCGACCGGGAACAGTGCCCCGAGCCGACCGTTATCGGTCAGGTCGCGCATTGGAGGGAGGTCGGAGGCGATGACATAAGCGCCGCTGAACATCGCTTCCGGCAGCACGAAACCGAAGCTTTCGTATCGGGAGGTGAGGCAGAATATCCTCGCCTTCCCGTAGATATCGTCCAACCGGGAACGGTCACTGATGTTGCCGGTGAAAACGAATGTTTCCGCAAGATGGGGATGTCTCTCAATAACCGTATTCACATATTTTCTGAAATGGTCACTCTCCCGGAAACCGGTCTCGTAGAAGTCGGCGTTGACCAGAGGGCCGACAAGATAGACCTGCCAGCCATTGACAAGGGTGGGATCAAGGAGCGCAACGGCATCGATCAAAAGCTCATTGTTTTTCGCCGCGGCACCGAGGTTGCCGACGGTAAGGATGATATTTTCCTTGCCGTTCATCAGCCGTTCGATATCCGTCTCTTCGGGGCAGACAATGCCGTTCCGAATCTGGCGGAGACGGCCTTTGTAGTAATAATCGTCTGCCAACGCTCGGAAGACCTGGGAAGTCTCGGTCGTATAAAGATCGACCGCCACTCTCGACAGCTGATACTTTAGGCGGCGGGCCAGTCCAGGCAGGAATCTTTGCCGGTTAGCCGCTATATATTGTAGTTCCAGGTGGCTCATGTCAAGCTTGAACCAGACCTTGCCGCGGGGATTGAACAGCTTGTACACCAACGCGTAAAACAGATCCTTGACTGCGTCGTGGTAAAAATTGACGACGTCGAATTGCTTCCCCCTTGTCATGAAAAACCGGAAAATGCGAAGTGCATTTGCCAGTCTCCCCCCATAAGAGCCTAGTGAAACGAGAGTTACGAACCGATCGTAGCAATCTTCAGCCAACTGCTCTTGTGGGCAATCATTACTCTCAAAGAACGCAAGGGATGATTTCCAGCCGCATTCCGAGGCAAGGGAAAAAGGGATCAACCCGACATCCTTACGGAGCAGGACGGGCTTCAACCGGGGGAAAAGGGTCAAAAGCCTCTTCCCATTGAACTGGAGCTGCATCGGTGTCCCACCGGCTTTCTTCGACATGCTAATCTGGCCCACTTTCTCGCTTGCGCATCGTCATTCGACGCGACATATGGTTCAATAGCTGCACAACGCTCTGATTACCTGATACTCTTGGGATATATCAATACGTGATACGGTAACCGTCTCACCCAGAAACCGCTTCAACTCCTCGCCATCGGCAAAATGATTCACATGACCGGGATCATCGTATGCATATCCCAGCGGCACTGAAATCAACAGATGTGCCCCGGGCTTCAACCAGTTTCCCAGACCTGCCAGAACCGGCGCCGGGTCGGGAATATGCTCGAATACGTGTGCCGACCAGGCAGCATCGAATAAGATCGGGTTTTCTCTATCCTTGATAATATCAGCCACTTCAAAAGAAAGCCTTTTGTTTACTTCGGCACTTTCCATAGCCTGTAAATGCTTTGCTATTGCAATCCCGACAGGGCTCAAATCCAGGCCATGCACCATATACCCGTTTCTGGCAAGAAATATATCTGAATGCCCCGAACCACACCCGAAATCGAGGATATGCCCCTGTATTTCAGGATAAGCCCTAAGACTCATCCACTCGAAGTGATTTTCCCAGAACGACAGTTTTAGCGCCACAGGATAATCTCTAAGCCTTTGTAAAAAAACCTTATCGCAAGCATCTACAAGGCTGTCGGCCTTGTCTTGCGAATTTGCATACTTTCTAATTATTCCGGAAATGATCGCGATCTCAGGATCAGTTACAGAGAGTAACCAGTTTTTCAGTCTAGGTATGAGCATTAAACCTTCTGTTGAGATAAAGTTTCAAACCGTGAATCTCTTCCATATTGAGCACGAAAATAATGATTATATAACTGATATTACCAAGAATTACAGTTGTGATAAGCACTAGAAGATCGTGTAATTTCACATCAATTACCCTCTCGAAGAGGAGATTCAAAGAGAACTTCCTTAGACAATAGTTGATGGCAATAACCAACAGTAACAGGCAGAGCATCTTGCTGATCTCTTCTATCACTTCGATACGGTTGTATTTCTGGAGCAACATCATGAAAACGCCGGCAATAAAAAGTGTCCCCCCCCATGAAAGAGGAAAAATAATCAGTCCGACTGAATCAATCAACAATAGGTTCAGAACAATACTTACAGCAGTGGCAATAGAACCGATCATGGCATAATAAGTAGCTTTTTTCTGGGCTATCAGCGATTGTCCTCCCACGGCAAACATTATGTAACCAACAGAGCCAATAAAAAATATTGACAGAGACTGTGATGTTATCGCTGAAAACTGTCTGTTAAATGAGCCTCGTACCAGCAGTAACTCCACCAGTTCATTGGAACATATTGAAAAACAGGCAACGAAAGGAACAAGTCCAAGAATCAGCATACGCAGAAACTTTATCATCTCGCGATGGAAATCATTATCTTTATCGGTAATAAACAGACTGGCGAGTGTTGGTGCCAGTATCGTGGTAATAACTCCCACAATGACACTAATCGGCATGTCAATAAACTTGCGCGCATAATCCAGTACGGAAACGTTCCCGACCCCAAGATAAGTACATAAGATTCTTTCAACTGTCGTCTGGGCATTGCCGACAATAAAAGCGATATAAAAAGGACTTGAAGCAATAAGGAATGGCTTGATCAAACTCCATTTCGGACGAGCGAGTTTCAAAAAAGGTTCTTCTATTTTTGAAAGTGCTCGGAATAAAATAAACCCTAATATTGCGGTTCCAATATAATTGGAAATAACCAGAGAATAAATACCGATAAATGGTGCCAGAATTACAATACTGACTATGTTGATTATTATAGATACCAGTGAGTATATATCAGGAATAAAATAGGACTGATACGAGTTGAGTATAGCCACCATAATAAGGGTTATTTCATTAATCAGGAGAGTTGGAATAATCCAGCGTATCATAAGCGAGAGCATTTGCTGTTGCGCTCCCACAAATCCCGGAGCAAATAATCCGCTTAAAGATTCCGGGAAAAACTCTACAACTCCGATGAAAAACAAGGAGATCCAGACAATTGCATAAAAAAGGCTGTTTGCTGAAGCCAATGCGGCGCTTTTCCCTTCTTCGCCCTTGACGTGGATAAACTTGGTACGGAAAATCTCGTTAATCGGGCCAAATAAAATCTGAGTTATAACTGTTACCGCACTTCCGGCAATAATCCATGTATCTCGTTCAAGTGATGTCCCAAAATATTTTGCCGACAAAATAACTGAAAAAATAGTCAGTACCGCTCTGGCAAGCTTCAGCACTCCTAACCCGAGTGAGATTCTTCTTGTAGTTACAAAGAAGTTCTTAGTTTTAGAGCTAAACCCCAAATGCGACCTCTTTTTAATTGATGCCCCGGAGGACTCCCATTACTTCCTACTTAAAAAATGGGTCTGAGCTTGAAAACAGAACGTATTTCTCGAAAAGCCGTTTGAGACGACCAATGATTTTTTTGGATACGGGCAAATAATTGGCTATCTGACGGAACATTTTTGATAATTCCTCTTGTGAATGTTCCTCTGTATAAATACGGAATGGCTCTTCAGAAAGCCAGAAATCATCGGCAATAACTCCTTTTCGCTTACACTCCTGATACAGCTTGGTACCTGGCATAATATACAGTCCGATACCGCTTCCAAGATCGTCCGGCTGTGTTCTTTTCAAAAAATTCAGCGTGTCATTAATGGTCTCGTATGTCTCTCCGATATTCCCGACCATGATTAATGCCGTAACCTGAATTCCTGCTGCCTTGGCCATAAGGATTGCCCTTTCAGAGATTTCAACACTACTTTCCTTGAATATCCTGGTGAGCAACTCCGGCGAACCGGTTTCAATACCGAATGCTATCTGATAACAACCCGCAGCCTTGAGCTTCTTGAGTAACAACTCATCTACACAATCAGTCCTCGTTGTTATGCTGAAGGCTATATTAAGCTTCCGGCAAACAATTTCGTCGCAAAGATCCATGGTTGCCTGCATATCTACCGACATTGCATCATCTACAAAACAGAAATGCCGCATCCCAGAGCGATGATAGAGCATCTCAATTTCATCGGCCATGTTCCCTGGGCTGCGATGGCGGTAACCACGCCACAGCCACCAGCTGGAACAAAAATCACAGTGCCCCTTGCACCCCCTTGAGAAGACAACCGGAACTCGTGGCACCCTGCCAATATTTATACCGTTTTTGATTCCCCGTCCCCACGCAGGATATCTCTTAAAATCTATAAGATGCCAGGCAGGAAACGGCAGATCATCAAGATTCTCAACGTAATGCCTTGGTTTGTTTTTTACGACGGCACCGTCATGCCGATACGCCAGACCATCGATATCCGCAATCTCTTTACCCTGAGCGAGATCGAGAAATGTCACCTCTCCTTCGCCTATGACAATGTAATCAATGCAGGGATAGTTGGACAGCAGCTGTTCATACATTATCGATGCGTGAGCTCCGCCGAAAGCAACCTTGATCTGCGGATCAATCTGCTTAATCAGCTGCGCAACCTCGATTGACCTGTGACGGTAATAGGTCAGACAGGGTATCCCGACAAGTTCGGGACGACTATCTTCCAGAGCCTTGATGATTGCAGGCAAACCATCGAGACAGCCATCGACAAATTGCACATCAACAGAATTCTTGATAAGATTGCCGGCAATATAAAGCAACCCCGGAGACGGGCTGATGAACCCTGACTGATCGGTTCCCGGAGGATTAATTATTAGTACTTTCATGTTCACCTTTTAACGTTCTTCTGCATTTCTATCCGGTCCGGCGCCATTAGCTTTGCGTCCGTCAATTACCAGCGAGCCCCTGCAAAGTCTGCTGCATGTTGACCATGATTCTAGGTAATCGTTCAGTATAGTGACAATGGCCTTGCGTTATGTATCCCGGCCTGGAGGTCGTGCATGTTTTATAACCAAGACTTCTGGCCAGATCAAACTCTCTAAAGTGGGCAGCCGACTTGCTTCCGAACGGATAAGAAAAATGATCGACCGCAACGTCAAGCTTTTCTTCTAGTCTCTTTTTCCCCAGTATTATTTCGTTTGTTGCCTCTTTCAAAGTCATGTGCGCCAGATTATAGTGGTTCACCGTATGCCCACCAATAGTAACAAATCCGGAGCTGCTCAGCTCTCCAAGCTGCGCCCAGCTCATTGACAGCTTGCGATCATATTCACGGGCGTTCAGCCCATAACGGGCGAACATCCTTGCCAGCTCATCTCGGCGGTGATTCGGATCAATGCTGTTTATCAGATTTTCAATGGCCTTGTAGGCATGGCGCTTCTGCTCTTCCGTTCGTACTTCAAAATGATGCGAATCCTGCATTGTCAAAATGTCTAATGACTCATTGCGATAAACCAGATCATCAAGCATGTAGTACCACCAGATGAAGTTGTTATCAGGTACTGCTGTCGGCACGTACACCGTAAAAGGAGCAGCGTGTTTCCTGAAGATAGGGTACGCCAGCTCGTACGTGTCACGATAAGCATCGTCAAAAGTAAACACCACAAACTTGGCTTTTTTCTGGTTACCGTTCAGTTTGTGGCAGAGCCCGTCAAGCGAGATGATTTCATACCCCTGCTCCCGTAAACCTACAATCAGGTGTTCCAGGTGTCGTGTCGTTACATGCAGTTGTGCGAGCTGAGGATGGCGATATTCGCCCAACTCTTCCACCACCCGGTGGAACATGAGTATCATGCCGTTAACTGAGCCTCTGCCCGGCACCAGTTGGGTGCGGATCCGATAGCCGAGCTCTCTGAATTTATTAATCAATTCCATTCAGAACTCAATAAAACCTGTTTTCAAGTGTGTTGAAAATTATCAGTTCCGTATAAAGGTTATCAATATCTTCTCGTGCCAGCGTATTGCTTTTATATAGATGCGTAAAGCGGGACTTATATTCGAAGGCAAAAGGCACTTCTCGTCCCCGCAAAAACCGCTCCTCAATCCAGAGAAACGGAATCCTGTCGTGGATTAGCAGTCTACTCTTGACCAAGGAGAGGTTCTCCAAGAAGACCGCCAGATTGCTGACGTAATGAATATGCGCCATTCTGACATGCCTTTTCTGAACTGGAGAATAGACGATGTAACAGTACGAACCATTCCCATAAACCAGCATATGTCTGCACTTGTATTCTTTATGGTCCTGATACAGCTGAAGATCCGAGTCATTGAGCCTGTTTTCGAGTTCCTTGGGGTCGCAGCAGGAAGAGATGCCGTTATTACGTTTCAAAGTCCCAATAAACGTTGGCACAATTTTGATAGTTGAGTCGAGGTTCTTAAAGCCGAGTTTTTCTTGAATGGCAAAGATTTCCTTGGCGGCAGTCCGCCCGGTAACGGTAAGGTCTTTTTGGCGGAGAAACTGCATCAACAGAAAAATGCTTTCACTTCGGTACGCCTCCTTGACTTTCCATGTAGTCAGATTAGCAAATCTTTCTATCTTGCCATTGACAGGCCTCTGCACGAAGAATGACCCGACAAAGCCGACAACCTTCCCATTATCAACCAGAACATGGCCACAGTGTTCCTCATCCCGTGGCCACTTGTAATCGAAAATGGGACGGTAAAATCTATTTACTGCCGCAACGCGCTCTTCAGGAGACATCTCTCCAACAAACAGCTCACAGACATCCTCAAACATATCTAGAGTTGCTTTCTCAATCTTTGCCATATATCACCGCCAAACTCCCAAAATAAGCTCTCTACTACCCATCGACCTGACGTGACTTCTTGAATCTGGCCGTCCGCTGATCAGATTCCGCAACAACGGTAAAACGCACCGGTACCTTGTACTTGGCCATCCGCTCCATGCAGTGTTTCCGCAACCGCTCGACCAGACCTCGCTGCTCTTCAGCTGTATGCAGAGATACCCGCGCAGTAACTATGTGCCCCATGACGGGATGGATGACACCAACAACACTGGCATCCCGGATATTTTCCGCCTCAAGAAGCACCGCCTCCACCTCGGCTGGAAAGACCTTCTGCCCGCCGACGTTGATCATCTCGGACTTGCGCCCGAGAATCCGCATGTATTCACCGTTCAGTTCAACCTGATCACCAGTACACATCCAGCCATCCACATCAAAAGGTGACGGCGCATTCAGGTAGCCGACCATGTTGGCCTCGGAACGGATCCAAAGAATATTATCGACAATCTTGACTTCAAATCCTGCACCGCCAATCTTCACCCAGACAGAATCATCACTCTCGGACTTCGACCGGAGAACTCCGAGTTCAGACAGGCCGTACGTCTGCTTTACCCGGGCATTGGGGAAGATATCCCGCAATTTATGCAGTGTGGTAGCAGGCATGACCTCCGTACCATAGGTAATAAGACGGATCGAGGAAAGGTCGTAATTCTGGTAACAGCGCGAAGCGATCAGCAGGTTGATAAAGGTAGGGGTTGTCGGCAGAAGTGTTGCCCGGGACTTTTCAATGACCCTGCAGACGGTCTCCTGACTTCTTTCCGGCAGACAAACGGCAGTACCCCCATAAGCAAAAGTCGAAAGAAGCGTATTGAATCCGCCGAAGTGATCGAGCATCAGGAAAAGGAGGGTTCTCCACGACTCTCTTTCAAGCACGAATTTCTTCATCACCCGCTCGCAGTCCTGCAGTATCCCCTTGGGCTTGCCGGTAGAACCGGAGGTAAAGACGACCAGCCCAGGAACTCCCCGCGCCAGAAACGACACAATCAGTTCATTATTCTGGCTATTTTCAAAATATTCCAGAGTCCAGTCATCCGCTGAGTCAAACCTGAAGAGATATTCCACTCCGGCTATCTCCATGAACTCGGGCAGTTCATTGCCGATTGCTGCAGTGAACGGCACAAGAATCGCCTTGGACTGCATCAGGGCAAAGATCAGCGCGCATACCTGGGGGGAATACTCCCCGAGAAATCCGCAGACCGTGCCTTGACCGATACCGTCGGCGGCGAGCCTGTCACGCCAGACAGCGACCAACGCCATGAACTCGGCGTAGCTGTATTCCCGGTCGTTCCAGAACAGGGCCGGGACATCCCCCTTGGCAGCCATCCGGCCGATGATTGTCTCGATAGCCTGCATCCCGACCCCCTAGATCTCGATCCCGTGTTCACTCAGCACGATTTTGATGAGAGGGTAACTCATGATCTCCACGGTCTGGTCGTCGGTCAACTCGATGCCGAACTCCTCCTCCAGGGCAAGCACCAGATTCATGTGCCGCAGAGAATCCCAGTTTTCAATGGTATCGGGGGAGGCATCATCCCCGATGGCCGACACGTCGACACCGAATATTCTGGCCATAACCTGCTTGAGTCTGTTCGCTTCCATTCCACTACTCCTCGATGGTTATATAGGTAATGTCGGGAGATTCCCGTCGCGTCACCGGCAACTGATACATCTTGCCGGCCTCGCTCTCTGCCGTCACGGCAAATCCCATCCTGTCGTAAAAATCCTCAACCTGCCTGTTCTTCCTGGTCGGCAGATATTCGCCGCACCACTCCTTCACCCCCCAGGCCGCTTCCAGCAGGGCCAGACAGTGGTGCAGGAATACCGTCTCCAGGTTCCTCCCAAGGATACGGCAGCTCAGCAGCAGCGAATCGATGCGGCCAACGCTCCCCTCCCGGACAGCGATGAGCACCCCGGTGAGGCCCGAATCACCGAACTTGTCCGTCACCTTCAGGGAAAAGACTCCATGGTCCTCCCGGGAGAGAAACCGGGCAATCTCCCCTTCGGCATAGCGGCGCGTCGTCAGGTTAAACTGGTTGGTCTTCTGGGTCAACTGGGCGATGCGCGCCACCTCCCCCGACGTCGCGGGGTGAATGGTCGCTACCAGCGCCAGGGAGGAGAGGTACTGATCGATGGAATCGTACTGCCGGGCCGCATCCTTGCGCTGAGCCTCGGTCTGGTACATCCGTGCCCGCTGCCGGTCTTCTCCGCTGACGTTCAGCGTGTCGAACAGGCCGTCCTTGAGGAGCAGCCTGGGGTAGAGATAAAGCTTGTCCGGCACCCGAATCACCGTGACGTCCGGCAGGGTCGTCGCCACCAGATCGCATTCGGTGGGGTTATCGTCAACAAAGACGAAGCTGTCCAGCCCCAGATTCAGTTTGTCGGCCAGCTCCCGGAAGTTGGTCGCCTTGTCATTCCAGTTGATCCGCCAGGCGGAGAGATGCTCGCGCTTCAGGAGCGAATGGGGATGTCGGTCCAACACCTCCCACACATCCTCCTCATTGTTCTTGCTGCAAAGGACAATGAGCACCCCCCGTTCGTGGAGGGTCAGCACCGTCCGCTGGAATTCGTGGAAGATATTCCCCGGATAGCTGTTCCGGTCGAGGGCAATCCCCTGCAGCCCGTCTTCACCAACCACCCCTCCCCAAAGGGTGTTGTCGCAGTCCAGCACGAGGCACTTCTTGGCCTTCCCCTTCAGGGCCTTGACGCTCCGGGCGATATCCCAGGCGTAGGAGTTGAGAAACTGTTTTTTGAAGGGGGCCTTGGACATGTACCAGAAACGGTAATCCATGCAGCCGTCTTCGCCGTGGAGGCGGGCGATCCGTTCCCAGTCGGCCAGCATGAACCGGGAACGATGGGCCGCAACATACGCCCTGATCGCCCGGTTGACCCGAGAGATTTCGCCACTCGTATCCGTGTTCCAGTCATGTCCGGTCACCCCGAACTCGCCGTCGAAAGGCGGGATAAAGGTATTGACCATCAGCAGCGCATCGGTACGGCCAGCAAGGAGTTCAAAGAGCGACTCCAGCTCATTAATAACCCGGTCACCCTGCCAGCCGCAGCTGCGGTACCCGGGATCAAGCTGCTCCATGACGAGGGAGAGGACGACCATATCGGGAGGGTTGTGGTGGAGCGGAGAGCTTTCGTCCATGATCTCCTGCAGCACCATATCGTAGTTGCCGAAGATGATCCCGGGGCGAATCCCCGCCGTGAGGCAGTGGAACTTGAGAAACGGCTCTACCCCTTCCACCGTGATGTTGCGCAGGAAGCAGATTCGCACGGCGCTGTCGCTCCCTTCCTTCTCCAACTTCGACACTCCGTCGAGCAGTTCGGAGAGGGGAAGGGAGCAGGCCCGGGTATGGCTGCTCACGAAGGAGGTCATAGCATTACCTGTCCGCCATTGACCCGGATCGTTTCGCCGGTGATGAAACCGGCATCCTCCGAGGCAAGATAGCTGACCGCCCCGGCCACATCCCGCGGCTTTGCCAGCCGGCGCAGGGGGGTCTTGGCAGCGGTCATCAGCCTGGTCTTTTCCGGCACGTCGGCAATAAGATCAGTGTCCGTCATCCCCGGCGAAACCATGTTTACCGTGATCCCCGCCGGGGCAAGCTCCACGGCAAGTGCGCGGGAAAAACCGGCCAGTGCGGCCTTGGCGGTCACATAGGGGAGGAGTTCAGCCGGTGGCGTGCTTTCGGTATACTGGGTCGTCAGGTTGATGATCCTGCCGTAGCGCCGAGCCTGCATGACCGGCACCACAGCCCTGGACAGGGAGAAAGCCCCCTTGATGTTCACGTCCAAGTGGGATTGCATATCCTTCCAGTCGAGCTGGGAAAACTTGCAGTTCGCTACTTTGACGGTGGCGCAGTTGACCGCCACCGATACCCCTCCGAACTTTCTGACAACGGCGTCGACCATCGCCTGCACGCTCTCCGGGTTGACGATGTCGGCCTGAAACGTGGCACACGTCTGGCCATTATTGCTGATGGACCGCTGCAGCTCCGCGGCAGCCTCCCTGCCGGAATGATAGTGCAGGGCCACGGCAAAGCCGTCCTCCGCCAGCCTGGTCGCCACTGCCCGGCCGATCCCCCCCGTCGCACCGACAACCAGGGCAACTTTGAGCGATTCCAGAGATTCTGCCGGTTCTTCCACCAGCTGTTCAACGATCTTCACTTTGGCGGTGCCGGTGGTGACCCTCTGCCGGTTCTGGTTAAAAATATCGGTCTGCAGTTCGATGATCCGTTCCCGTTCGAACTTGTTCTTTACCTCTGCCACCACAGTGATCTCATCGCCGACCCGTACCGGCATGATGAATTCCAGGCTCTGGGAGAACCAGAGGGCACCGTCCCCCGGCAGCTTGGTGCCGATGATCGTGGATATGAAAGAAGCCCCGAGCATGCCGTGGACTACCGGTTTCTTGAACGGGGTGGTGCCGGCAAACCGACTGTCCACGTGGATCTTGTTATCATCCCCGGTGAGGTCGACAAACTTTTCCACGTCAGCGGCCGTAATCACATGGGTTAACTCCGCCCGGTCGCCTACCTTGATCGTCTCGAATCTGCTCATATTCCCTCCGGGAGAACCTGTCTCCCATCAATATCCGCGTCAGTACCAGCGCACAGCCGTTGCACCGAAGGTGAAGCCCGCGCCGACGCCGGAGATCATCAGCAGTTGATCCCGCTTGATCGCCCCAGCCATGACGGCGTCACATAGAGCAATGGCCATGGAGGCGTCGGAAGTGTTGCCGATCGTCGCCACGTTGGTGAATGTCTTCGCCATCGGCTGCTTCATTTTCGCCATGAGAAACTCAATCAGCTTCAGGTTGGCTTGGTGGAAAATATAGAAATCGACATCCTCAATCCCCTTGCCAATTTTTTCCAGAACCCGGCGCATGACTTTCGGCTGATTCTGGATCACCTGCTTCCAGACTTCCATGCCATTGACTTCAAAATACTGCAGACCGAGATCGACGTTTTCCTGCCGCATCGGGTGACTTGACCCGCCGCCACGGAGCCGGACCGCCTCGTAGACCCTGCCGTTACTCATAATATCATTAGCCAGAATGCCGTACCCCTCGGGAACGCGCCCGAGAACCGCCGCACCGGCGCCATCACCGAAATACATGGCCGAATCGCCATCGAACCAGTTGATGAAGCGGGACTGGGCGGTAACCCCGATCACCAGGACATGGGAGATGTTCCGGTCGACATACATCCGGTCGGAAGCAACCGTAAGCCCAACCTGGAAACCGGTACAGTTCGCCATCAGGTCAAACGCCCCGGCATTCCAGGCGCCGAGCATCTCCTGGACTTTGCACGCCAGGGCGGGGTAGACATAGTCGCCGGTAAAGGCGCAGCAGACGATGAGACCGATCTGGTCCGGCGTAACGCCGGCATGCTCCAGCGCCTGTTTGGCTGCCGCCGCCGCCAGGGTTGATGAGCTCTCCTCGTCAGAAAGAATGTAGCGCTCCCTGACCCCGGTTTTCTCCTCGATGGTCCCCGGAGGCAAATTGCATTGCGCCTCGATCTGTGCATTCGATAGTTTTTTCCCAGGCAGACATCTGCCTACTCCGACTATCCCGACGCCACTTGCGGCAACATTCTCCATACCAATTCCCTTCCGTCCTCAGTGAATAAAACTGTCATGTTTTGGCGGTTCAGCGCCATGTTCCCGCCACCAGCTCCGAGCAGCGGCAACTGTCCACGTTTTACCATGGCCGGGGAAGATGGCCGTCTCCCCCGGCAACGTCTCCAGCAGCTTGCCGATGGACTCCACAATGGCGCTTTCGTCGCCGCCTGGCTGATCGGTGCGCCCGGCGTGGTCGACCAGCAGCGTATCTCCGGTGAAGATAAAGCCGTCACCCAGATAGCAGACGCTCCCAGCAGTATGTCCGGGGGTGTGCAGCACCGTTATGTTCCCCGTACCGAAGGGAAACTGCTGGTCACCGCTAAGGGTGACACAAGAACGGGGTGCACTAATGAGTCGGTTGCTGTAGCGGATAGCATACATGGCCGCCTGGCGAAGCAGGCGTTGATCCCCTTCGTGGATCATGCATTCAACGGCGAACTGCTTGCAAAGCGCCCCGGCCGCGCCGATATGATCGAAATGCCCATGGGTCAGGAGCAGATAGTCCAGCCGCCGGGAACCGTGTCCCTCCACCAGGGATGCCAACAAGGTAGAGTTGTCTCCCGGATCAATCAGCGCCTGCACCCCGGTAGTTTCGCAGGTTACCAGGTAGCAGTTCTCCTTCCACTGTGGATCGGCAACGATGGTCCGGATGGTATAACCGTTACAGGAAAATTCGGTAATCAGCGGGATCTCCACTCAGCTGACCAGCCCCATATGGATGACCTCTCCTGTGATACAGCCGCTTTCCGGCCGGACGAAGAACGAGATCACATTACAGATCTCATCTATGGTAATTTCACGTTTCAGGGTCTGCTTCTCCAGCATATGCTTTTGCCATTCGTCACCGAATGCCAGGGCAGACTCGGTAAGAATCATCGAGGGGGCAACAACATTGCATGTAACTCCGAGCGGTGCCAATTCACGCGCCAGCACCTTGGTCATTTCAACAATGGCGCTCTTGGTCGCTGAATAGAGAGAAGTTCCCGGTTCATGCAGCCTGGTCATTATGGAGGAGATAGTGATGATTCGGCCGGCACGCTGCAGCAACATCACCTTGGCTACTTCGCGACAGACATAATAAGTCCCTGCAAAATTTGTACGTAAATACAGATCTACAAGTGTTCCCGGTGTGACCGTCATTTGCAATGCGGATTCAACCACCCCGGCATTGCAGACAAGCACATCTATCTTGCGGGCACTTTTCTTTACGGCACGCACCCATTCGCGAACCTGTTTTTCGTCACCGATATCCAGTTGGTGATGATGGTAGTTCTCTCTCTCGAATGTTGCCGGCCCACGACTACAACCGAATACGATATATCCTTTCGCAAGGTAATGCTCAGCCATACCGCGCCCGATCCCCTTGCTCGTGCCAGTTATCACCATTACGGGGTTATTGTTCTCCATATCATCCCTCCATGTTTTCGGTTAGGGTTTCAACATATTTAGCAATCGTACCAGCAGCCAGGAATGGATTGTTAATATTAAAATCACCGATCTCATCAAGCACCAGGTAGATATCTTCATTTGTCTCTTCGCATAAACGCTCCTCCAGGTCTGAGATGAACGTGACGAACCCGAGGGAGTCAAGCTCGCTGCCACTACCAAGAATTACCGTATCGGCGGAGATGGTTATACTCTCAGCAACAATCCCGGCATTTTGCAGACTGGCAAGTGACTCCTGGATCAAGTTGAGTGCTTGTTCGTATGACAACATTTAAAGCCTCCGCATACATCAGTTCATATTAAGTGTTTTGGTTTTGGTACCAGGTCATTTCCAGCCACATAGTAACTCTTGGGTACCACAACAACATTTGTCAGCCTTTCCCGACCTGTTCCATACGCCCGATTCCTTCCTCCAGCCCAATGAGCGGCTGCCAACCTGGGAGAGGATCGCCACTATTCCAAGGCACCATGACCTCACGCGGGCGATAGGGTCTGCCACCCCAATGAATGGGGAGGTTTTTGCCAACTACCCGGCCATAAAGCTCCACCAGATCCCGCAAGGAGAGGGGGTTACCGGATGAAACGGCATAACGCTCGTGACCGGTGACCTCGTTCCCCAGCAGTCGCTCCGCGGCAATAACAAACGCCCGAACGATGTCATCGATATAGACAAGATCAATCAGTTGCGCCCCTGGAGACATGCCCAGAGGATCCCCTTCGGCAGCAACCTTTTGCAGCAGTGTAAACAGCTTGGGCCGTGGGTCATTGGGCCCATAGGTATCGAACAGTTTAAGGGTAATCGCCTTAAGTGATGTCGTGGCCAGATAGTATTCCAGCATGACTTCAAAGGCCTGTTTCGAAGCCGCATAAAGGTTAACCGGGTTATAAGCACCGTTCTCGAAATGCTCCCAGGAGGTTCCCGTATTGACCAACCGCCAGCAGCCAGAGCGGGTCATGGCCTCGGCCAGCTGAGTGGCGAAAAGAACGTTGCTCTTTATCAACTGCTCGATATCAGCAGGAGTGTGCTGTGCCAGGAACAACGATGCCAGGTGAAACACCACATCCGGCTTTATCTGGTCAACCAGGTCAAGCAATTGTTCAGTAGTTCCATCATGAGGATAGCTTTGTACTTCGGCATGCAGGTCTTCGATCGTTCCAAGCCCCATCTCAGGCAGGACAATCAAGTGCAGTTCCCAGCCGGTCCTGAGCAGTTCCCGTGTCAGATGACCGCCGATGAAACCGGTTGCACCGGTCAGAAGTGCCTTTCTTTTTGGCTGAACACTCATCACGCCACCTCGCAATAGCGGAACGGACTGTCGAAATCTTTCAAGGCAGGAAAGGCCGCATCCCGGGCTGACATGATCGGCTCTACAGACGGCCACGAGATGCCGGCAGTATCCCAGCGAATGCCTGCATCATGCTCCGGTGAATGGACGGATGTGACCTGATAGTACATCAGGGCGTTGTCGCTTTTGGCAAGAAACCCGTGGGCCACACCTTCAGGGATATACAGGAGAGTCGCCTCCTCTGCTCGCAAGGGGAACAGGGCATGACGGCCATAGGCAGGGGAACCGACCCGCAAATCGACAACCGCATCCAGCACCTCGCCAACCAGGCAGGTCACCACCTTTGTATGCTGGGCCGGCGGCAGTTGAAAGTGCAGCCCGCGCAGCACCCCGCGACGGGACCAGGAGTAGAATTCTTCGGCAAACTCCGTCACCAGGCCATGTTTAGCCGACAGGTCGCGGTGAAAAGTCTTCACAAATGAGCCCCGCTCATCACGTATCAATCGGGGTACAATACGCCAACAGCCCGGGATAGGAGTGGGATGCAGTTCCATCAGCTAACGAGTCCCCGCAAATGCCTTGATTGTTTCAACTACAAACGCCAGCATCGCATCAGACATTCCCGGATAGACGCCAATCCAGAAGGTATCATTCATGATTCTGTCGGTAACAGTCAGCTCACCGACCGTACGGTAACCCTTCCCGCTTGCTCTCATTTCGTCGAAGCAGGGGTGCTTGATCAGGTTGCCGGCAAACAGCATCCTGGTCTGAATCCCCTTTGATTCCAGGTGATTCACAATCTGGTCGCGTGAGAAGCGCTTGTTATCCCTTATTGTAAGCAGAAACCCGAACCAGGAGGGATCGGAATTCTCTGTCGGCTCTGGAAGGATAAAGCGGTCTCCCATGTCAGCCAGGCCATCATGCAGATGTTTCCAGTTCCGTTTGCGCGCCTCTATGAACGAGGGGAGTTTCTCCAGCTGGGCACAGCCGATGGCGGCCTGCATGTCGGTTACTTTGAGGTTGTAGCCGAAATGGGAATAGACATATTTGTGATCGTAGCCATGGGGCAGCGCACCGAACTGCTGGGTGAAGCGGTTACCACAGGTGTTATCCCGCCCGGACGGACACCAGCAGTCGCGCCCCCAGTCGCGGAATGACTCTACCAGCCGTTTGAGCGTCGTATCGTTGGCATATACCGCCCCCCCCTCCCCCATGGTCATGTGATGGGGTGGATAGAAGCTGGAGGTGCCGATGTGTCCTATGGTGCCGCTGTAACGCCACTGACCATTGAGGCGATAACGGGAACCAAGAGCGTCACAGTTATCCTCGATCAGCCAGAGTTCATGCTCGTCGCAAAAAGCCTTAACTGCCGAAAGATCAAAAGGGTTGCCGAGTGTGTGCGCGACCATCACCGCTTTGGTACGGGTCGAGAAAGCTTCTTCCAATTTGGTAACATCGATGTTGTAGGTAGGCAGAGTCACATCCACAAAAACCGGCACCGCACCATACTGAATGATGGGCGCCACGGTGGTGGGAAAGCCGGCGGCGACCGTAATCACTTCATCTCCCCGGACGATGCGCCGGTCTCCAAGCTTTGGTGATGTCAGTGCCATAAAGGCAAGCAGGTTTGCCGATGAGCCGGAGTTTACCAGCGAACAATGTTCAACACCGAGAAAACGCGCAAACTCTTTCTCAAAGCGATCGGCATAGCGTCCGGTGGTAAGCCAGAAATCAAGGGACGAGTCTATCAGGACAGTTATTTCTGCGTCATCGAAAACCCTGCCGGCATAAGGGATTCTGTCTCCCGGATTAAACTGCTGTTGCCTGTTATGCTTGAATTCATAATAGGCACGTGCCGCAGTTATGACTTTTTCACGCAGTTCTCCATCACGGATCTCATCCTGTTTCACGCGATCCCTCCATACATGCTGATCTGCCGCAGACACTCGGCGCGCAGATCGCCGTGCGATTGATAAACCTTTGTCCAGTCGACAATGCTCTGCAGTGCCTTGTCAAGGTCCCAGCGTGGAGACCAGCCAAGCTCGATCCGGGCTTTTGAACAGTCGAGTTTCAGATAGTGTGCCTCATGAGGGTGCTCACCATGGTCCAGTACATAGCCGGCACCAACGCCCCATGCGGAGCAGAGTCTCTTCACCAGCCACTCTACCGCCCTGGCATCCTCTTCAGTCGGACCGAAGTTCCAGCCGCTGGCGTAGCTTCCCCCTTCTTCGTAGAGCCGTTGCGCCAGCAGCAGGTAGCCGGAAAGCGGCTCAAGTACGTGCTGCCAGGGACGAATGGCATGGGGGTTGCGGATCTGTACCGGTTCATTGCTCAATATGGCACGAATCATGTCAGGAATCAGTCTGTCGTTAGCCCAGTCACCGCCGCCGATCACATTACCGGCTCGGGCGGTGGCAACTGCAACACCATGGCGATCATAATCACTTGGATTAAAATAAGAAGAGCGGTAAGCCGCTGTTACCAATTCCGAACATCCCTTGCTGTTAGAGTAAGGGTCGTGGCCGCCGAACGGTTCGTTTTCCCGGTACCCCCAGACCCATTCACGATTTTCATAGACCTTGTCGGTGGTCACGTTAACCACTGCCCGAACTGACGGACAGGCACGCACCGCTTCAAGCAGATGCACGGTGCCCATCACATTGGTAGCGTAGGTTTCAACAGGTATCTTGTAGGAATCCCTTACCAGCGGCTGAGCTGCCATATGGATGACGATCTCGGGTGCAGCATGCACCAGTTCACGCTGCAGTCGCTCCGGATCACGAACATCGGCAATAATCGAGGTCAGCAATTCATCAACCCGCGCTAAAGCAAAAAGACTCGGCTCTGTCGGCGGATCAAGAGCATATCCCGTAACCTTTGCACCCATGGCTTGCAGCCAGATGGAGAGCCAGGCACCTTTGAAACCCGTATGACCGGTGACAAAAACCTGTTTATTTTGCCAGAAACCAGCATTAATCATGAAATCACCTTTCACCTTTCGGCCGCTTCCTACCAGACCTTCCATGGCGGATTATCATCTGCCCAAAGCTCTTCGAGATGCTGTTTATCGCGGAGCGTGTCCATTGGTTGCCAGAAACCGGCATGTTTGAATGCCATGAGTTCACCGTCCCGGGCAAGACCTTCCAATGGATCTTTCTCGAAAATGGTTGAGTCTCCGCCAATCCGGTCGAATATTGACGGCTCCAGCACAAAAAAACCACCGTTAATCCAGGAACCGTCACCTGCCGGTTTTTCCTGAAATGCAGTGACTTTTCCGGAAGCATTGATATCCAGAGCCCCAAAGCGGCCGGATGGCTGGGTAGAAGTCACTGTAGCCGGTTTTCCGTGATTACGGTGAAAAGCGACCAACCTGGCTATATCAACGTTGGCAACTCCGTCCCCATAGGTGAGCATGAACGGCTCATTGCCCACATACGGGGCAACCCGCTTTACCCGTCCGCCGGTCATTGATTCGGCTCCGGTATCTACCAGGGTAACCCGCCACGGTTCGACATTTTTCTGATGGACCTTCATGGAGTTGGTCGTCATATCGAATGTGACATCGCTCATATGGAGGAAATAGTTGGAAAAATACTCTTTGATCATATACCCCTTGAAACCGAGGCAGATGACAAAGTCATTGAACCCGTAATGGGAGTAGATCTTCATGATATGCCAGAGTATCGGCCTGCCGCCGATCTCGACCATTGGTTTCGGTCGTGTCACGGTCTCTTCGCTGAGCCGCGTTCCAAGTCCACCTGCCAGAATGACGACTTTCATAGTTCTGCTCCCTAGTAAGTTGGAATCATCACATATATCAGGGTTTGATCGCATCAATCCCTTATTGTAAAAATAAGCGTTTTCTCAAAACCGTGCTGCAGGAGCAGCTCTTTAAGTTGCTCCCTCCTTTTGGCTGAGGTGATCACAACGGGCTTATTCGCAAGATACTGAAGCTGAGTTACGCTATTACCGAAAAACTCGCCTCCGCCGACTTCATCCATAACCTCTGCAAGCCGGATAGATGTTTCCTGCAACGAAAGATAAGCAATCTCCGCCACTTCATCTACGCCGCAGAAAACGACTTCACTGACACCTTCAGCATCGAGTCTGCGGAACAGCGCAAGGTAGTCCTGACGGGCCGCAGTGTAAAGTCCGGTGAAGTATGACAGATGCTCGTATGCCAGTCGGCTCTTCTCGGCAAGCCCCTGGGGAGTGAGGAGATAGGCATAACGGTTTCGCGGAAAATTCTTAACCCTGACATACCCTTTGGCAACAAGGTTCTTGAGGTAAGAGTTGACAAGCCCGACCGCAATTCCGAGCCGGCGCGATATTTCACGCTGAGAGAGAGGTTCATCGCCGGCGATTTCTGACATTAGGAGGAGTGAGCGGTAGGAATCAAGTGATTTTTCGTTATCGTTCATTTTATGAACATTAGCTGATTCGAAGAAAAGTGGCAAGAAAAATGTTCATATTATGAACGCCTGCCGATAAGATCCTGGTAGCGCTTTACCAGACAACCACCACGCGAAGTCCATGAATGCTCGAGAACAGCCTTTTCCCTGCCTTTCTGCCCGAGAAGATGCATCCTGTCCGGGTCGGCGATGAGTTCTTCGAGTTTCGTCGCAAAATCTGTCACATCAGCGAATTGTGCATAGACACCGACATCACCGAGTATCTCCCGATTGACAGGCGTATCAAAAACAAGCGCGGGGAGCCCACAGGCAAGGTAATTGAAAAGTTTGCCGTTTGCCTCGGTCAATGAGATTTTTGGTGAAACTGCAAGGTCTGCAGCAGATAGGTAAAACGGGGCATCTTTATAATCGACTTTCCCGGTAAAAGTTATCATCCCGCCAAGGCCCATCTCTTCAGCACGCAGCCGATAGCGTTCATCCGGAAATCCCATCAGCAGAAAATGCACCGTAACAGCGCGCAGCTTCAAGATTGCTATTGCTTCAAGCAGCAGATCGACTCCCTGATACCTGTTAAATACCCCGAGAAAAGCTACTACGGGGACGTCTGCAGGCAGATTAAGTATAAGCCTGGATTCTTTTTGGTCAAAAGGCTTGAATTCATCGGTATTGACTGCATCGGCAAGAGTGGTAACCGACTGCTTCGGCACCCCCCATTTTCCGATCAGATCGTCAGTCGCAAGAGAGGAGCTGGTAACAATCACATCAGCAGATCTATTGATACGTGACTCAATCCACCCGAAAAACCTCGCCAGCAGTGAACCCTTGCGGCAAAACCCGTGATCAATGACTTCACCGCTAAGACTGCCCTGATAGTCAAAAAGGAGCGGGATATTCAGTATTACTTTGAGCAAAACCCCGACAAATGCACCTTCATGAAGATGCGCATGGAAAAGATCGGGCTTCAACCTTCTGGCTACGTTGACCGCGGTGAAAAAAAGGAGGATATCAAGATAAAGTTTGTGCCAGGAGGGACCGGCATCCAGTTTCTGATACCAGGGGATGGAGGGAATACGATGGGCAATGATCCCCGGCATATCCCTGCCGATATGATAGGTTACGATTTCAACTCTGTGGCCCAAAGAGATAAGGATCCTCGCCTCTTCGAAAATCCTTACATGGCACCCCCTGTCGGCGAAAAACGGGGTCGGGGCGATCATCAGGATTTTAAAGCCACATCTACTCAAAATTCAGCTTCTCGCGAACGACATAGATCGGCTTTCCCTGGGCCTCGTAATACGTCCGGGCATTCAGTTCACCCAGAAGCCCGAGGACAATGAACTGTACCCCCATAAAGAAAAGGAAAATAGTCAGTATCCACAAGGGATTGCGATTCATGCTCATATGCTCGAACAGCTTCATATAAATGGTTGCCGAACCGCTTATCAAGCCCGCGAAAAGGGTATATACCCCCCATTTCCCGAAAAGCTGAATCGGTTTGGTAGAGTAGGAAAGAAGAAATTTTACGGTCATCAGGTCGAGTACGACCCTGACCGTTCGGGATATACCATATTTGCTGGTTCCGAACATCCTTGGATGATGTTTCACTGGAAGCTCGGTCACCTTTGCACCCACCTGGGAAGCAAGAGCAGGAACAAAGCGGTGCATCTCACCGTAAAGGTTTATCCCCTCCAAAACCTCTTTTCTGTAAGCTTTCAGAGTACAGCCGTAATCATGGAGATGAACCCCGGTAAACCTTGAAATCAGACTGTTTGCGATCAATGATGGAAGCTTGCGGTTAATGAAGGTGTCCTTGCGGTCTTTCCGCCATCCGGATACTACATCATACCCTTCATCGATCTTCGCCAGCAGACGGGGGATGTCTGTCGGGTCGTTCTGAAGATCGCCGTCCATCGGTACAACCACCCTTCCGCTAGCCGCATCGAAGCCGGCAGCCATGGCAGCTGTCTGACCGAAATTTCGCCTGAATCTGATCACCCTGATGCGGAGATCATCATTGGCAATCGCCTTGAGAAGCATGAAAGAACGGTCACTAGAGCCGTCATCAACCAGTATCAGCTCGTAATCGATATCTGTCCCGGAGAGAGCAGCCGTGATCTTCTCGTAGAGCGCATCCAAACTCTCCTCTTCATTGTAAATAGGAACAACAATACTCAAGTCCACATTTATCTCCCTGAAATCAATGCCGGTTCACGTGCTATGTAACTTCCTCAGACTTCCTGGATTGCGTAGCTGAAACAACAGTCTGGACGGATGTACTTTTCTCAAATTCATACCTTAAGAGAGCATTCTCCTGAACAAGGTCTTTGACTTGATCTGAAAGCTTTGAAATCCTCATTGAAAATTGTACCGAGAGCGAGATAAGAAATATAATCGATCCAAGAAACAGGGTTGTCGTAGGCAGAACCGCCCCGATCAGCTTGGTTAAAGCAAGAAGCCAGTCATAGCGCAGTATAAGGATTATCATGGCAAGACTTGTAGCGAGCCAGAGCAGTGAATACTCTTCCCGGAGCCTTTTTTTACGCACCAGATCGATCGTAAAGATGAATACGGTTAAACTGATCAGAATTGCAAAAACCTGCTGTTTTATAGTCATCGGCTACCTCCGGTAAAGCTGACGATTACGAAGAAGAGTGACCAGAATGGAAAGTATCATCTTGATCATATAGTAAAGAGGCTTTGCTCCACTGTGCATCGTCTTACCGGTTGGATTTGCAAACATCCTTACCGGGACTTCACGAATCCTGAACCCGGCAAGATTCAGAGTAATAAGCATATCAGCGTCAGGGTAATCATAAGGGAATATATCCGTAGAAAAAAACTTCATGACTTCTCTGTTGAATGCCTGGTAACCGGAAGTTGGATCAGTTATCTCCCTGCCGATGATAACAGTAACCAGCTTTCGAAAGAATAGTATTCCAAGCCTCCGGGAAAAAGAAGGCCTGTAACTGTCAAACCAGAGAAATCGGGATCCTATCGCGAAATCTACATCTCCGTTACGGACCGGGGCAAGAAGCTGACTAATAAATGAAGGGTCATGCTGTCCATCGCCATCGATCTGGACGATATACCTGTATCCCTTTTCGTAGGCGAATTTGTAGCCGGTTTGTATCGTCACTCCGTAACCCATGTTGAAATTATGACTGAGCACAATTGCGCCTGCTGCTGCTGCAGCTTCGGCCGTTCTGTCAAAAGAGCCATCATTTATAACGAGAACTTCAATATCCGGGTTAACCGTGCGTATATCGCTGACTACCCGGGCGATGCCGGCTTCTTCGTTATATGCCGGGATTATGATGATAGTATCTGACATATGCAGTTACCTGTTCCTGACCCTGACCTGCAGGCGCTCGGCCAGATAAGGATCTATCATCCAGAGGATCTGCTGCTGCTCTGAATATCTTGAAGCATCCCCCATCGCGGCACTTACCAGACCGAGGTTGTAATAAGCCAAGCCAAGGGCAGGACTATATCCGATCGCGTTACGATAATATTCGACAGCCTTTGACAGATTCCCGTTTATCTCATAAGCCAGTCCGAGATTGTTGTTTACTTCGCCCTGCCATCTATTCATATTTTTTTCATTTATCGATTCCGGTTCCCTGAACAACTCGAATGTCCGGTGAAATCTGTCATTGTAGACACCCATAAGATCAATTGCAACCCCGAGATTATTCCATGCTTCAGCTCTTGAACGATCGAGCTCTATCGATCTGATTGTCGCTTTAAGAGCTTCCTGCGGATTCCTCTCCTTTATATACGCCCCTGCAAGGTTATTCCAGGCCCTTGCACTGTCAGGGCTCTTGATAACTGAATCAGCCCATAAAGAGACCTCGCTCCTCCAGACCGAATTTCTTTTCCAGGCAACCAAAGCAAGCAGAATGACTAACAACAACATCCCTTCGAAAAGTCGCTTTTTGAAAGGTACATCTTTACCCTTCGCAAACATGAGCATCCCTGTTGAAAGCGCTGTAAATGCACCGAAGGAAGGAAGATAGAGGCGATGTTCAAATATCAGATCAATTATTGGTATAAAGCTTGACTCGATTGATAGACCTATGAAAAACCAGAGGATGCCGAAAGAGATGAACCGCAGATGCGGAAAAGATTTTCGTGACTTTATGATCATCCACGTTGCAACAGATAACAGGAAAATAATCAGACCGAATGAGCAGACGACTCTCCAATCAGAAATACTCCTCAACAGTGGATAGTCATACTCAATTCTTTGATCAATAGGGAAGAGGATAAGCCGGATATAGGTAATGACCACCCTGAATTGGGTAAGAAGATAGTCACTTCGCGAGATTATTGTCTGAACTCTTGTTGCTTCGTCCAGTGCTGAGACTGCGTCTCCGATTGACCGATTCGATAAAGCAAATTTAAGGGAAAGCGCTGAAAGAGCAGCTAATCCTCCGACTGCAAGGCAGCTGATTTTTTTGTAACTGCTGTGGAAAAAGAGGAGCTCAACCATTATGATTGCAGCAGGAAGTGAATATGCCGTCTCTTTCGTGTGAACCGCCAGAAAGCACGATACCAGGCAGACAATAATCCATATGAGAGCCTTCATGGAAAAGAGTTTGTGTGCTTCCAGCTGTGTGAACCTTGCCTTCAGATAAGCAGCAACTGAAGCGAGATAAAAGAGTGTCGCAAGTGACGAAAATCTCTGTACTATATATGTCACAGCCTGTGTCTGGACCGGATGAGCAACAAAAACAAGGGCTGCAAAAAAAGGGATCGGAAGTTGTCGAAACTCATCATCTGCATATTTACAGGCATACGGCGTTTGGAGGAGCATCTTGATCAATTGATAAACAGCTAGAGCGGAAAATATATGTATCAATAGATTAGTAAGATGGAACCAGGGCAAGCTCCATCCTGAGAGAAAATAATTCAACTGGAATGTCAATATCCCTATAGAACGTCTATAAGCAAATGCCTGTTTAAAGCCTGAAATACTGAAATCGGATATAATCGGATTGTTCTGCAGATTTGCTGCATCATCAAAGCTGAAGGGTGAAAAGAAGGTATTGCTGTATACTAACACTCCTAAAACAGCAATGAACAGACATCTTAACAAGTTGTATTTTAAATCAGTTGAAGAAATGAAAGCAAATACTCTATTTTCTACAGATGACATTGAAACACCACCGGATTACATTTTATTCAGTATACACAGCTTTTGAGGTGCTAGATACTTTTTTTCAATGTTTCCTCATCTCAAAACCCAACAGTATTGACTTTTGACTCTATTGAGCTTAGTTTTTTAAAGAATCTAAGAATATATTTCAAGGGGTCGCTGATGGAACTTTTTGGCGGATTGATGGTCATGTTGTGGATGATAGGGTTTTTTCTCACTGTGATTTGGTTTGTACTCCCTTTTGTAATCTTCAGTATCAAAGGGAGAGTCGAAGAGATACTCCACAGAATTGACATTATTGAGTCTCGTCTTAATTCCATAGAAAAGCAGGTTACCGGCACTAGGCCTGAACTTTGACGACTATTCCTTCATTTAGTTAAACTGCATCATTCAATTCTACTATTATCAATTAATCGTTCATTTTTTATTTCTACTCAGCGAAAGGAGATTCGCATAAAACTACCATACGGCAATCTTATCGGACTGAAGCATCTTCACCTGGCTTCACTTGAGCGCCTCTACAGACGGAAAGTCTCTCAATCTGAAATATTATCACTTGAACTTGCACGCTTGCTTACTTCCCTTTCCCGCGACATCGGCAGACAGATCGGCCTTCTGATTACAAGGAGCGGATCGATTGAATACGTTGTTGTCGGAGATGAAAAAAGTCTCCTGCTGCCCGAACTGAAAAAATACCCTCTCGGCAGAAAATCGCTGAGAGGTCTTCGACTTATTCATACACATTTGAAAGGGGAATTGATAAGTGACGATGACCTGAATGACCTCCTCCTGCTCCGCCTTGACCTGCTTGTTGCTCTTGACGCATCAATTTCTTCTGACTCTGATATTTCTATTTCATACGCTTCCCTATTCCCTTCAGCAGCAACTTTTCAACAATATTCGATCTCTACCAAGCGCATTTTTCATCCTGACGATCTTGACTGCAAGGAATTTATCTCTTCGCTTGAGCGAGAACTTGAACGTTCTGCTGCACCTATTCAAAAGACTTCATCTTCAGAGGAACGTGCAATTCTGGTTTCTGTATCCAAGGACTCTTTGATTGACGCCGAGGATTCTATGGAGGAGCTCAAGGAACTTGCCAGGACTGCCGGGGTTGTTGTCCTTGATACGTTTATTCAACGACCTCGACAGTTTTCACCAAAGTATCTTATGGGGGAAGGAAAGATCAGGGAGATCATAATCAAATCTCTTCAACTTGGAGCAACTATTCTCATATTTGATCAGGAATTATCCCCGACTCAGACTCGGTCGATTTCGGAACTAACCGAACTTAAAGTAATCGACAGAAGTCAGCTTATTCTTGATATTTTTGCCAGACGAGCAAGCAGCCTTGATGGAAAGGTACAGGTCGAGCTTGCTCAACTAAAGTATCTACTTCCGCGGTTAACAGGCCAGGGTGTTCAGATGTCAAGACTTATGGGCGGAATCGGGGGCAGGGGTCCAGGAGAGACAAAACTTGAAACTGACCGTAGGCGTATTCGTGACAGGATCTCGAAACTTGAGCGCGAGCTATCTGATCTTTCAGACAACCGACTGCAACGTAGGCAGAAAAGAATCAAATCAGGATTACCGATTATTTCGATTGTAGGCTACACGAACGCTGGGAAGTCAACTCTGCTGAACACCTTAACCCAGAGTCAGGTTTTCACTGGAGATCTTCTCTTTGCAACGCTTGACACCTCCTCTCGGCGACTCAGATTCCCTCTGGAGAGAGAGGTTATCATCACAGATACTGTCGGGTTCATACGTTCTCTGCCAAAATCGCTTCTTGGCGCTTTCAAGGCGACACTTGAAGAGTTAAATGATGCTGATCTGCTGCTTCATGTTGTAGACTGCTCGAATCAAAGATTTAGCGAGCAGATCAAAAACGTGGAGGAGATACTGGAAGAGTTGGGATTGGGGGATAAAGAGCGGATTCTTCTATTTAACAAGTCAGATAAACTCGGTGAAATGAAACTGAAAGATCCCCTCGCTTTTATGAAGTCGAAACATTCTTCAAAGCAATTGGGGGCGTTTTTAATAGCTGCTATCGACAAGCAAAGCTTGTCACCTTTAATCAATGAACTGCAGCGTAGATTCTGGCAAGCCTGAACGTCATAAATATACTGCATCAAAAACAAAAGAGCCGCTGAAAAGCGGCTCTTTTGTTACATTCTGTTTCGGTTTTATTTCAATCTGGTGTGACAACTTGCACAGGAGACAGCATCATTCCACTTGACTGCGATGCTTGAATGACAGGCAATATTCAGACAGCCTGCGCCTGTTGTATAAGGCGATGCTGCGGCAGACAGAGCTAACTTTGTAGTATCATAACTACTGGTATAGGTCTTGAACTTCATGCTATTACTACGACGTGCCCAATTTGAAGAGTATGCGTTATAAGCGCTACCTGCGACCTGAGCCTTGGTGGCTATTTTCTGATTAATGAAGCTAACATCAACTATGCCATTTACATGCTTTGAAGAATCGGTAATAAGGCTGACCGGGTTCTTAGTAGCCGCGGTCACACCATTATGACAACCTACACACTGGGTGTTTTTGTCATTAGCAAATACAGTGCTCATTGTTGCGAAATGGCAGATATTGCAGTTAATGGTCGTTGAACGGCTGTCTTTACCATGAGCAGCATTAACAGCAGCAGCGCCACTGATAGGAAGCTTCTTGCTGACACCGTTGAAGATGTCATCAAAGTGAATACCAACAGCGTGAGCCGAGTGAGCATTCGAACCAATTCTCACCGGTGCCGGTGCTGTTGTGGCTGTATTCGGTGAATTGCCGTGACACCAAGCACACTTGTCTTTGCCACCTTTGGAAACAGCTGTATAGTTCTTAAACTTATCAGTCCATGCAAGGGTAGTTACGCATTTGAATGTCGTTGCATAACCATTGGAGTGACAGTAAATGTTGCTGCACTTCTTGGAGCCGTTCATAGTGGCACCGGCAATGTTTTTGAGCTTAAGAGTTCCACCTGCGGCAGCAGGAGCCAGATCAACATCGACGAAGTTATCCAGATGCTTGGTGACACTGTTTGGATGACATGAACCGCAACCGAATTGATAATTAGTACCTGAAGATCTATTGCTGGTAAAACTGTAGAAAGCCAGTCCGGTTGGGAATGCAGCGCCAACATGAGCTGTGTGACCAGGTGAGAGGTTTGCCAGCGGGTGACAGAAATTGCAACCGGTTGAGATATTGCCCCACTGTGCAGAGGCGTATATTTTAACCGTAGCATTTAGCCCGTTACTGTGACAATTGGAAGTACTGCAACTAGCAAAGGCAGAGCCTTTAGCCTTGTTATTCGGATAGCCGAGGTTACCTGGAGCGGTATCAAATACATCGACGAAACCGTCAATGTGATCGGTAGCGTTTACAGTCGTACCTTCTACATAACCGTTATGACAATCTGCACAGACGGCGTTTTGTTTAAACTTGCCGGTGAGACCGGTAAGATGCTTCTGGTGAGAAAAAGTTGCCGGTGACTGCGCATGACAAGCGGTACATGCTGCCTTTGAAGTCCCCCACTGTATTGTTCTTGCACCATCACGACCGGTATCATGGCAGGCTGTTGCTCTACAGGTAGTGAAAACCTTCGCCTGACTAGGCAGCCAGCTTTTAACAGTACCACCGGTATAAACCAGGAACGAATTAACAGCAATTTTATGCTTGCCGGCGCTGGTGGCATGACTGAATTTAGATTCACTTGCAACTGTACTATAGCTGCCAAAACCGTAATTCGGATGACACTGTGAACATGAATTCAAGCCGCTATACGTAATACCAGCCACTGTCATTCCGGCTTCGTGCTTGGCGTGACTGCCGCTTGCGCCGCGGGGAGTAGCGTGGCAGGTATTGCAATTTGTGGCTACCGGATCGGTAGGTTTCTTGCCCCACGTTGGAGTTACCGTTTCAAAGTGGCAACTAACATTACGACAGGTCCCAAGGGTAGGAGGAGTAGATGATTGTGGGAATGTGGTGCCTCTGCTGTATTTTGCAGTTGACGGCGAATTAAAAATATTGGAAGCCGTACTTATCTGGTAGCCGTCAGTGGCAGCGTGTGAGTTTGTATGGTTTGCACTGTTATGACATTTTACGCATTCTGATTTGTCGCCTACAGCACTTACATGCGTCTGGTGACTGCCTTTGAATGCACCGGTACCCGGGTTTCTGGAACCATCAGAACTGTCCAGCGGGGGCATTCCATGGCAGGAGCTACAAGTCGTAGCTGCAAATGACTGTCCGGCCATCACCACTACTGCAGCCAGTGAAAGCAGTACGATCATCAACCTGTATTTGAAGTGTCCCACTTCGTGATGATTTTTCATTGGTAAACTCCTTATAGAAAAACTGAAACAGTTCATTTACATAGTTGGTACCGGAGGCATTGCTGCCTCCGGGTTTGATTACTAATTACCAGTTACCCAGTTCGGTGAAGGCTTGAAGTGACAGCTTACATTCGAGCAGGTCGATGCATTGTATTTGATGGTTGAAACATTGTTGAACTTGAACTTCGGATCAACGATTACGTTGACATACTGCTGTTTCGGCGGTGTCCCACCGGAATTGTGCGCTGTGTTGTAATGGCAATTAGAACAGTTAGTCCATGCCTGCGACTCTTTTGCATTTTTTGGTATGTGACCGGCTACGGTATGCGCACCGCCACCACCGGCATAATCATAAATCTTGGCATTCGTGTAGTTATTCAGGCGACCGAGTCCGGTCATGTTTGCAACCGGAGGATAACCATGGCAGCCACCACAACCACCGCCGCCTCCTGTGAAGGCAAATGGAGTAGCTTTATGAGTGTGGCACTGCAAACAGTCCTTCGTGTAATGCGCAATCGGCCCGGTGTAAGGAGCATTGTTCCGGTAATGGTCGGTCTTGGTATGGCAGACCTGGCAGAGACCGTTGTATATGCCGTTAATATTCGGTGTCTTAACATAGAACCCTGTCGAAGTGTTGTTGAACACGATTGCCTGACCGTTGATGACAGTTCTTATGCTCATTAGGTTACTTGTCCCGTGGGTATCGTGGCAACCGGCACAATCACGAGCACGGGCGTCATTCAATGTGGAGTATTTACTGAATATGTTCTTGCCGCTAGCAGAAATGGTGACGCTATGAGTAAGCATATTAGCTCGCGCTGTCGACATTCCCAGCATTATCGATGGAATATGACATGAACTGCAGAGGGCATTACCAGTGATTTTAAGCCGCTTCTCAGCAGCGCCGGCACCAATGTGGTTAGCAGCATCATTATGGCATGTAGTACATTTAACATGTTTCAGAATAGCTGTAGAGTAGTTGCTATGGCCATTCAGCCCCTTAAGAGGAGCTGTGTACGTTATAGCATGAGAAAGGACAACTGATGCAGTCCCAGTATGACATGACTCGCAGGTAACTGCGCCGGCGGCAACCCAAATTGGTGTACCTTTAGCTGCAGGATGACAGGGGTCGCAGGAGTTCCCAGACTTGAGGTTTACAACACCATTTGCATGCTTTGAACCTCCGAGTGAATAGTCATGGCAGCTGGCACAGTCAGGAGAGGGGCCGAGCTTCGGACCGATTGTCCCCGAGAAGTGCAGTGGATGTAAAGAAGTTGTCGGTTCAGCTGCGTGGCAGGTACCGCATGCGCCAGTTGATGCATCAGTCCACTTGGCAGGCGTTACCGGGCTGACACCGCGACCGTTTGTATGGCAGGAGTTTGTACAGGTTGCATCGCTTGAGTTAAATGATGCGTTGAAAGCAGCACCGACGTAATCTACAGGTTGGTTTACAAATACTACATCTTTTGTCCCGTTCGCGTGCTTGGATCTATCCATCGCACCAGAATTAGTAACTGTTGCTGAGTGGCAAACATAACATTTTATCGAATTGCCAAGCGTCGTAGATACATGTTTATTGTGAGCGTTAGTCACGAGCGTATTACCGCTCTCATGACAGGTTATACACTCAGCACCTGTGTCAATAATAGCGTGATTTAACCCCTGATTCCATGCAGGAGTCGTAGCTGACTTCCAGGATATAGCATTACCTGTCCCAGGTGAAGGGACTCTCGGATTACCGTTACTATGACAGTAGACAGTTGCGCAGGTCCTTGCTGTAGTGTCGTAGTGAGCAGGAATGTTTTTTGTCAGCCCAGGCTGGTCACCAACTGAACCGGCAGTGTCGATGAAAACACTCTGAAAGGTAGCTGTACCGGTTTTAGCAAGCGTATTATGGCTGTCTGCCCTTGTACCGTCGTAATGGCAGTTCTTGCAGGCATAATTGTAATACCCGGAGGTAGCATGAGTTACGTGCGCAGTATACGCTTCATCAGTTGTATAACCGGAAGCTTCCTTCCCATGAACCGGTGGCTGTCCATGACATGAATCGCAGGCTGAAGCGGAGAAACCGTCTGAATGCTTATGGCAGGCAAGACAGTTAGCCTTTTTCGCATCAAGCTGATCATGAATAGCAACACCTGGTGTCGGAGTATGGCAAACCTGGCAGATACCCTTACCGTCAGGCTTAATGAATGATGAAGTTGCAGTGTTGAAGATCGCTTTCTTACCGGTCAGTCTGCCAGTTGAGAATGAGAAATTCGAGAAGTCCCTTCTCACCAAATAGATGTTAGGCAGCGATGTATCACCCGTGTAATCGACATGAGCACCGTGACAATGGTCGCACTGTACGTTCTGCCCTTTTGCATTGTGGTTAAGATTTTTTGTCTCTTTATGGCATGATGAACATACATTTATTGCATTTGCAGTTGCACCGATCGGGTCGGTCCTGAGTAATTGTCCTTTGGAATTCTGAAGATTTCCTTTCAGCCCTTTAGCGGGATCGTCAAAAGCAGAACCGTTTGCTGTACTCCGGTTACCGAATGTCGCACTGCTTGAATCTGCGTAATGTGGAGCATGACAGGTACTGCAGACGATTTTCCCCTTATTCGGGACTGTCAGATAATTTCCAAGCTGCGCTGTCGGGTTATTGGAATTAGCACTGAGAGGTGTCCTTCTATATGCAGTCGTAGCCGACTTATAGACTGATGAGTAGTTTCTGTTTGCTACCGGATGAGAACCGGTTGTATGGGTTGTTGTGCTGCGTGCCCTGTGGCAGTCCAGACAGAGAACATCATTTGCGTTTGTCGCACGGAGAAAAGGCTTATCAACTCCCTGGACATTATTAGTATCAGCTTTGACATTATGGCATCTGACACATACTGTCGTACCGTAGAATACAGTTCCTGAAGCTCCGGTATTCAGTGCTGAATTGGTAGGCTCATGGACCATAGCTGCTTTGTTGTAAGGGTGTCCAGCCGATGAGTAAGCACCCCATGTATGTGAGCTTCTTGAACCTATAGCTGGCTGGCCTGAAGCAGAACCAAAGTAGTTTGACATAGCATCAGCTTCAACAGGCATCCTTGCAGCTTCACCCGAAGAGGAGTGACAACTCACACAAGCGTTTGTTGCTTTGACTGGATAATCTGTAGAGCTTGCTGCGACGAACTTTCCATGACAGTCAACACAGGATAACTTATGTGGCGCTACAAACGCATACCCTGCAGTCGACATCATGATAATCATCGTCACCGTGAGCACTGCTACGATAAATGACCTGTTCATAGTACACTCCTAACACAGCTTATAAGAAAGTAAATAAATTATTCCTGAAAACAGTAACCGTAAAAACTAGAAGCTGAGAAGACCAGTAATTTTACCCAGAATAAGAGTGCAGTCAACGATATTAATAGCACCATCCTGAGCTGCATGTCCTCCAACCTGCGAACCGACATCGCCATGGAATCGGCGATTTCCAAGCAGTGTAGTTGTACCGACGACATGACGGAGACAATAAAGGGCATCATTTATATCTATCAGACCTGTTTTACCATCATCAACGTAAGTATCGCCGGTTGGCATGCCCTTGACATAGAACAGCTTTGTTGTGTTGGATGCAGGGTCGACAGCTGTGAAGGCAAGAGAGCCTTCATCATAATTATAAGCAATCAGATCAGCGGTCCAAAGCACAGAAAGTGTAGCCGGGTCATAGGCTGAATATGTGACTTTATCAGTAGGAATCGTGTAAGGGACTCCATTCAAGGTGGCATCGATCAAGGATATATTAGAAGAAGGCTCAATAGATCCTGTGACTTGTGAAGGCATAGCATTTGCGTTTGACTGTATCTGCATCTCAGGAGGAGTCGTGTCGTAGATTATGTTCCTGATTGCTGTAGTAGCAGCATCTGCCGTGACCTTGACATAATGCACACCTTCTATCGACAGAGTAACCGTATGACTGAATGCGCCAGTCCCTGCATTGTAGGAAGAGACAAGTACAGCAGTACCACCGTCGACTGAGATTGTGGGTTGAGCAGCACCGATGGCTACAGAGCCGGCTACAAGAACTGAAGAGTTTTTGGTTGCGATGTCAGCAGCAGGAGAGGTGATGGCAAGCTTGGCATAAGCGGCACCGTTAATGATTGAACGCTTTACCTCAATAGTTTTTGGAACAGTGTTAAAAATCCCTGAAGCTGTAAACGGGTATGCGTTTATGCCAGGTCCATAACCCGCTCCTACCGCACACGACCCGCTCCAGGCTCCAGATCCCGGAGTAACCGGTGAACCACAAGCAGTTGCCGATGCAAACGAGGTGTCTATCAAGCCGTTCGCCGGTGTCGAACTGCCGCCTGTCATGAACGAGTTGTCGCCGGGGAGAGCTGCAGTAAATGCCGGAATTTCAAGGTCCAAAATGGCTGTCCTGGTAATTGTTGACGATACATTGCCTGCGAGATCGGTTGCCTTGACAGTGATCGTGTTTGAACCACGGAGCAGAGTTACCGGAACCGAGAAGTAGGTGTTATCTGAAGGCATGGTCACTTTGGCTGTCACCAGGGCACCGTTGACCTCAATGGTGCTCAGGTTTTTTTCATAGACGATCCCGTCCAGATTCTGTACTGCCGTGTTCGTGGTAGCACCATTACTGAGGAAGGAGACCATGTTCACCAGGTTCGGCGCTGTATAGTCAGCTATAACAGTTCTGGAAGAAGTCCCTGTAGCTGTGCCCGGTGCCCAGATAGTCACACTGATTGCATTACTGCCTTCAGCAAGATTAATAACAGCGCTCCAGTTCTTGGATGCATCTGTCTGGGTATACGCGGTGAATGATGCCAGCGGGTTATCAATCTTCACTGCTGCACCGGCTGTATCTGAAGTACCGCTCACCAGAACGGTGGAATTATTTGTATAAACACCAGCAGCGGGCTGAACAATCGTCACCGTTGGTGCCGTGCCACCACCAGTCCGGAAGGTACTTGCTTCAACATATTTGGTTGTTGTTGCATCCGAACTCTTGCAGAGTATATAGTTTGTTACCCCTGATGCAAGATTGAGTGTCAAGCCGCTCCAGGCGTTTCCGGAAGCTGATACGTTAGTTAAGGCCCCGCCGTTCACATTGCAGCTTACCTGATTGCCTGACACTGAGACTGCTCCGCTCAGGGTTATGGTGGGACTTGACGTTGTCGAAGGGATTGCTGTTGCAACTGAAAATGTAAATCCCGGAGCAGGAATCGTCCCGGAGTCAATGGCGATTGCAAGGATATCTGCTGCTGTCGAGGTCGCTGCGTTGTTGGTATAAAGGACACCGCCCGTTGCGGTCTTCTCAAAGAGCACTGCAGACGGAAACTTCATGCTTGCATTTGTCACTGTTGTACCGTTGAGGCGCGCGAGGGCATTCTTAGACACAGGATCAACTACCACAATTTCATTCCGCCCTCGCTCAGCAACATAAATCCTGTTCAAGACAGTACCAGCGGCATTATACTCAAAAGCGACATCAACCGCATTGCCTAATTTTAAGGCCCCAGTGGGACTGTAGGTTTCAATACTTGAATTTGAAGAGCCTATGTCTTTTCCTGCCACATATGTGCAGACACCACCAGTTAAAGCAGTAAAGAACTGCAACCTGCAATTCAATGTATCCACTACCACGATCTGGTTACCCACCTTTTCGTATGCGATACCTAAAGGCTGCTTGAACTCGCCTCCTGTTACGGAAGTACAGTTTGTTGCTGTCCTGCTGCCAAAAGAATAAAGTTCAGTCGTACCTGCAGCGTTGTATACCCTGACCTTGCCGTAATTTGCAGTACCCGGCGTCAAATAAGTAACGGGACAATTATCGGCTTTTTCTCCAGTAGAATCACCTGAATCCAGTACATAGATATTGCCAGCAGCATCAACAGTAATCGCAACAGGTCGATAATAAGGCTGTGCCGGATTTACGAACTTGGAGAGCTCTTTTCCTGTCACCTGTGAGTAAAAGGCAACATAGGCCTGCGGAGCGACCATTGCAACCACCAGAGTGTTGTCAGGAAGCACCGCTACTGCCGAAGGACGACCATTGGTAGCTATGAAGGTGGGATTAGGATCAGCTAGGGTCCTGTCAAACTTCCTGATCCCCTTGCCCCAGAAGTCTGTGACATAGAAGTTACCAGCAGCATCCCGAGCCATTTTGCCAGGCGCCCCGGAAAAACCGGGGGTATACCGCGCCAGCTTAGAAAGCCCTGTCGGTGCAGTCGCTCCCAGAGCTACGCCTGTCAGTGAAATAACCACGACCAACAGCGAGATGGCGAGCGAAAATATTTTCCTTGTAGTGCTGGATACCATATGAAAGCCTCCGCGTTTAATGGAGATGTCTAGATTTTACATTTAAGCCGTCTTAAAACATTTCACGGTTTGCATCATTTTACTGCAACATCAATGCCCATAAAAAAATGCCAAGGCCAATGAGGCATCAGCGAGCATTTAATTGCTGATCAGCTGCGACTCATCAATCTCTGCAACTGGCTGTATTGTTTATGGAGAGGTCCTGCCTGGTGAGACAATTCTCTCCATTTCGGTATCCCTTTGTAACCATAGGAAGGTACCGATTTTTTTCTGAAATTGTTATTTACTTCAGAAAACCGAATTTCTTCATTCTGTATCTGAAAGCATCGACCCCAAGATTCAGCTTTTTAGCCGCTTTTGACTGATTCCAGTCGCTGTTTTCCAGAGCCTGACGTATAAGCTCTTTCTCCACCTCTTCAATATCAACCCCTTCAGGAGGCAACTTGAACGTAACAAGAGCAGTGGCTGCCGCAGTTGCCATTCGAGCGGTTATTTCCGGCGGGAGATGGTCGACTGCCAGTGTCTCTTCATTTCCAAGTATGATTGCCCGCTCTATGACATTTTTCAGTTCACGTATATTCCCCGGCCAATTATAGCTGACGATCAGTCGTTCCGCCTGTGGAGAAATACCATTCACCTGTTTGGCAAACTCCCTCTTGTATGTGTCCATAAAGTGCTTGGCCAAAGAGAGAATATCTTCGCGCCTCTCCCTTAGTGGCGGGAGGAAAATGGGGATAACCTGCAATCTATAGTACAGGTCATTTCGAAAGTCCTTTGACTCAATTGCTTTGATCAGATCCTTATTTGTAGCTGAAATAATACGGACATCTACCGTATTTACTTTTGCTCCTCCGATTCTGCGAAAAGTCCGGTCTTCGAGGAAACGGAGAAGTTTGGCCTGCATCCCCATCTCCATATCTCCGATCTCATCCAGAAACACCGTGCCACCGTCTGCCAACTCGAACAGACCTTTTTTTGTTGCCTTTGCATCAGTGAATGCCCCTTTCTCATGCCCGAAGAGTTCACTCTCCAGCAGTGTCGCAGGGACAGCCGCACAGTTTATCGCCATAAAAGGCTTCTCTGCACGACTGGATTTATAATGTATCCATTTCGCAACAAGTTCCTTTCCGGTACCTGACTCTCCCTGTATCAAGACTGTCGCGGCCTCGCTTTTGGCAACCTTCTCCATCATGGACATGATGTTCTGCATACAGAGGCTCGAGCCGATTATATTGGGAAGTCCTGTTTTTTTATGTTCACTCCTGAGGCTTGCGACCTCCCTGCGAAGATCGGATGTCTCCAGAGCCTTTCGAATGACGATAGCCATCTCATCAAGGTTGAAGGGTTTATTAAGATAGTCGTAGGCTCCCATTCTCATTGCAGTGACAGCAGTCTCAAGCCCGCCATGAGCCGTTACCATGATCACGACAATATCTTCATCAAACTCCTTGATCTTTTCCAGAACTTCAATTCCGCTTATTCCGGGAAGCTGTATATCCAGAAGAACCAGATCAGGTTGATCCTCTCTGACAATTCGCAAGGCGTCTTCACCGCTGCCGGCGGTCAGCACCTCATATCCCTGCTTTTTCAGGTTCTGTTCAAGCGACCATCGGATAAGATGTTCGTCATCGACAACCAGAATTTTTATCTTCCTCATCATAAGCCCCTTGTATCCTGAAGTATTAAACGGTTGTCAACAGTGATCCTCAGTTGTGGTTGCCGGCAGTTCAATGGTGAAAACAGTACCTTTTCCGTTTTCACTTTCAACCCGGATAGATCCACCCTGCTGTGTAACCAGCTTATGGCAGATAGCAAGCCCGAGCCCGGTCCCCTGAGCCTTTGTGGTAAAAAACGGTGTAAATATCTTGCCGAGGATCTGATCGGGGATACCAAGCCCGGTATCCGAAATACTTACAAGCACCCACTTATTCCCGTTATCCTGGACAAGGGCTGTTTTCAAGGTAAGCACCCCTCCGCCCTGCATCGCCTGTATCCCGTTCAGTATCAGATTGAGCAAAACCTGTTGAATCTGCTTGGGGTCGACATATACCGGCGGAAGGTCATCCTGGAGTTCAAGTACTTTTTCTATCAGCCCCCCCTTGCTTCCCCTGTGCTGCGAGGCAAACATCAGTGTCTTTTTCAGCACAGAGTTCAGATCCGTGCAGACCGGTTCAGGCTCTGTCGGCTTTCCGAAGAAGAGGAGGTCATTTACGGTTTTGTCAAGCCTTTTCACCTGCTCCAGGACTTCGACCAGGATCTCTTTTCTTGGATCGGACGGAAAAAAATCATCGCTGATGATTGTGATTGCAGAAGCGATTCCGGTAAGCGGATTCTTTATTTCATGGGCTATACCTGCGGCCATCTCGCCGATGGATGCCAGCCGGTCAGCCCGCTCCATCTGGTTGAAATGATAGACGTCCAGCTCTTTTTTCGCATTTTCCAATCTCTCGATCATCGAGTTAAAACTCTTTGTCAGACGTCCGATCTCGTCTTTCGGGGCATGGGTGATTCTCACGGAAAGATCCCCTGCCTCTACTTTTGCCATCTTTTCAACAATTCCGTTGAGCGGAGATCTGACCAGACGGAACATGACGAAAGCAATTGAAAAAGAGAGGAATGCTATCGTTGCAATGGTCGAGAAGACAAACAGCTTTGTGACCTCGAACATCCTGCGTTTCGTGGCAGCAAGCGAGTAATTGACATCCAGAACACCGATCACCTTGGTCTTGTTCCCATGGCAGGTATGACACTGTGGCGTATTGTAGATTGGCTTTATCATCCGAAGGACCTCTCCATGCTGGTCTGCATAGGTGATCCCTTCATAGCGGTTGTTCAGATAAAGCTGATAATCATCCAGATCGACAGGCTTTCCTATTTCGGCCGGGATAGAGGACTTAAGAACTACACCGTGAGGATGAAATATCCTGACAGCAAGAAGTTTCTGGTTCTGGGCGACCATCTCGAGTATCGACTGGGTCTCCTCCGTATTGCCAACTCTCATCGAATTATAGATACTTCGTTCGATGGTCTGCAGAAGCAGGTCAGAACCCTCTCGCGCAGAAGTTACCAGCTGAGCCCGCTCCCGCTTAAGGTTCAAGAGCGCAAAAACACTGATACCGAAGGCAAGCAGAGCAACGGAGATGACTATTACCTTCGATGTAAGAGATTTAAAAATCACTGCCCTCCATACCCTTAATATCGACTACCTAGATAACCAGGACAGAATTCATTGCGATTCAGGAATCGACAGCGGCATTGACAACTGCTGTGCCGGCTGTGCACCTGCACCCGCCTTCGAGGGTTTTTCATATTTGAATATCCATTCGCTGTATTTTTTCTTTCCATTGAAACTCTTCAAAGCCTCCGGGAAGTCCTTTTTATAAGGCTCCTCATTGCTGCTGCTGACAACACCGGTAATTCCCTGAGTAGCGTTTGGAGGATTCGGCCATGGTTTCCACTCCCCCCCGGTTATCGGATCTTTATAAAGCTTGCGCAGCAGTCTGTCTTCGCTTTTGTTAGCACTACTGCTAACGGTAAGTTCGAACAAATCTTTGAGAGCCTTAAGCGGCCCTCTATTTTTTTTGGGGTCATTCCACCGTTCAATGGCATCCCGGTACTGAAGCCCTCGGAAGATAAGCTCTTTCTCCTTCTCGCGATTCATGATGACCTGCATACTCTGACCGACCGCGCCAAGCATGATACCTATTATCACAACCATGAAGAGCGCTGCCAGATAGGTAAATCCATCAGTTGACCTGGAGAACCTTGGCATCTATTTCCTCTGAAGAACCTCTTTTGCCGCCTCAACAAGGTCGTCAGGCATAAGTCCGAAGTACTTGAGCAGTTCATCAGCCTTGCCTGAAGTACCGAACCGGTCATTCAGCCCGACTCTCTTGAGCGGAGCAGGGAAGCGGTCGCACAGAACTTCCGCAACGGCACCGCCAAGCCCGCCGACAACAGAGTGCTCTTCTGCGGTAACTATTGCACCGGTTTCACGGGCGGCAGCGACGATTATCTCCTCGTCAATAGGTTTTATTGTCGACAGATGAATCACCCGTGCAGAAATCCCCGCTTCAGAAAGTTTTTCAGCAGCAGCAAGCGCCTGTGCGGTCATGAGACCCGTGCCGATGAAAGTAAGGTCTGTACCGGCGCGCAGTTGTACCCCTTTTCCGATCACAAACCGGTAATTTTCGTCAAAAATGGTCGGCACCTTGTTACGACCAAGCCTCACATACACAGGCCCGTTATAAGCTGCAGCCGCACGGATTGCCAGTTTTGTCTCAATACCGTCCGCAGGGACGATGACCGTCATGTTGGGCACGGCCCTCATGATAGCGATATCTTCGACAGACTGATGCGAGCCCCCGTCTTCTCCGACGGTGACACCACTATGAGTTGCGACTATCTTCACATTCGCCCTGGGATAGGCGACAGACTGGCGGACCTGTTCCCAGGCTCTTCCCACGGCAAAGATGGCAAAGGTCGAGGCGAACGGTATCTTGCCGGCAGCTGCAAGACCGGCAGCGGTCCCGATCATGTTTGCCTCGGCTATCCCCATGTTAAAGAAGCGTTTCGGAAAACTTTTGGCAAAGCCTGCTGTTTTGGTCGAACCGGAGAGATCTGCATCCAGCACGACAATGTTTTCGTTTTCTGCACCAAGCTCGGCAAGTATTTCACCGTAGGCATCCCGTGTTGCGATCATACTGCTCATTTCTCACCTCCGTTACAGCTCTCTCCAAGGCACTCAAGAGCCTTCGGAAGTTCTTCGTCAGAAGGGGTCACACCATGATACGACGCTTTATTTTCAAAAAATGACACCCCTTTACCCTTTACTGTCCGGGCAACTATTGCCACCGGCTGGCCTTTTATACTCTCAGCATCATCAAGTGCTTTGATAATAGCCTGCAGATCATGACCGTCTATCTCGACGACATGACAGCCGAAAGAGCTGAACTTGTCGGCAACAGGCTCAACCCCCATTATTTTCGCAACTTCTCCGTCTATCTGCAGACCGTTCGCATCTATGAGGATACAGAGGTTATCAAGCTTGTAATGGGATGCCGCCATCGTAGCCTCCCATATCTGACCTTCCTGAAGCTCCCCGTCACCAAGAACTGCATAGACGCGGCTTGAACTGCTGTCAAGACGTAATCCGAGAGCCATCCCGACTGCCATGGAAAGCCCCTGTCCGAGCGAACCGGTACAGACCTCGATCCCCGGAGTCCCCTTACTGTCAGGATGACCCTGAAGATGCCCACCCAGCTGACGGAGCATCTTAAGGTCTTCCTTCGGAAAGTAGCCGCAGTCGGCAAGTGCGACGTACTGGGCAGGAGCAGCATGCCCTTTGGAAAGGACCAGCCGGTCCCTTCCGGCCCACTTGGGGTTCTTCGGGTCGTGATTCATCTTGTAATAATAGAGTACGGTAAGCATATCTATTACCGACAGTGAACCGCCTGTATGCCCCGACTTTGAATGATGCAGGGTCCTGACTATATCGATCCTCAGGCTCCGGGCCTTCTCTTTCAACTCTTCAATTCTCGCTTTCACAGATGGCTTCCTCTCCCTTTTCTATTCATTAGTGGCTGTCATCACCTGCTGACAGGAAATTGAAGATCATATCGTCCAGGCTCTGCTTCTTGTCTGATGCTGGTGGCACGCTCGGTGCGGGAGCATCCCTGGCAGGAGCTGGTATCTGGGGCTGTGCCTGCACAGGTATCTGGGGCTGTGCCTGCACAGGTATCGGAGGCTGCACAGATACAGCAGGTTGGACGGGTAACGGTGTTTGCACGGGCATAGCAGGCTGCACAGGAGCTGCTGAAGGGGGTTCAATAATTGCGACAGGTTGCTGTATCGGTGCTGTTTTGACTGAATCGAGGCCGAGACGATCATCAAATTCGGCATTTTTGAGGCGGCGCAGCATCTCCTTGTGCTGTTCCTTCATCAGATCCTCTACAACCTGATTCAGGTTTCCCATCCGGACTATATCTGCATAGCTGGTCTTCTTTGATGCCAGGATATTACCACCGCGATAAAGGAGTGTTATGATATGCGGATTATTGATGCCACTATCTTCAGTCTGTACGTGGTAGACTTCCCCTTTGTACATTATGTTGTGGTTATAACCTACTACCATTGCACCAACCTGTCCGCCAAATGGCGTAATATTCGCAAGCTACCATGAAACAGAACCTGATTCAACAGCTCTGATGACCCATCTCTACTTTTTCAGTAACTCCTTTATTCTGGCAACAGCCTCAAGCGCATCCCGTGCATAAAGGTCCGCACCGATGCTGTCAGCATACTCCTGAGTTACAACGGCGCCTCCGAGCATGGTGAATGTCCTTACCCCGGCAGCCTTAAGCTTGGCGAGGACATTCTCCATCTCTGACATGGTCGTGGTCATCAGCGCTGAAAGCCCGACGGCATGGACGTCGAGTCTTATTGCCTCTTCGACTATCTTTCCGGCTGAAACGTTCTTGCCCAGATCGATCACTTCGAAACCGTGATTTCCGAGCAGTGTACAGACTATATTCTTGCCGATATCATGGATATCCCCCTCGACTGTAGCCATGAGTATCCTGCCGAGAGTTTCGAATTCGGCTCCTTTGAGTTCTTCCTTGAGGCGTGCAAAAGCGGTCTGCATAGTCTCGGCAGACCGCATGACCTGGGGAAGGAACACCTGGTTCTTTTCAAAGCGCCTGCCGACCTCTTCAAGACCCGGCAGCAGCCCCTCATTGCTCACCTGCATCGGCGTCAACCCCTCTGCAAGGGCAGTATCGACCAGCGCCCGGACCCCTTCTACGTCTCCGGCTATCACGGCCCTGCCGAGACGACCCCGTATTTCACCACTGTCCGCTGGCGTTTCAGCAGGGACGGCTGCTCCGCCGGCCAAAGACCGGTATGCCTCGATATAGGCTTCTGCATTCTTGTCTTTTCCCAGAAGGACCATGGCCGACCTGAATGCTGCCATCATTGGCTCTTCCTTAGGATTTATGATCGCGGCATCCAGCCCGGCCTCCATGGCCATGGCAAAAAATGTCGATGAAATAAGCGGTCGGGCAGGTAACCCGAAAGAGATGTTGCTCACACCGAGCACCGTTTTTAATCCGAGCTGTTCCTTGACCAGCCTGATCGCCCGAAGTGACTCCAGCGCCCTCTTCTGCTCGGCGCTGACTGTCAGTGTCAATGAATCGATAAGTATATCGCGAGGCTCGATGCCATGACTCCGGGCAGCAGCCTTGATCCGTTCAGCCACCTTCAGCCGCTCTTCCGCAGTGGGTGGTATCCCGATCTCATCAAGGGTAAGCCCGATGACTGCTGCACCGTATTTCTTTACAAGCGGCAGGACCCTGGAAAGGCTCTTCTCTTCACCGGAAACAGAATTGACCAGCACCTTGCCGTCAGCAGCCTTCAGTCCTCTTTCCAGCGCCTCAGGGCTCGAAGAGTCCAGCACCAGCGGGGCCTGAACCGCTCCTGTCACGCAGAATACAGCCCTTTCCATCGCGGCAGGCTCATCAATTCCCGGGGCACCGACATTGATATCAAGCAGTGCAGCGCCGGCAGCAACCTGCTCCACAGCCTCCCGCCGGATATAACTGATCTTCCCGTCACGCAGTTCAGCGCAGAAAGCCTTCTTCCCGGTAGGATTGATCCGCTCACCGATCACGGCAGTCTGATGTCCTCCACCGATCGCGACATAGCCGCTTCTGCTGGAGAGAAACATGATCTCGCCTGAAGGGCCGCTCTTCCTGTAGCTTTGATCCATCCCTGCAAGCCCGCACTTCATGGCCGAGATGTGAGCAGGGGTGGTTCCGCAGCAGCCGCCGATAACCCTGACACCGAGATCCAGCATTCTGCCGTGATAACTGACCATCTCTTCGGGAGTCCCGGGGAATACCGTCTTTCCATCCTTCAGTATTGGCAGGCCTGCATTTGCCTGGGATATCAGAGGGAGGTCCGTTACACGCCGCATACTGGCCAGTATCTCGAAGATACCCTCAACACCGAGACCGCAGTTGGATCCGACAACATCGGCTCCGACAGCCTCCAGTGTGATAGCAGCTGCTTCCGGAGAGGTCCCCAGAACGCTGCGACCGTTGTTATCGAATGTCAGCATGGCTATCACCGGTATTGTCCGGGAAAGCTCCCTGATAGCAATTATTGCCGCCCGGATCTCCTTGATGTCGAGGAACGTTTCAAGAGTTATCAAGTCCGCGCCTGCATCGATCAAGGCTTTCGCCTGTTCCCTGAAGATATCCGACATCTGGTCGAATGTCAGATCTCCGACCGGCTCGACAAAACGGCCTGTCGGACCTATCGAAGCAGCTACATATGCCCGGTCACCGGCAACTCTTCTGGCTATTGATACGCTGGCAGCATTGATCTCCACCAATCGACCTTCAAGTCCGTAATGCGAAAGCTTTTCCCTGCTGCCGCCAAAACTGTTCGTAACGATTATATCCGCACCTGCATCAAGGTATTCCTGATGAACAGCAGCAACGACATCCGGCATCGTCAGATTCAGCTCTTCAGGTGACTGTCCGGGTTTGAGCCCTCGTTCCTGAAGCATTGTGCCCATCGCTCCGTCCAGAACCAGTACCCGCTCCTTGAGCGCCTGCAGAAATTCTACCTTCATCATCTTTTCCCCTTGTTGATTTGAGGCTTTTCCACGCCCTTCTCCAATGAAAAATCAGGAACTATCGCCGTGCTTACATCCAGGTGTCCCTTAAGTGTCTCCCGGGGCTTTCCTTCGACCGTAAAAACAACCTGCTGCACCTGAGGGTAGTTGTAGCATATGGAATTGACCACCGAGTAGGCAGCATTAAGCTCGCTGGTGCTGCCCGAAGGAAGCGCATCAAGGAGTTCCTGGGCAAAATCCACCCTGGCTGTCACACCATCCATCTTTACGCTGTTAAACATCCCGGTAAGGGGCAGTACAGGAGCCGATTCATTCAGCGGGCCATTGATCAGCTGCTCAAGGAGCTCTTCGAGACAGGCGGAAAGCTCATCGCACGGTTCAATTTCCCGACCCTCCCGTACAAGCCCGTCGCCTTCGATTGAGGCGAAAAAGAGCGTCACCGTCTTGAACCCCTCCTGCTGAACCGTTGCAGGCGGCGGCGGAGCTTTAGCACTTTCGTATTTCTTGAAGAGGAGCGCTCCGAGAATAATCGCCAAAAGCAGAAAAGAGAATACGATGACTCCTATTCCGCCTTTCACTGCAATACTATTCTTCACCCTTCTCCCCTCCTGAAGCAATATCCTCTTCGAGGCTGACCTGATAGACGTCACCCAGATCTCCACCCAGAAACCGGTTACCGACCCGTATGAATCCGGCAGGCACATCAGTCACGAAATAATGATGGTTTCCCTTCTCCTGAACCGGCCTGATCGCACTATTTGAATCCAGGATACTCTTTACTACCTTTGCAGTCTCGGCAGCCGAGTCGACAAGCGTTACTCCTTCACCGATTGCCTCGCTTATTATCCCCTTTAACAGCGGATAATGGGTACAGCCGAGCACTAGAGTGTCAATCCCTTTAGCACGAAGGTCTTTCAGGTATATGGATGCAGTAAGCCTGGCAACGTCATTATCGACCCACCCCTCCTCTGCAAGCGGGACAAACATGGGGCACTCTGCCGTTATGACCTCTATATCCGGATTTATCCTCTTGATTGCTTTTGTATAGGCACTGCTCCTGATCGTCCCGGCAGTCCCGATGACCCCGACCCTGCCGCTCACCGTAACAGCTGCTGCGCGAACTG
>VFJK01000089.1 GCA_009886125.1 Geobacter sp. | reverse complement strand
TCACCGAGCTTACGGTTTCAGATCGGCAAAGAACTACATTCTGAATCTTTATCACTGCATGGGGGATTTACCCATGCCTACGTCCTTGCACAGATTTGTGTGAGGAACCTAAATAAGAAGCTTTATATAAATTCCCCAATGAAAAGAGCTTTACTACAAGAACAGATTTGAGCTATTTTATGAAGTCATTAAATAATTGTTTTATAACTACTAAGGGGGCAGTCAATGATTAAAAGAGTTATCTCTGCGGCATTATTATCAGTTTTCACTTTCAGCAGTATGGCATTGGCAGCTGACATCAAAATCGGGATCATGCAGGCTCAGGCAGGCGATGCCAAGAAGTACCAGCCGCTGCTCGACTATCTGTCAAAAAAAGGTCTCAATGCTTCGTTTGTTACGGCAAACACCTATCCTGCCGCAGCTGACATGTTTGCCAAGGGGCAGGTGGATGCCATGTTCAGCGGCTCCGGAATCGCCGGCGCCATGATTATCAAGGAGGTGGCAGAGCCTCTTGTCCGTCCGGTCAACATGGACGGCACCAGCACGTATTCAGCAGCAATCATCGTCAAGAAGGGCGGGGCAAAATTCAACGGCTCCGGCGACTACTTTGCCGGGAAAAGGGTAATATTCACCTCTCTGGCATCTTCAGGCGAATTCTACTACCGCTCCCTTGGTCCTTCCAAAGCCAAAGAGCTGATGCAGGCTGCCTCGCACGGCGCAGCACTGGATGCCGTCAGCCGCGGACAGGCTGATGTCGCCATCGTCAAGAACCGGGTCTGGGACAAGGAGAAGGCAAAATACGCCGATCTTGAGCAGGTGGGCAAGGACAACGGTGAAAATCCGGACAACACCCTGATCGTCTCCAGAAAACTTGCCAAAGCCACTGCTGACAAGCTCTCATCGATCCTGCTCGGGCTCGGGAGCGATTCTGGTGATGAAGCAAAGGCTGTCAAGGAGTCCATGAAGATCACCAAGTTCATCAAGACAACTGCCGCTGACTTCAAAACAACCAGTGTCCTGCTGAAAAAAGCCGGAGTCAACAAATCATTCGCCTTCAAGTACTGAAAAGCCACTTTCCCCCTTCGGCGTTTCGCCGAAGGGGAGAACGTTCCTTCCGGGAGTTAATTGTCCATGCTTACAAAACTTTTTGCGGTCCGTTCCATCCGGGGCAGATTCCTGATCCTGACGACCACCCTTATCGTGACCCTGTTCGGCGGGCTCGGCGCCTTTATCGCCTACCAGAATTCCGCTGAAATCAAGAAGTCGCTTGATTCCAAAGCCGGTTCAGTCGCCGATCTTGCCAGTCTCAGCGGTGCCGAGCATCTGGCAAACTTCAACTTCATGGGACTCGATAATCTCGTCCAGGATATCCTCAAGGACCCGGAAGTGAGCTTTGCCGGATTTTACAACGAGAAGAAAGAACTGGTCACCAAGAGCCGGATACCTGCTTCGACTTCTTCTCTGAAGGTCGTTGAGCGCGTCCTGAAATCTTCAGATGGCGCGACGACTCTCGGCACGCTCAAGATCGGCTACAAGACAGACTCTGTTGCCAGAACCCTGAGAAAATCGGTACTACTGGTGGCAGCCGGAACCCTGCTGACGATTATCCTCTTCTCTATAGGAATAAGCATCGCAGCGGAGCGGATCATCCTGAAGCCGATCAGCAGGCTCAGCAGTGTGATTGAGCATGTTGCGGGTGGAGATCTCTCCCAGCAGCTTGACATCATCTCAAATGACGAACTGGGAGATCTTACTGTTGCCCTCAACGGCATGATCGGCAACCTCAACAGCATGGTCAGCCAGGTTAACAATGCTGCTGACGAATTGAACACCATTACCGGAAACCTCCTCTCTGCCTCAGGTAAGGTGGTTGAAGCTGCAAAGCTCCAGTCAGAGGGGGTAAGCAGCACCTCGTCAGCCGTGATACAGATAAACGCCTCCATAAAAGGGGTTAACGAAAGTGTCGCCGGGCTCTCCATCTCTGCCACTGAAAGCTCCTCCTCGATCCTGGAAATGACCTCAAGCGTCGAAGAGGTTGCACTGAATACCGATACCCTGGCACAGGCAGTTGCAGATGTGAGCTCTTCCGTTACCCAGATGGCAGCATCGATCAAACAGATCAATCTTGGCGTCAGAAGCCTGATGGAGGCTGCAAACAGCTCTGCTTCCTCCGTTATGGAGATGGATTTTTCGATACGGCAGGTTGAGCTGAACACTGCCGAGGCATCGCAGATTTCGGAAACCGTTCGCGAAGATGCCAAAATCGGCAGGGCGGCTCTCGAAGAGTCGATCGCCGGTATCCATGAGATCAAACGCTCGTCGGAAATAACTTTCGAAGCCATCAACTCCCTCTCTAACAAAGCTGCTGATATAGGCACAATACTCTCGGTCATTGACGATGTGGCAGCGCAGACCAATCTTCTTGCCCTCAACGCGGCAATCATCGCCGCTCAGGCCGGTGAACATGGCAAGGGATTTGCTGTTGTCGCTGACGAGATCAAGCAGCTGGCAGAGCGGACAAGGAATTCGACCAGGGAGATAACAAATGTCATAACTGGTCTTCAAGACGAGACGGCACGAGCTGTAGCTGCCATCCAAAGCGCTGAGAAGAGTATACATAACGGCGAAATCCTGGCGGAACGCTCTGGAACAGCTCTCAACAAGATCTTCGAAGGGATCCAGAAAGCCACGGACCAGATGAAGGAGATTGCCAAAGCAACCATGGAGCAGTCCAAGGGGAGCCAGCAGATTCGCGAAGCAGTAGATCAGGTATCCCAAATGGTCAGCCAGATTGACTCAGCAACCAGAGAGCAGGCTCAGGGGAGCGATCTCATCATCACCTCCTCAGAAAAGATGAAGGATATCACGGCTCAAGTCAGAAACGCCGCACGCGAACAATGCAATGTGGGCAAATTCATCGCAACGTCAACGGAATCGATAACCGGCATGATAAACCAGATAAGACGCGCCTGCATTGAACAGGAAAAAGGGAGCGAAATGATCGCCTCATCGGTCGAGAATATAGAGTCATCTTCATCGATAAACCTTGATGCTACAAAAATGATGAACGATTCGGTCACAAAACTTTTCGAACAGATCGACAAGCTTAAAAAGGAGATGGCTTCGTTCAGGACATAACTTCAGCGAACCTTTTGGATCGATGTGAATCGAAAAACTGACTGGGCCGGCGGTGAGACCGTGACGATCGTCCTTATTGCTGCTGCCTGTGTGGTTATTGCCCGAATGGGAGAGAAAACCGAAGAGACTGCTGAAGAGGATGAAGAGCCGCTCTAACCGACCAGCGCCCCGGTACAGCTCGACCCCTCCCCGGCAGTACAGCAGTAGCAGTGCTGCGAAAGCAGTATCCTCGTACCGTTCAGATTGTCACTCTCCAGCACCCCAATGGTTATTTCAGAACCATCTTCTGCCGTCACCGGCATCTGCAGCGCCTGATTGAAATCACAGTTGAAAATCCTCCCCCGCCAGTCGACGCTTATCAGGGTACGGCACATGATATTGCCGGCAGTCTCAGGATTGAAGCTCCCGGCCAGCAGTCGCAGGTAATCGGCGAATTTACCTTCAGCGTCAAGATGCTCTTTGAATCGGCCGATCGGTGCGTTGGTGATGGTGAAAAGGTTATTGAAGATAATCCCGTGATTATCGGAAAGCTGATTCTTGTAGGCCGCTTCCAGTTCCTGCTGGGAACCGGAGACAAAATTCCCGCCCGGGTTGTAGACCAGGTCCAGCTCCAGCGTTGAACCGTAGCCAAGAGCATTCAGCTGTTTCAAGGCCTGGATACTTTTCATATAAACTTCTGTGCCACGCTGCCGCGTGACATTGTCCTCCAGATAGCAGGGAAGCGACCCGACAATGGTCAGTTCCTGACTCCTGCAGAATTCCGGCAGCCACTCCCACCCCTCCTCAACCATGATCGCCAGGTTGCTCCGGAGCAGCCGGCGCGGCACCAACCCTGCTGTCTGCTCGACGAAATAACGGAAGTCCGGGTTCATCTCCGGGCAGCCACCGGTTATATCAAGGGTAAGACCGGGATGACACGAAAGGAACCCGGCTATCTGATCCATCACCTCCAGTCCCATGACTTTAGTCCCGCGACTGGAAGCGCCCACATGGCAGTGGCTGCAGTTCAGGTTACAGAGATTTCCCAGATTGACCTGCAGTGTCTGCAGGCCTTCAAAGGTCTCGTACTCCGGGTTTACTGCCTGCAGTCGCTGCTGGAAAGATGCTACCATAGTCTGAGTTACCCCTTTTTCGATTTTAATCTGCTGTACACCGCCGGCAGCAGTGCAAACAGTCCGAGCAGTGCGAACGAACCAAGCACCCGCGGAGAGACGATGCCGGAAAGAGAGTCAATGGTCGCCAGACTCGCTCCCGCATTCACAAAAACAAAGCCGCCGGGGATGATACCGAGCATTGTTGCAAGGAAAAATGTCCGCAGCGGCAAACGGGTCAATCCGGCAGCAAGATTGATAAGGAAGAACGGAAAAACCGGCACCAGTCGCAGGAAGAGGAGATAATTGAAGCCACGGCTTTCCAGCTCCCGGTTCATACCCTCCAGCCTGCTGCCGAATCTCTTCAGGACCGCATCGCGCAGCAGGTAACGAGTTACCAGAAAAGCCAGGGTCGCACCGGCCGTTGCAGCTATAATGGCATAGAGCGTCCCAGTGATCGAGCCGAAGATCGCTCCGGCTGCCAGCGACAGGATGGCTGCACCGGGCAGCGACAGGGCGGTCTGGACGATATAGATCGCCATGAAACCTGCGACCGTGACCAGCTTGTGAACGGCATAGTAATCGAGCAGCGCCTGACGGTTGGCTTTCAGTGCAGTCAGCGTCAGAAAACGCTGAAGATCGAAGTAAAAGAATCCCGCGACAACAACAATCCCGACAAGGGAGATGACGATCTTTTTACTGTTCATTGATCAGCCTCTCTGCCATTTGAGCCAGCCGGAAAGCAGGTTCTTCACGAATGGCGTCAAACGCGTGCGGTTATACGCGTCCCCAAGCCGTTTGATGACTTCCGCCTGCGTCGGGTAAGGATGTATGGTTTTAGCGATGGCAGAGATCCCGAGACCATTGGTGATGGCAAGTGAGAACTCATTGATCATCTCGCCGGCATGGCGGGCAACGATGGTTGCTCCGAGGATCGTATCACTCCCCTTTTTCAGGTGAACGCGGGCAAATCCTTCGGTTTCACCGTCAAGCACGGCCCGGTCGACATCAGCCAACGGGATGGTAAGTGTCATAACCTCGGCACCCTTTTCCCTGGCATCCTGCTCATACATCCCGACATGGGCTATCTCCGGATCGGTGTAGGTGCACCAGGGGATGGTCAGGGCCGAACTCTTCTGCCGCCCCAAGAACAGGGCATTGGCAATAAGAATGCGGGCCTGGGCATCGGCAGTATGGGTGAACTTGTACGGTGAGCAGATGTCACCGGCGGCATAGATATCCGGGTTTGACGTCTGCAGGGTATCATTGACCGTAACCCCGCTCTTGTCGAAAATAATTCCGGCCTTTTCCAGTTCAAGTCCTACGATATTGGGCACCCTGCCGACACCGACCAGGATCTCATCAGCAACGACCTCCACTGACTGACCGTCACGTTCCAGATGAAGGACCTTGTCGCTTCCCCGCATTTCCACCGCGAGGATTTTCACCCTCATGTGCAGATCGACCCCTTCCCTTACAAATACCGACTGGAGCATTCTGGCGGCATCGCCGTCCTCCCGGCCGAGAATGTGCGGCCCCGACTCGACCAGGGTCACCCTGCTGCCGAAGCGGGCGAATGCCTGTGCCAGCTCGCAGCCGATGGGGCCGGCACCTATCACTGCCAGGCGTGGCGGCAGTGTCGTCAGGGAGAAGATCGATTCGTTCGTCAGATAGCCGGCCTCTGTCAGTCCGGGAATGGGCGGCGCCTCAGCCCGGGCACCGGTACATATGGCTGCTTTCTTGAAGTGCAAGGTTTTGCCTGCCACAAGGACCGTGTCGGAACCGCTGAAGCTCCCCTGGCCGATAAACACGTCGACCCCCAGTTCATCGCGGAAACGGCGGGCCGAATCGTGATGGCTGATATCGGCGCGCAAGCGGCGCATCCGCTCCATGGCAGCACCAAAATCAAAACTGATACTCTCACCACCAAGCACGCCAAACCCGCTTCCGTTTCTTGCGTCGAAGAGAGCCCGCGAAGCCCGGATCACCCCTTTTGAAGGGACACAGCCGACGTTCAGACAATCGCCGCCCAGCAGATGCCGCTCGATAAGGGCCACCTTTGCCCCGATCCCGGCAGCACCGGCGGCACAGATCAAGCCGGCGGTCCCGGCGCCTATGACAACAAGATTGTAGCGTCCCGTCGGCTCGGGATTGGCCCAGTCAGACGGGTGGACATTCTCTGTCAGCGCCCTGTTTTCCGGAGTATCAGGCTGAAGGGGAATTTTCAAGATTCGAACTCCATAATCATCACATCGATAGCTTGACACACTTTTTACTATCTGCCAGTCAGCGTTCTTTCAGCAACGTGATATTCTAGCGCCGATGTTCGCCGGATGCCAGAGATAATGAGTAATAGCGGGCGGATAAATGGACAGCCCAAAATGGAAAACAGCAGGGGATTCCCCCCGGAATCCCCCTGATCGCCCTGCACTCTCTGGACACTGGACAGAAGAAGTCCATCAAGTATACTTACGAGGGCAGCAGCTTGAAACATGTCTTTTGCTGCCTTCAGTTCACCCCGTTGCCGCGCCGGCGCAATGGGAACTCCCGTGTTTGCAGGATTGCTAAGTATGGTTTGGTTTTTATTCAGAAAGAAGGGGCAGGTGACCCGGCAAGCGGAAGCTTTACGCCTGTTCCATGCCGTCATCCTGGCAGCAGCACTGTTTTTTCAGTTTGTCGGGGCCGGGGTTTCGAGTGCAGGGGAAAAGGCGGAAGTGCAGCCCGCGCCAGCAACGCAGCCCGCTCCTGCGGCGACGCCCCCCCCATCACCTGAGACTCCCATCGAGCCAATTGAGACAAAGAGCACGAACACCGCGGACGAAACCCATGAGTACATGCAACGGAACATCCTCGAGCAGGTCGTTCGATTCGACGATTTTTTCGGTAACCCCAAGACGGCGAATCTCCGGCAGACGAGATATCAGATCCGCCTGCGTAGTGCCATTCGGGCTGAAGAGGGCGAGAATTTAAAGTTTGGCCCCTCGATCCGGGCCAACCTGGTGCTTTCCAAGATCAATGAGCGGTTACGTCTTACCATCTCGGGCGATAATGAACCGCCCCCAGTCACGCCGAGTCTCCCTGAAGACCCGGGGAATCCGGGTTTCGACCGGACCTCCGGAAATACCACCAAATTCGTCAACACTGAGCTTCGTTACGGATTAATCAAATCCCCGTCCATGGACCTGTTCCTCGGCGCCGGGGTCCGGATCGTTCTTCCGCCAGAGGCGTTTGTGCGGAGCCGCTTCCAGTACAACTACCATTTCAGCGACACTTCCCTGTTCCGGTTCGAAGAGACTTTGTTCGTGATCACTCCCAAAGGTCCCGGCACGACTACGGAACTGACCCTGGAGCGGTTGCTCGATAAGGAGACCCTGCTCCGCTGGGCCTCCTCCGGGACGGCAGCGAGAGGGATCCAGGGATTCGAGATGGGATCGGAACTATCACTGATCCACGAGCTTTCCAACCAGAGTGCAATAACCGTGTTGGGAGGCGTGTATGGTAATACCAGCTTCTATGACACGGTAAGTAATTATCGGCTGCTGACGCGGTATCGGCGGGACTTGCTGAGAAAGTGGGTCTATTTCGAGTTGGAGCCGGAGATCTTCTGGCCCCGGACGGGTGACAGGCAGTTCCCCACCAAGTTTGCCTTCACCTTCAGGCTGGAAATCGTGTTAGAGGGAACCGCAGCAAAGTAGAAGGAGCCGGACCTTCGTGAGCCCCAGGCTGCTGCGCCAATTATTTCACTTTCTTCGACTTCTTTTTCGCTTTCTTCACCTCTTCCTTCACCCAGATTTCGCTCACCCGGATGACGCCATGTTCGATCATGTCGACCCCCTGAATCGACGGGTTGGCAATGACGTGGAAACGTCGACCGCCGCCATACAAGTACATCACATCCTCGTTAATCCGGGTGGCTATCTGGCAGAGAGCTTTCTGTCTCGTCTCGTCATCGGTGCTCATCAGCTGTGTTTCCAGAAGTTCATCCATTGCTGGGTTTCGGTACCTGCTAAAATTCAGCTGCCCTTTTGAATGGAGACAAACCCTGAGATAAGGCCCCATATCGTTAAGATCTGTCAGCCGCCAGTCGGCGATCTGGTAGTTGCCGCGCATGACCTTCCTGACCAGTTCTCCCTCGGTCGCGAGTGCAAGCTTCAGAGTGATTCCGGCTTCCCTGAACAGCCGCTGCATGCTCTTTCCCGACTCCTTTCCCCGGGGGGTGTCGGGCACCAGCAGCTCCAGGGTCACCGGTTTTCCGTATTCCGCAAGGAGTTTTTTTGCCTTGGCAGGATTGTAGGAGCGATAGCCGTAGTCTCCACAGGATAGTGTCCCGCCGAACGGTTCCTTTGCCATCGGGAGGGTCCGTCGGGAGTCAGCCCGCAGATAGGATTCCTGGTTCCAGGCATAGGCCAGGGCGCGGCGGACCCGGACGTCGTCCAGGGGGGGATTTTCGGTGTTTATGATGAATGTGTATGGGCCGCTGGAATCTGCGCTGTAGACTTTGAGCGACCGGCCTTTTATTGCATCGAGGATGTGCGGAGCCCAGTCGGTCTGGATGAGGTCGGTCGCACCCGAGCGCAGACCGGCGAAGAGGGACTGCATGTCGGGAACCGGCCGGAAGACGACGCTGTCCAGGTACGGTTTCCCCTTGCGCCAGTATCCGGGATTCCTGACCACCACCAGACGGTCGGAGGCTACCCATTCCTTGAACATGAACGGTCCGGTGCCGACCGGAGCGCGGTTCTGCGTCTTCTCCCGCACCGCTTTCGGTGACGGGATATAGGCTCCCGTCAACTGCGCTCCGCTAAGCATCGAGGTAAGCGCGGCCCAGGGGTGTTTCAGGATGAACCGGACAGTGTGTTCGTCAATCTTCGTCACCGACTGCACCGGTTCGATATAGATCGCCCCGGAGAAGCGGTTCCGGGGATTGAGCATTCTCTCCCAATGCACCACCACTGCGTCGGCATTAAACGGGGTTCCGTCATGAAAGGAAACACCCTGGCGGAGCTTGATGGTCCAGGCTTTCCCGTCTTCCGACGGGGTTGCCGAAAGGGCGAGCTCGGGAACGAGCCTCCCTTTGTCATCCAGGTCGAAAAGCCGCTCCTCGATTGCCATGACAACACTGCGGTCGCCTTTCTGGAGGTATATCACCGTGAGGGGGTCGAAACCGCGGAATTCCCGGTCAACCCCGACGGTCAGTGTTCCTCCCTGTTTCGGCCCGGCAGCCAGGGCTTTACCCCGCCACCCGACTACAGTGAGTGCCGCCAGCACAGACAGGCAGACCAGCCCGGCGTAACGTCTCGCTGGCCACCACCCCCTTCCTCTATGCATTCCTCTCCTCCTTGCGCGCCTCCATGCCGCGGACCTTGTGAACGGTCAGGGAAACCGCCCGTGGCACATTAGTAGTCACTTATCACCATAATCCCCACCCACCAGCGTAGCAGTAATACTTCCGATAGCCACTTTCGTTTTCATTTTGACGGGGATCCGTCTCTCGTCATCGGTAAGCCAGATATAAATCGCCCCTTTCCGTTCAAACATCCCCTCGTTTTTGACCAACGGGTAGATCAGAATGGTGTTGACCTCCCCCAGAACGGTCTTTATACGTTCCTTCTTCAGCACCTGCACCTCGATGTTCCAAAGCCGTTTGTCGTCAAGAACGGAAACGAAAACCGATTTGCCGACTTCGAGAGGGAGCATCCGCACATAATAAAAACTCGAGTAGGTGTCGTAGGTCTGCCCTTTGATCTCAAGGGTCGTATTCTCGCCGTTAATGTGATCGATATAGCGGGCACTCCCCTTTCCGTGGTCGAAAATAATTTCCTTGTCCTTACGGTGATTCCCTTCCTTGACCTTCATCCGGAAGTTCAAGGGCAGGCCGACCTGGCGAGGCGGTCCTCGTGTGAGAAGGCTCTCGACCCTGTCCTCGACCGGGAAAAAAACCGAGATCCAGTCGGCTGAACGGACTGTCGAAATGACCCTGAGGAGGTCCTTCTCCACCACGATTTCCTGTGTCGCTGTCCCCGCCTTGATCCCTGTCCAGGTAATATCGTAGACAAGCTTTTCCGGAATATTGAGGGGAGATGCGTTTTGTGCCATGAACAGGAGGAGGAAAAGGGTAAGGGAGACAAGACGCACCCCGGTGACTAGATATGAAGAAGGTGCGTGGCAGACGGCTGTGGAATGATCATTCATAGTGCGCTCTCCCATGACAGTATGATGGTACTCATTTCGGTGAAAGTTAGCAGTCCGGGTTCCGATCTCCATCTCACGCTGCTTCTTCCAATGCTTCCTGCAGATCACCTTCCCCGGCGCGTCTTCATTTTCGGGACGGGCGGTTTTTCAGCAGGCTTGAACTCCGGTTCATAACCGACAACGTAGAGGGCTGCGGAGGTATGGCGCATGCTGAGAAAATGCGTGTTGTTCTTATCGAACGGGCAGATGGGCATCTTGCACGGTTCAAAACCGAACCGGCGGTAATAATCGGGCTTGCCGAGGACAAAGAGGGGCTGGCTTTTGATCGCTTCCTGCCGTAGTGCAAACCGGAGCAGCTCCGACCCCACCCCCTGCTTCTGGAAGTCGGGTGTCACGGCCATGGGGGCCAGGTGCAGACCGCAGATCTCGCTGCCATGCCAGGCACTGGAAAAGGCGATGTAGGCGATGACCTTGTTGGTATGGATGCAGACCCATTCGTGCAGGGGTTTGCCGTTTTCGTGGAGCTTCTGCACCAGTTCCGCTTCACAGGTACTGTATGGAAAGGCACGCTGTAGCAGCGCATAGACCTTGGGGCGGTTTTCTTCAGATAATCTCTGTATTTTCATGATACGTGTCCTCGAATTGATTTAACAGAGCAGAAGCTGGCCATCGTCATCAGCCTTGAACTGCAGATCACCCCTGACCGCAGCCGCTGCCTGATGAACAGTTTCGACCGGCACCCGGAGGGCCTGCTCTTCCCTGGCGTGCTCCCCGGCTGTTTTTGCCGCTGCCGCCGCCAGGGCTTCCTTCTCTACCGCCTTTATCCCCTCGTCTGCTGCCCGCTTTGCCAGTCTGTCGCAGCGCTCGTTGAAGTGATTCCCCGCATGGCCTCGCACCCACTCCCAGATGATCTCATGATCCGTGGAAAGCGCGGCCAGCCGCTGCCAGAGATCCTGATTCCTGAGCGCTTCCGGACTCTCCAGACGTCCGGCACGGATCCAGCCCGGCAGCCATTCGCTCATCCCCCGGACAAGATACTGTGAGTCGCTCAGCAGTCGCACTCTTTTGCGGGAAGTCAGCGCCTCCAGCCCCCTGATCGCCGCAGTGAGTTCCATCCGCTGCGAGGTGGAAGCGGGCTCAAAACCGCTCAGTTCCTTCTCATGCTCGCCGTAGCGCAGGATCACGCCATAGCCGCCGGGACCGGACTCTCTACCGGAGCCGTCGCTGTAGATCTCGACGACACCGACAGGAGGCGGGGTGAAGGCGACCTCCAGATTCGCAAACTCCAGCTCCCGCAGCAGAGGGATCAGTTCGGTCAGGTTCGGCGACTGGCGCTGCAGAGCTGCAAGGGGGATATCCAGAGGGACATCATAGCGGACGGTTGCAAGGACCTTCGAGAGCCGGGCCTGGTCTGCATGGATACGCAGATTACCCCGGCGCTGTTTGCCGCTGACCATGCTCCGCCATTGGAGGACTTCTTCCAGCGAACCGAACCTGCGGACCAGCTCGCTGGCGGTCTTCTCGCCGATGCCGGGAACTCCGGGAATATTGTCGGCACTGTCGCCAGCCAGCCCGAGGACATCCGCCACCAGCTCCGGCGGGACACCGAAGCGCTCCAGTACCTCCTGCGGCCCGGAACGTTTCTCTTTCATGGTATCGAGCAGGCTGATCCGGTCGTTGACGATCTGGAGCAGATCCTTGTCACCGGTGACGACCGTCACCTCGACCCCTTCCGCAGCATACCGGCGGGCAAGGGTGGCAATGACATCGTCGGCCTCAAAACCGGGAGCTTCCAGCGCCGGTATATTGAGAGCCAGCAGGACTTTTCTGATGAACGGGATCTGGGGGAGAAGATCTTCGGGCATGGCGTCCCGGTTGGCTTTGTACTCCGGGTAGATCTCCCTGCGGAAGGTAGCTTCCCGTGGGGGATCGAAGACGACGGCAAGATATTCGGGGCGGTCCTCCTGCAGAAGGGTGAGAAGCATCCGGGTAAAACCGAATACGGCATTGGTCGGCATCCCGTTGCTCGTGGCGACGTCCCTGACCCCGTAGTAGGCACGGTAGATGTAACTGGAGCCATCCAGTAAATACAGTTTAGGCGCTGATGTCACACATCTCTCCGGATGCGGCTGCTGCCCTGCTCCAGCCGCTACTCTTTTTTCGTTTCCATCTTCTTCTGCGGATGAGCGGATCTGCTCCGCTGCTGAGCAACCGGCCGCTGCAGATTGCCGCCCATCAGGAGCTTGCAGACCACTTCCAGCCCCTTGTCTTTATGGGCTATCCACCAGTCGGCACTCGTCTCGCTATTCACTATCGATTCAACGGCCTTGAAGATCTCCGGAGAAGTCTCCTGCCAGACCTTCAGCCGGTCCTTCCGGATCTTCTCCGCCCAGACGACCAGTTTTGGTGCCCCGATCAACTTCATCCATACTCCTTTCCCGACAACCGGGAAACAGTCCCCGTTCTCCACAAATGCGGATCGAACCGCTCCTAAGACTATAAACCTGGACAGATTAAATTTCAACATAAGCAAAAAGGGAGAGCCCGTATCCTCACTGCTCACCCTTCTCATTCCAGATCGGGTTCTTTTTATCGTCGGGATGCAGCTTTACAAGCTCCTCTGGATCGACATGCCAGAAAGATTCGTCGATTGCAGCATCAGCATACTCCTGTTTCTGATCATGGCTGAACGGACACCACCATATCTCCACGATCTTCACCAGATAAAGTATGTACCTGAAAAGAGCGACACTGAGCGGGCAGTAGAGCTTGCAGTTGAAGATCCAGAAGATCCGGTAGTGCGCAAGATTCAGCGGCGAGATGTTGATGACCGGCTGATCCCGGTTGCTATAGCGGTGCGAGACCCAGTCGGGTACGAACGCGGAGTACGGTTTTATCTCCATGCCGCCGACATGCTTCAGGTGCGTTCTGATCAGCAGAACCCCGATAATCACGAACGGCACGGTCGTCAGGATCGGCAGATAGATGAGCGGGACGCCGAGTATCACTTTCCAGAAGGGTTGTTTCACATAGTTGCAGCCGATTCGTACTCGATCCATTTGTTTTCCTTTTGTCGGATTGTCATTTCTTATACCTCATAATTCATAATTCATAATTCATAATTTTCATTCCGGCGTCCCCATCCTCACGACGACCTGATGTTTCACCAGTCCCGTTTCCAGAGGGATCACTCCAGCGGTCATCCGCTGTCCATCCATCTCGACCCAGGCGACACCCTGCCCGCAGCCGTCCGGATTCTCCACCCGGATCTCATAGACCGTTTCGCCGTGCCGATAGCTGAGAGTGAAACCGTTCCATTGTACGGGGATGACCGGATTCATCCGCAGCTGCCCGCCGCGTATCTGCAGACCGAGCACCTCTTCGATCCAGGCCCGGTACATCCATGCTGCCGAACCGGTATACCACGACCACCCCCCCTGTCCGACCCGGCCGGGCAGGCGGTAGACATCTGCCGCAACCACGTAGGGCTCGATCCCGTAATGCCAGACAGACTCTGCATCGCGGGCATGTTCGATCGGGTTGAGGATGCGCAGCAGCTGCACTGCCCGTTCTCCGTCCCCTTTGCGGGCCATGGCCATGGCCATCCAGAGGGCGGCATGCGTGTACTGCCCCCCGTTCTCCCGCACTCCGGGAGGATACCCCTTGATGTAGCCGGGTGAAGGTTCCGAGGTATCGAAGGGGGGTTCGAAAAGCAGCACCAGACCTTCATCCTCGCGAACAAGATGCTGCCAGGCCGACTCCAGGGCCCGGGCAGCGCGCTCAGGATCGGCAGCACCGGAAAGCCATGCCCACGATTGGGGAAGGGAATCGATCTTCGCCTCGCTGTTCGCAGCGGAGCCGAGCATTGAGCCGTCGTCGAACGTCCCCCGCAGATACCAGTCACCATCCCAGCCAGCCTGTTCGACACGCTGGATCAGGGCACTCCTCTCTTCCTGATACCCCCTGCTCATCTCGGTTTTTTGCAGCAGGTCTGAAAGTTCGGTCATCCCTTCCAGCACATCACACAGGAACCAGGCGAGCCAGACACTCTCTCCCTTCCCGCCGGTACCGACCAGGTTCATGCCGTCGTTCCAGTCCCCGGTCCCGATCAGGGGGAGACCATGGGGACCGGTTGTCAGACCGCGACTGACAGCGCGCCGGCAGTGCTCGAAGAGCGTTGCGCGTTCAAAGCCGACCTCAGGTATTGAGAATAGTTCGTGCTGATCATCTTCCAGCAGCGGGGCATTCAGGAAAGGGACTTCCGTCTCCAGTATCTCCCGGTCACCGGTCGTCCGGACGTACTGTGCGACCACATACGGAAGCCAGAGGAGGTCATCGGAGATACGCGAACGGATACCGGCGCCGGCCGGTTCATGCCACCAGTGCTGGACATCCCCCTCCTTGAACTGCCGGCTGGCGGCCAGCAGGATCTGGTCACGGGCGATCCCCGGGCTAGCGTAAAGGAACGCCATGACATCCTGCAGCTGATCGCGGAATCCGAAGGCTCCGCCTGACTGGTAGAATGCGGACCGCCCCCAGATGCGGCAGCTTAAGGACTGGTACTGCAGCCAGCGGTTGAGCAGAAGGTCGGTGGCCAGTTCAGGGGTCTGGACCCGGATCGTGCCGAGCAGATCATCCCACCAGGCTCTGGTACTATCAAAAGCGTTCTCGAATGACAGGTCCTCCCGGTAGCGGTGTACCAGTTCGCGGGTAGCAGCGATCGAAGCGGTCTGCCCCAGCATGACGGTGATATCCCGTTTTTCGCCCGGAGCTATTTCGATAACGGTACGGATCGCCGCGCACGGATCGAGCCCGGCTCCGGTCCGGTTTGAGAGCCGGGTCAGCTCCATGGCAAGCGGGCTGGTCAGCGAGCGGTTCCGACCGATAAATGCGGTACGATCGCCGCCGTACGAATCGACTTCGGGGGTCATGGCCACGAAAGTGACCCGCTCTCCGTACTCGGGATGGTAGCGGTTGTGCGCCAGCAGCACCTGGGCTTCGTTATCCCAGTTGGTGATGACATGCATCCGGGTGCTCTCCCGGTTTTCACCGAGGGTCAACTCCAGATAATAGGTTATCGAGAGCCGGCGTCTTCTGTTCGAGGCATTGGTCAGCCGCAGTCGCTGAAGCTTGATCGGCTCTCCACCGCTGGCATCCACCGGCACGAAGAGGGTCAGCTCCTGCTCGATACCATGGCTGTTATGCTCGAACACCGTATAGCCCGCCCCGTGACGGGCCCGATAGGCATTCGCTTCACGGATCGGCGCCGCGGTCGGCGACCAGAATATGCCGGTCTCCTCATCACGGATGTAGAGCGCCTCCATTGAAGGGTCCATCACCGGATCGTTCGACCAGCCGGTCAGGCGGTTACGCTGGCTGTTGCCATACCAGGTGAAGCCGGAACCGGTTTCACTGACCATGGTCCCGAAGGTCGGGTTGGCGATGACGTTTACCCAGGGGGCCGGAGTGTTGGTATCCGGGCCGAGATAGATCGCATATTCACGCCCGTCCGGAGTGAAACCGCCGAGACTGTTGAAATAGCTCAACTCCATGAAGGGGAGCGAAGCCGTGGGCTCACGGGGAGCGCGTTTCCGGACCACCCGTTCCATCAACTCGGGAGCATCCACCGGCACCCCGAGCTGCTGGGGCAGTGTGCCTCGTGCCGCCACCAGTACGACACTGGCCACAGCCTTGAGGAGTCTCAGATCTTCTTCCGGAATATGGGCCGCGCTTTTCAGGAAGATCCCGCCCGCCCGGTCAGTCGCAGCTGAAATAGCAGTATGGCTCTGGATAAGCTGTTCCAGACGTTCCTGAAGAGGCCGCTCATAGCTCCCGGCCTCTTCGTTGAGGATGACGAGGTCGGTCGCAAGGCCGTGCATCCTCCAGTATGTATGCGCCTGGAGCATCTGCCGGACCAGGCTGATATCACGGACCTCGCCGATGGTGATCAGGGCTATCGGCAGGTCACCCGATATGGCGTAGGGCCACAAGCCTGCCTGTCCCTTCCGGTTCTCTTCCAGGCGTTCGGCAGGTGCACGCAGCAGCTGTCCGGGAAACAGCAGATGACTTGCAAGCTGCTGGAAACGGCGTGCTTCGTCAGGCTGGATATGCAGGATCTGCAACTGCTGCTGAGCCGCACGCCAGGCAAAATCCATGGCCCGCTCGGAAGCATGGGGAGCACTGTACTTATCCATCATCAGAAGTACCTGCTCGCGTGAACTGCCGGCTGCTATGACCATGGAGAGCTGGACGCGCGCTCCCGGGTTCAGTGCAAAACTCCGCCGCAGGCTTAAGCAGGGATCCAGGACAAAACCCTGGCTGTTGCCGGGCTCCTGCACTGCCCCCATGGGATCGGCAAGTGTCCGGCCCCGGCCGATGAAACGCCCCCGGTCGGTCTCGAATTGCCACCTGTTCTCCTGTGGATTGTAATTCCCGCTCTGCTCGAGCGTCAGACAATGGGCCACATACAGCGGCTGTTCGTTCTGACTCCGTTTTCGACGGTAGGCGAGGAGCGCCTGCTGTTCCGGAACTGCTTCCGTCTGGATGAACAGCTTGTTGAAGGCAGGGTGCTGGCGATCCGCGTTGTGGGGCGCCATGGAGAGTTCGATGTAACTGGTCAGGTTGAGGGAGCGGACCCGGCCGGAACGATTGGCAATGGTGATCCGGCGGATCTCCAGATCGTCTTCCGGCGAGACAATGACCTCTGTTTCGGTGAGCAGCCCTTTATCACTGCGCCGGAATACGGCCCGGTCGAGGGCAAACTCAACAGAATACCCTTCGACCTTCCCTCCGACCGGATGAAAGGTTGTGGACCAGAGATGATCCTGATCGGGCTCATGGATGTAACAGAAGGTCCCCAGGCTGTCACAGGTACTGTCCGACCTCCAGCGGGTGAGCTCCTGACCGCCCCACTGGCTGTAGCCTCCGCCACTGTTGCTGATCATCAAACCGTAACTGCCGTTGCTGAGAAGCAGACTCTTGGGGATGATCGTGTGCGGGGTGCTAAAACTGCTTCCAGCCGTTGCGACCAGATCTCCGCTTAGCAGAGTCGGTTCAGCCGGCCGCGTCGAGATAAGGTGCAACGGCGGCAGGAGAGGTATCCGCTCCTGGAGCAGGGCCTCAAAGGCACGCACCCGCGAGTCGTTATGAAAACGGCGCTGGAACGGGTTGTCATGGAGAAAATTTGTCAGGGAGAGAAATGCCATCCCCTGGTGATGGGCCATATACGCCTCGATTATCACCCCCCGTCTCCCCTCACGCTGCGTCTGCCGGCTGAAATCCATGGCTTCGTAATAACCGTAATCAGCCAGCATCCCCAGACCGGCCAATCGCTTCAGATTCTGCACGGTCTCACCGGGAGCCACGTTCAGTGCCAGCAGGGTGGCATACGGAGCGACCACCAGCTGTTCCTCAAGGCCGCGCTTAAGGCCGAGCGCCGGCACTCCGAACGCCTTGTACTGATAGGTCTTGTTGCTGTCGAGATCAGCAAAAGCTGACTCTGAAATACCCCACGGCACCCGCTGCTTGCGGCCATAGGCGATCTGGACCTCGACCGCTTCCCGGGCTGCCTTGTCCAGAAGTGAATTGACATAAGAGGACTGGAACAGCAGCGGCATCAGGTATTCGAACATGGTCCCGGTCCAGCTGAGGAGGACCCGCTGCCGACCGAGAGCACCATAGGGGCGACCCAGAGAAAACCAGTGTTCCAGAGGGACGTCTCCACGGGCAATGGCGACAAAACTGCCAAGCCGCGCCTCACTGGCCAGAAGATCGTAACTGGAGATATCCGGACGGCTCAGGGAGACGTTGTAGCCGATAGCAAAGAGCTTGCGCCTGATGTCATAGAGAAAGCGCATGTTCATACCGTCTGACAGCTCCCGGATGTCGACAAGCAGCTTTTCGGCCATCCCCAGGGTCTCCCCGGCCAGCCACTGGCTGGTGGCGAATGCTGCGAGTACCCGGTCGAACCAGATCCCCAGAGGGGTGCCGGCATGCACAGACTCCTCTTTGAGCTTGCGAAGGGCTCTGATCGAGCCGATATCGCCATGGGCAAGATCGAACAGAGACGGCGCCCGGATCAGGTCCTTGCGGATGACAAACTCAGCTTCCGGCCCAAGCCGGGAAAGCTCTTCCCCGGTTCTTTCTGCAAGGATCTCTATCCAGGCGAGATACCGGTCGATGCTGCGGAGCTGAGCTGTGGCCTGCTGCTGAAGTTCCTCTGCCCAGGTGGCTGATTTCCCGTCCAGAGGGGTCTGAACTGAGCCGGATGCAGCGACTACGGCGCTGATATCGACCTGCATCCGCCGTTGCAGCTGGAGTATTCCGGCGACATCGGAGGGTGGAGAGTTCCACCGGGCAAGGAGCTGGTCGAGTCTTCTTTGATCAATTCCGGAAATCGTCCCCAAAGCTGCGCTCTGCTTCAGGATCTCCCCGGTGTCAGCCAGACCGGCAAAGGCTTTGCTATCCAGGAGAGGGGCGTGCAGCAGCTCATCAACTCCCTGGTCAAGTGCCCAGAGGGCGCCCAGCAGGTTGCCGCTGTCGACAGTCGAGACGTAGCGGGGTTCGAGCGGCACCAGGGTCTGAATATCGTACCAGTTCAGCAGATGCCCTTCATGGTGCTCCAGACGGGCAAGTGTTGCCATGGTATCGGTCAGCTTTTCTATGACCTGATTGACCGTCAGGTAGCCGCAGTCATGGGCTCCGAGTGCACTGGTCATCCAGAGGCCGATGTTGGTCGGACTCGTCCGCATGGCCAGGCGGTCCTGATGAGCCACCTGGTAGTTGTCCGGGGGAAGCCATGAGGTCTCAGCAGTGACAAATGAAGAGAAGTAGCGCCAGGTCCGCCGGGCGATCTGCCTGAGGAACCGGCGGTCGGATCCCGACAACGGCTTGATCCGCTCCAGCAGGGTCGGATGCAGATTCAGGAGCCAGCCGAGCAACGGGGAGAGGAGCCACAAAACAAGCCATGGAGCGGCCTGCGGCAGGCTGGCCGGCATAACGCGCCAGATCACAAGGCTCGCCGCGATACTGAAGAGGCTCCCCAAGGCCATGCTGGCAATGAAGATCGGCTGCTTGCGAGAAGCGCTCCAGTGAGTCGCCTGAGCTGTCCACTCCAGGAGATCACGCCCGGAGACCACGCGGCGGTACCATACCCGGGCAATGGCATCCAGGCTCACTGCCGCCTGGTGCGGCAGCAGCGCCGCATCGGCAGTCGCCCGGAGCAGATCGTGCAGCAGCTTGGGCGGGGAGAAGTACTTCAAGCCCTTCAGGGTGGTAGCCATGGTAAAGGGCTGCGCCAGAGGGTGAAAGAGGAGCTGCATGCCGACCACCAGCGCTGCGATCGTGCCGATAACCGGTGAGATGAACCAGGAGGCCAGCAGCAGGGCAAGGCTGGTGGCGGGCAACAGACTGCGGCGCAGGTTATCGAGGATCTTCCAGCGACTGATCATGGAGAGCGGGTTGTCCCCCCGACCGCCGGAGGCCAGAGGAACGGTCGGGAATATCCATCCTGCGATCTGCCAATCGCCCCGGATCCAGCGATGGGCCCGGCTGCTGTAGCTCTGGTACCCTTGCGGGAATTCATCGTAGAGCTCGATATCGCTCGCCAGTCCTACCCGGACATGAGCACCTTCGATCAGGTCGTGGCTCAATACCCAATTCTCAGGGAACCGTTCCGACAGGATGCGGCTGAATGCGCGTACATCGTAGATACCCTTGCCATGGTACGAACCTTCACCGCTCAAGTCCTGATAGACGTCGGAGACCGCCTGTGTATAAGGGTCGATACCGACTGCATCGGCAAACAGCCTGCTGAAGGCCGAAGCGCTTGTGCTCGGCAGGGTCGGGCTCACCCGCGGCTGGATGATGGTGTAAGAGCCGGCCATGATACCGCCCGAAGCGTCGAAGCGGGGCTGATTGAGGGGGTGTGCCAGGGTCTCGATCAGTCTGCGGGCCGTTCCGTGCGGCAACTGGGTATCGCTGTCCAGAGTGATGATAAAGCGGACATCGGCCAGTTGATCCTGGTCGCCCACGTAGACCATCGGAGGTGCGGCCTCTGATCTTGTACCGTCGATCAGGCGGTTCAGCTCCTCCAGCTTGCCGCGTTTACGTTCCCAGCCGATGAATTTCTGTTCTGATTCGCTCCAGCATCGCTCCCGATGGAACAGAAAAAACCGTTCTGCACCGTGACGTTCGTTGAGCGTTTCCAGACAGTCGCTCGCCGTCTGAAGCAGACGGCTGTCATCCTCACGGGAAAGTGTGGCTGAATCGGTGTAGTCCGTGAACAGGCTGAAGAGCAGATTTGCTTCCTTGTTGGCCAGATAGCGGATCTCCAGCTTCTCCACCTCGGCACGGACCGTACCCTCGTTGGTCAGCATCATCGGCACGACTACCAGGGTGCGGAACGCATCGGGAATCCCCGCAACTTCGAAATCCATCTTGGGCAATGGTCGTGGCGGTAACAGGCGCGTGATCAGATAATTGACGGTTTCGATTGACAGCTGGCTGACCGGGATCAGCAGGAGCAGAAACAATCCGACCGATCGGACCGATCCGACTGATCCGACTGATCCGACTGATCCAATAATCAAGAATAAAAACAACACGGAGAATCCGCCGATGCCGGAGGCGTAAACAGCAGCATGGTGACGGTATATCGACTCCAGAACCCGGTAGCGGAGCGTTTCTTGACAGGAAAGCAGCCGGACCAGGTCAGCCCGCCCCGCACCTGTCAGCCAGCTGCCGACGTGGCTGCGACGGTCATCGACAGGCAGTTCAAGCCGTGCCTGTTTCGCCAGTTTTATGACCTGCTCAGCGACCTCTTCCTCAGTCCTGGAGGCAGCGCGGGCAACCTCTTCAACCGAACGGCGACAGCGGTCACGGGTTGCGAAATCCATCCCGGCATAGACTCCGGCCGGATCGCGTCGCAGCACCTGCTCCACCCTGCTGAGCTGTTCGAAGATCTCGCGCCAGTCCAGCTGGGCCAGCTGCCGGAGACTGGTAAAGGCATTCCCGCAGGAGATCTGTTCGCTGGTCTGCCGGTTCTGCTCACGCAGGATGACTTCGTGCATGGGGCTTTTGAGGTTCCGTTCAAGCCAGCTCTGTACCGGTGACAATGCAGCTGCTTCATCGTAGAGCAGTCCGACCAGCTGGCTGCCGAAATATGCGGTGGGGTTCGGCTCCGCTTTTGCCAGCTCCGCCAGGATTGAAAAAAGCTGGTTGGAATCGCGGCGATTGGCAACAATCAGCCGGTTCGCCCAGAAATCGGCCAACTGACGTTCGCGGAGGTCTGAAAGGGCGGTGACAGCGAGGCCCTGGATGCTTTCGATCAAGGCGATGCGGAGCATCTGGGGGATTGCCCAGAGTTCGCCGATCGTCAGGATGCGGACGGATTGGTGTGCACCGATAAACGCCAGGATATTCTCGCTGTCCAGGCGCAGCTCCGTATGGGAGACGAGGTCCTTGGCCAGACCGTAGATGCACGGCATACTCCGGTATGGCTCAGAACCCAGTGTGGGGAGCTGCTGGTAAAAGCGCCGCGGGAGGTTCAGCAGAACATCGCGGGCATTCCCCTCCAGGATGTACTCGTTATCGAGTATCCAGTCGGCAGCCGGCGTGGCTTTCTGTTCCAGGCGGCTCGCTGCGGTGAGATCCGCGCAGACCTGGCGGACCCAGGTGCGGGCCTGTTTGAGTCGATTGAGCAGTTCGGGACTATGAAGCGGATTGAGCTCCACCTTCTGATCCCTGGCATGGCGCTCGGCATGTTCAATGATCTGGGTCGGAGAGAGCTTTACGACGGTAAGCCGTGTTTCTGCCCTCCGTTCGCGCCGGGGATGCATGACGAAGAGTGCCGGAGGGATATCGGCGCTTCCGCGCAGAATGGCCACCGGACCCTGAAATGATTCGACCGGACCCTGGAGGATCAGGACTGACTCCCCGGACACCAACCAACGGGCATGATCGTGCAGGACTGCCGTCTCTATGCCAAGTCGTGAGCGTCGTCGCCAAAAGACCGCTGCCACTGCGCCGATCAGAGAAAAAGCCGGTATGAACGTGAGGGGTGCAATCATGCTCCCGGCTGAAAAGGGTAGAATCCACTGGAGAAGCAGGGCAAAAATGCCCGCACTCCCCCCTGACAGACCGGCAACCAGGAGCGCACGGAAGGCCAGCTGCCGGAGAAATGGATCTACGATCCTGATCTCTCCTTCCAGCCCCTTATGTACCAGGGCTGTCCGGTAAAAGCCTTGCCGGGATAGTTCCCGGAGCGCTTTCCGGGCTTCATCCTGTTTTGCATAATAACCGATAAGAATACCAAGACCCAAAGTTTGTCCTTAGACTTCGTACTCCGGGCAACCTGCTACAGTGAAGGATTTCACCAGTGCGTGAGCCCGGAAAGGAACGGTGAAGTCTGTTCCAGAGGTTTCGACAAGAGCGGTGGAGGTGGATGACCGTAAAACAGGAGGGGCGAAATGACGTGGAGAGATGATTTCGGGAGGCAGGTCAGGTAGTTGACTATACGCCGTTATCGGCTTTATAGCGAGGCATATTACATCTCCCCGCGGTGACTGTTGACGGAAGCAATTCCCGGATGGTAGGATAAGGGTCGTTGAATTAAAATTACATCATCGTAAGGAGCAGAAATGAAGAGACTGATCATTGCAGCTATCGCCACGACACTTGCAGTTCCGGCATTTGCAGGAGCAAATGAAACCATTGACAAGGCCGCCAAAGAGAAAGGGGCCGTAAAAACCGCATCCGGAATGGTCTACCAATCCCTGAAAGATGGCAGCGGTAAATCGCCGAAAGCCTCCAACACCGTCGAAGTCAACTATCGCGGCACCCTGACGAACGGCAAGGAGTTCGACAGCTCCTACAAGCGTAACCAGTCCATCAGCTTCCCTCTCACCGGAGTAATCCCCTGCTGGACCGAAGGCGTCCAGTTGATGAAGGTCGGCGGCAAGGCAAAGCTGATCTGCCCGCCTGAGCTGGCCTACGGTGCCCGTGGGCAAGGACCTGTGCCAGCCAATGCAACTCTTATATTCGAGGTTGAACTGCTCGCTATAAAATAGTCTTTGCCCGTAAAGGCGCTTTTCCGCTTCACGACTTATACCGATTCCAAATCTAAGATGCCATCAAGGCGGCGAGGATTGAGGCGACGAGGCGTACAATTCGTACGTTGAGAAGCCGAAGACGAGCCAACGAAGATGGGGCTTTGATCTGGAATCGGCCTTACCTGAAAAGCGTCATTGGAGGAATCTGTGGCCATAACCCTTCTGGACATGCTGCTCAATGCCGGCCTCATCGATCATGACCAGTTCGAAGAGGCCCTGCGCAATCGCGTCCTTTACGGCGGAAAGATCGGCACCAGCCTCATCGAGCTGGGCTATATCAGCGAAGAAGATCTGGCGCAGTTCCTCAGCAGAAAACTTGAAGTCCCGTATGTGCATCACGAACAGCTCCTGAACATCCAGCCCGGGATAATCGGCCTCCTGCCGCGGGAGCTGGCACTGAAGTACGGCGCCATCCCCTTGAACCTCGACAGGAAACGTCTTAGTCTGGTCATGGCCGACCCGGCAGACCTGACAGCTATCGATGAGATCAGTTTTATCACCGGGTTCTCGGTCCGCCCGCTGATAACCCCCGAAGTACGGCTGGTCCAGGCGCTCGGCATCTACTACCAGACCGCGGTCGATTTTCGTTATCAGAAGGTCATCGACCGGATCGAAGCGGAGCAGATCGACCTTATCGAACCGCTCGAAGAAGAGTACGATGAGGATATTCTGGAAGAGGCCGAGATCATCGGTGCCGGGTGGAGTGAGCGGATCAGGCATTTCGCCCCCAGCGAGCTCTCCAAAGGTCTGGCCAAAGCTGACAGCAGGGAGGAGATCGCCGACCTGGTGATCGCCTACCTGGCCGACAGGTTCGAGCGGGCAGCAATCTTCCTCATCCGCGGCAACACGGCCACCGGCTGGAAAGGGGTACTCGACCAGGAGCCGCTCCTAGATATAAGCGATATACAGGTCCCCTTGAGCGAGCCTTCCGTCTTCAAGAGTGTGGTCGACGGCACCGGGCTCTATCTCGGACCGCTTGCCGAAACCCCGATGAACAGAAAACTGCTCGAAGGGATGGGGGGAGGACGACCGAAGGCGGTGCTTCTCGCTCCCCTTATGATCTCCGGCCGTATCGTCTCCATCATCTATGCCGACGGCGAAAATATCCTGGATGAGAAGGTACCGGAGCTGCAGAAGCTGCTGGCAAAAACTGCGCTGGCCTTCGAAGCGCTCATCTGCCGCGAGAAGATCCTGATGCTTTGAGCGCCCATGACGACTGCCACCACTTTATCCGCCCTCAGACACTGCAAAGCCTGCCAACAGCCCTTTGGATCAAGTAAATGGCCAAGTAACTCCGGCGTTTATCAACTCCTTACCAAAAGGGCCCTTAAACCTAAACCGGCAGAGTTCGATTCTGGTAATATCTACTTGAGAAAGATTCATAACCTGTTAGAATTAAAAAAATTTGCAAAGGAGGCCAGAAACATGAAGATATCAGCTTTAAGCAGGATGATCATTCTCTGTGTGCTGTTCGTGCTTTCCCCTTTAGTATCTCTTGCTGCCCAGGAGATCGTTAAGATCGGATTGAATTACCCGGAAACCGGCTCCTACGCAAAACAGGGGCTTGACCAGCGCCGGGCCGCCGAACTCGCAGTTGATGAGATCAATGCTGCCGGAGGGATTCTCGGGAAGAAAGTCCAGTTGGTCTACCGGGATACCAAGACAAATGCCAAGACAGCCAAGGCGAATGCCGTAGAGTTGTATGACAAGGAAGGGGTCCCGATGATCCTTGGCGGCTCTGCCAGTTCCGAGGCGATCGAATCAGGACAGGTTGCGCTGCAGAAGAACAAGCTGTTCTTCGGCACCCTTACCTACTCTACCGAAACAACCGGAGAGTACGGCCATCGCCACATTTTCAGGGAATGCTATGATTCCTATATGGCGGCGAAGGCTCTGGAAAGCTACCTGAAAAAGAATTTTTCCGGAAAAAAGTTCTTTTATATCACCGCCAATTATACCTGGGGATGGACCACCGAGTCGGTGATCCGGGCGGCATCCTCGACCAAGGATGCGGACATGCATCCTGAAGTCCTCACTCCGCTCGGAGCAACCGACTTCACCAAGGCTCTTGAACAGGCCAGGGACAGTAAAGCCAAAGTGCTGGTACTATCGCTTTTCGGGCGGGATATGGAGATAGCAGTCAAACAGGCCTACAAAATGGGGCTCAAGAAGAAGATGCAGATCATCGTCCCGAACGTGAACGACGACATGGCACAGGGTGCCGGGCCGGAAGCCATGGAGGGGATCGTCGGCACCATACCCTGGATCTGGAGCCTGCCGGCGGCTAACAATTATGCCAAGGGGATATCGTTCGTCAAGAATTTCGAAGCCCGGTACAATCGTTACCCGACTACTTCAGGCGCATCCGCCTACGTTATCCTTTATCAGTACAAGGAAGCTGTGGAGAGGGCCAAGACCTTTGAGACCAAAGCGGTGATCAAGGCTCTTGAAGGGCACAAATACATCGGTGTCAAAGATGAGCAGTACTGGCGGGACTGGGATCATCAGTCGGTGCAGACGGTCTATGCCGTGCAGTGCAAGAAGGCGAGTGAGGTCAAAAAAAGCAAATACCAGCAGGATTATTTCAAAATCATCAATGTCATGAAGGGTGATGATGCTGCCGTGGATTTCAAGGAGTGGAGCGAGATCAGAAACGTCATCGGCATGCCGCCGACCCTGGACGAGTTTCATTAAATCTCAGAAGCTTCTTCCTTGATGTCATCCCGATTCCAGATCAAAGATGATATCAAGGCGGCGAGGATTGAGGCGACGAGGCGTACACGCAAGTACGTTGAGGAGCCGAAGACGAGCCAACGAAGACAGGGCTTTGATATGGAATCGGAATCAGATAAAAAAAGCCCCTGCATTTCTGCAGGGGCTTCTCTTTCAATCCGCCCGTCAATTAACATGACGGGCTAAAGAGTGCAACCTTCCTTGCAATGAGAAACAGGGCGAATACGAAATCTTTCAGTCCACATTGGTGTAATCTCCTTTCACCTGATAAATGTTGTTGCCATGATTTAATGTACATCTAACTGAAGAGCCGGTCAATCATAAAAAGACATAACTGGTCTTTTTTATTCTTAGAGCTTGTCTGTAAATAACGTTATGAGAGATCGTGCCCGTATTTATGGCAGATTTGACCGGGTCGATTGAGCAAAACCGCAGACGTAGCATGGCTACGTTGAGGATTTTGTGATTGAGGCGCGGACAAATATGACGTGAAGATGGTATGCGAGCCTCTAATGCTTATTTACGGACAGGCTCTTAACCTCTGATTCTAGTCTTTTTTGCCGCCGGCTTCAGGAAGGCAGTGAACACCGGCTTCGTCCTTTTCATGTTCATGGCAACTCCTCTCAAGAGTCGATACGTTTTGCGCGCTGCTGATCCTTCAATGCAGTTTATCGCTTTTTAGCGTCTTTAACAGGATTTGTCAGCAAACTTTGCTCCCTGGCAGATCCAGTCTCATGAACCTCATTTGAAGTATCGTCTGTCTGGAATAGGTTATTTTTTACAGCTCGAACGGCAACTTATGAAAATAACAGCTGTAAATACAGCATGTTATATTTTGTGTACTTCATGGCACGGTAACTGCTAAATACTGGATACAGGCAGCCACTATTCAAACAAACAAGGAGTTATCCCATGAAAAAAGCACTCTCGATTATCGTATCCGCACTCGTAGCCGTCTCTTTTGCCGGTGTTGTTCTTGCCGCCGAGCCCGCAGCAATGCCTGCTGGTCACCCGCCGGTAGCAGAGAAGAAAGAAGTCAAAAAAGCAAAGAAAGTCAAAAAAGCAAAGAAAGCCGCCAAGAAAACAGAAGAGAAAGCAGTAGAAGCTCCGGCAGCACCTGCAGCCAAGTAATAGCCCCGCCTATCGGGTAAAAAAAAGCCGTCACCTTGTGGGGACGGCTTTTTTTATTGATACCGGCTGAGTATGATCTTGTCCCTGAAAGCTCCCTACAGATCGTGCGCCGGCAGCAGGAAGCGTCCGACATAGTTTTTGGCAAACTGGTAGGCAGTGCGGCCGCAGCGCTTGCTTTTGTCGTGGGACCATTTGATCGCCTCGCTCTCCAGCTCCCTGGTGACGGGGATCTCCACCCGGCGCTCCCGCGCCTCTCTTGATATAGCCAGGCGGACCGCTTCGATGTACCGGTCCTGGGAAAAAGCATAGAAGGCGACCCAGAGGCCGAAACGGTCGGAGAGGGAGACCTTCTCCTCCATCGCCTCGCTCTGCTGCATCTCGCCGTTGACGAACTTGCCGCCGAGATGATCCGTCTCATACTCGGGGAGCAGATGGCGTCGGTTGGAAGTGACATAGATCAGCACATTTTCCGGCGGCGAGTAGACCGACCCGTCCAGGGCGCTCTTCAGCATCTTGTAGGAGAGCTCCCCGACTTCGAAGGTGAGATCGTCGCAGAGAAGTATGAATCGGTAGGGCTGGTCCTCGACCGCATTGAAGATCTCCGACAGATAGATCAGGTCTTCCTTCTCGATCTGGATGACCCGGAGCCCTTTCGGTCCGTACTTGTTGAGGATCGCCTTCACAAGCGACGACTTGCCTGAGCCGCGGGAGCCCCAGAGCAGAGCATTGTTCGCCGGCAGCCCGGCCAGGAACTGTCGGGTGTTGTGGGTCATCACCTTCTTCTGTTCGTCCACCCCCAGCAGTTCGTCCATGGTGGTAGTATCGGTCACCTTCACCGGCTCAAGATAGCCGGAAAACGAGTGGCGGCGCCAGTTGGCAGCATAACAGCTTGCCCAGTCGACAGGCTTGACGATCCGGGGGAGAAGCATCTCCACAGAGCTGAGGACACGCTCCAGCCGGGCAACGACATCGGGTTTCAGATTGAACATGATTTTTCTCTTTCATGTGGATTGCGCAGTATCCGTTGCCAGCCGGGAGGCAGAAGCTTCCGGGAATAGTCAACAGATTGGCGTATGGCTTGGGAAACAGGTCAGCAGGGATATGCTCCGGAGGGCCGATACATCGTGCGGAAAGGTTTTATACTCCATCCGGCAGCAGCTTGTCAAACGCTAAAGGGACTTGGAAATAACTGATTTATCGTATTTACGCTCAGGTTTAGGTCAGATTTGTCGCTCCTGATTGAGAAAAACCGCAAGCGTAGCCAAGACTACACTGAGGACTTTGTGATTGAGGAAGTGGCAAAGATGGCCTGAAGATGAGATGTAAAACGGTATATTTGTTGTTTCCGAGTCCCTTAGGGGGATGAAACCTGCAGGTTAAGCAGTGCGCCGCATCACTCTTTTGTCTTGACCATGACCTGGGCATAAAAAGGATTGATCACATTATCCTGCACCGGGGTCGATATCTGCAGCTCGTTGAACGGCTGCCAGCCATCGGCCAGCATCTCCTTGACCTTGTTTTGCAATACCCAGATATCATGTCCATACACCACGTGATAATCAGTAATCATCTGCTGACTCCTTACTCGATCATGAATAAAGACTTGGAGGCAAACCTACGCATTTTACTTTGAGAAGAGTGTAGGTTTGACTCCCTTAGCTCTTGGGAACTTTTCACTTTTTCTTCGCAGTAGCTTTTTTCAGGATCTCGACAATTTCCTTATGACCTCCGAGTTCGGCCAATTTTAGTGCTGTTTCTTTGTAGTTGTTTTTGCCTTTTATATTTGCGCCTTTCTCAAGAAGCAGTAGCACTTCATTTTTCCGCCCCTCTTTTGCCGCTCTCATAATGGCGGTTTCCTTATCGCCCGGGATAACATTAGGATCTGCGCCACGCTCCAATAACAGTTTAACGATCTCGCTCCTTCCTGCACCTGCCGCTTTCATCAAGGGGGTCACTCCTGACGAATCTTTCAAGTTCGGATTGGCTTTATAATCAAGAAAATACTTTACCATCTCCAGATCATTGGCATCCGTCGCTATGCTCAGAGCGGTCGATTTGTTGGAATTTTGTGCATTAACATCAGCATGGTGGTCCATCATCAATTGGACTAATTCTTTGGCTTTTATCCTGTGTGCCGGCCCGTATTGCTGAATCCTTGTCACCGCAATCAAGAGTGGAGGAAAGATCCCTTCTTTGAGCGGGGCATTCAGATTCGCCCCTTTCTTTATCAATTCAACAGCTGCCTCGACATTTCTGTTTGCCAACGCCAGCGCGACAACCGAATAGCCTTCTTTGGAAATGGAGTTTGGGTTAGCGCCATATGTAATCAAGTCCATCACAATAGCGTGTGTAGTAACTCCCTCAACTCTTACTGCGTAACAGATAGCCGGATCGTTGTTCACCAGGGCATTCGGATCACCGCCGTTCTTCAGCAGTTCTCGTACTTTTCCCACATTATAATTCTTCACGGCCTCTGACAGACTATTTGCGTCCTGAGCGAAAGCGGTCCCGGTCAGCAGTAAACAAACAATGATCGTTGTTATCTTCATATATTTCTCCTTAAGTGATATGAATTTGCTTTTGACGAGTTGACGTGGGTGAATTCAGTCATTGGTTAACGGGCATGGCTTTGACCTGCCGGGTTTTAGGGCAGGTCGTAAGCCTTGTTGGAATAGTCTTTTTTTCAGTTGGTTACGTCTCAAAATTCTTCAATAGGAATATAGCAAGTAGCGTCCAGGGTTACTTTTAAGGTGTGCTGCCTTGCGGCTGCCTTTAGAATCAGAAAAATAACAAGAATCGTCTTCCAGGAGACTCCCTGCTGCTCAGCGCAGGACGAAGTTTTTCACTCCTTTGAGATAGACCGGCAGGACTGAGGGGTTGGTGGCGATACGCTTCAAATGGCGGAGCGCCATGGCATAGCGGAAATAAAAGGAGCGGTAGGCTTCTGAGAAGTACCTGGTAACAATCTCGCCGGGCAGGTTATCCATTTCGAAATAGACCATCCCTTCATGGGTTCCGTAATCGGAGTACGGGATGTCCAGCATCCGGTCCTTCACCATTTCGTACATCTCGGTCCCCGGATAGGGGGTGGCAATGGCAAACTGGGCAAAATCCAGCGGCAGACTTTTGGCAAACTCGATGGTCTCCTGCATGGTCTGTTCCGTGTCCCACGGAGTACCGATCATGAAGAAACCGCTAAGGGTGTTGATCCCCGCTTTTCTGGCATTGGCTACGGCGGTGCGGACTTTTTCCAGAGAGATTTTTTTCCCCATTCGCTCCAGCGCTTCGTCGGAGCCGGATTCAATGCCAAAGGCCACAGCGCAGCAGCCTGCCTTTTTCATGGCGGTGAGAATTTCCACGCTGGCTGTCTCTACCCTGATGCCATTGGAGCAGGTCCAGGGAGTTTTATCCAGCTTCCGGTCACGGAGCATGTCGCAGATCTCGAAGGTTCGTTTTGGCGAACTTGTGAAGTGATCGTCGCTGATGGTTACAACATCAACCCCGAATTTTCTCACCAACAGTTCCCACTCTTCCACCACATTGGCTGCAGACCGGAACCGGCATTTTCTGCCAAAAATGGCGTTGAAACAGAACTTGCACAGACCGTAACAGCCGCGTGATGTGGAGATGTTTCCCACAGTTTTGTTGCCGAGGGATGGGAGCCCGCCGTAACGGGAGAGCGCAGGAAACAGCTCCCTGGCCGGAAACGGCAGCGCGTCCAGGTCGGTTATGAACGGTCGGGGCGGATTGTGTGCCGGCCCGTCAGCCCCGGTGTAAGAGAGTCCGGTAATCCCCTCCGGTTTTAGATTGCCGGCACAGAGCTCGACAATGGTCTCTTCACCTTCGCCGCGCACTACGAAGTCAGCAGCGCTAAGCGCTTCGTCCGGGCAGGCGGTTGCGTGAGGGCCACCCACAACTATTTTGGCACTGCTCAGAGAGCGTATGGCGGGAATCATGGTGTCAAAGACCAGGTCGCTGAGCAGGGTGACTACTGTGATCCCCACCAGGTCGGGTCTGGTATTTTGCAGGGTGGTCTCAAGAGAGGCAGAACCGGCAACGGTCATATCCAGAACGGTGACATCATGACCGGCCTTTTTCAGTACGGCAGCGATCATGCCGATACCTAGCGACTGCAGTCCTTCGGTGCTGAATCCTTTTCTGCCAGGAACAATGAGGAGTATCTGCAACGGAAGATCCTTTTGATTCGGGGGGATGTGAGATCTATCCTAACGACAATGGGGGGTCTTATCAATATTTTTCTGGAATGGCACGTCGGCAACATCTTTGTCAACGAATCTGATAATTCCCTGATAAACGGGATACACATGCACTTGAGCGTTTTAAACTATCTGTCTCTGCGCGATGGGTCTACAGTGGAGTTGCAACGCAGAGTTCTTTCAAACCGGATTTCACTTCACGTACCCTGAGGGGGTTACCACGTGCCATCTTCACCGTTCCCCCGCCTCCCGACAGCTCTCACCGCCAGCGATCAGCAGCTGCTGATCGACGCCAACCGCCTTGAGTACGGCCTCCAGTATGACCTGCTCTCCTTTGCCAGCCCGGATCAGCTGACCGCAGCCAATGCCGAGCGCAGGAAGCTGCTGCTCTGGCTGGAGCAGCACGCCCGTTTTGGTTACTGCGGGACCAAGGTGGATTGTAACAACCTCTCTCCCGGCTGCCGGCACTGCGGTAATGGCGGCTGGTCCTGCCTGTTCGTCAACGGACGCTGCAACGGGCAGTGCTTTTACTGCCCCACGGCTCAGGACGACCTCGGCCCGCCGGTTACCAATGGCCTGGCGTTCATCGATCCGGACGAATATGCCGACTATGTGGCTGCACTGGGGTTCAGCGGTGTCAGCATCAGCGGCGGCGAGCCGCTTCTGACGCCGGAGCTGACCCTCTCCTTCCTCCGGGCGGTGCGCAAGCGCTGCGGCGATCAGCTCCACCTCTGGATGTATACCAACGGCACCATGCTGACACCTGATCTCTGCAGCCGCCTGCAGGATGCCGGACTGGACGAGATCCGGTTCGACCTGGGTGCGGTCCGCTACAACCTCAAAAAACTGCGCCTGGCAATCGGATGCATCCCGACGGTGACAGTGGAGATCCCGGCAGTGCCGGAGGATGAGGAGCTGCTGAAGCTGAAGATGCTTGAGATGGCAGCGGCCGGGGTGAAGCACCTCAATCTGCACCAGATGCGGCTGACGCCGTACAACTCCGGCCCGTTGATGGAGCGGGGCTATACCTTTCTCCATGGGGAAAAGGTGACCTTGCTGGAGTCGGAACTGATGGCCCTGCGGATGGTCCGTTTCGGACTGGAACAGGGGATCCCCCTGCCAGTGAACTACTGCTCGTTTCCCTTCAAGCGGCGCTTCCAGCTGGCCGCCTCCCGGCGGCGGGCAGCCCTGTCGATCTGCGGCCCGCGCGAGACCGTGACTGAGCCCGGCTTTCTTCGGACCATTTCCGCAACCGGTGTCCGCTACTTCGAAACAGCGCTCCTGCAGAGCCCGAGCTACCGCGCCCCTTTTGAGAAGATCGTCCTGTCAAGCGGACGGGCCATCTATCTGGAAAGGCGGCCAATGACCCTTGAGCTGGAACTGACCGGAGCGGAACTGACTGACCTGCAGGCAGGCACGCCGCCTGACAGGCTGGCCCGTTTCGAGCGGATCGAAAGCGGCCTGGCTGAATATTTCTGATTCCGCGGCCCGGAGGACCGGTCTCCGGCACGCTGCCAAAAAACCCATTGTAGTCGCAGGGATAGACGTGCTATAAAGAAAGTACATCCGAACCACAGGGTCCACCCTGTGGTTTTTATTTTTCACAGATAGAGTGCCATGCTGCCGACCAAACGCCTCCCAACGAAGCATCAGCCCAAAGGGCTTACCATCATCCACGAGGACCGGGACATCATCGTCGTGGAAAAACCGGGCGGTCTGCTGACGATCGGCACAGAGCGGGACAAGACGAGAACGGCCCACTCCATCCTCAACGACTATGTCCGCAAGGGTGATCCCCGTTCGCGCAACCGGATCTACGTTGTCCACCGCCTGGACCGCGAGACCTCCGGCATCCTGATCTTTGCCAAAAGCGAAGCAGCCAAGACCTTTCTGCAGGGGAACTGGCAGGATACGGACAAGCACTACCTGACAGTCGTCCATGGCACGCTGACGGAAAAAGAGGGGACGATCAGCAGCTACCTGGCCGAGAACAGTGCGTTTACGGTCTACTCCACCCCTGATCCAGGGCTGGGCAAGCTGTCACATACCGAATACCGCGTTTTGAAAGAGGCAAAGGGCTTGAGCCTGCTGGAGATACACCTCCTCACCGGCCGAAAACACCAGATCCGGGTGCACCTGTCAGGATCGGGACATCCGGTTGTCGGCGACAAAAAATACGGCAAGGGGAACGATCCCTCAGCCAACCTGGCACTGCATGCCCGCTCGATCTCGTTCACCCACCCGGTGAACGGCAGACGGCTTAATTTTACTACCGGCATCCCCGACTTTTTTACCCGCTTGGTCGGAAGCATCGAAAACAAGGAGTAATACCAATGTCATTTGATTCTCTCGGCCTGCGCGCCGAACTGCTGAGCGCTATTTCCAGCCAGGGATATACGATTCCGACCCCCATCCAGACCGAGGCGATCCCGGTCATCTTCGAAGGGTGCGACCTGCTGGCCGGCGCCCAGACCGGCACCGGCAAGACCGCAGCCTTTGCCCTGCCGATCGTGCAGATGCTGGGGGAGAGTATCCCCAAGGAGAAGCGCCGCATCCCGCGGGCGCTGGTACTGGTGCCGACCCGTGAGCTGGCAGCCCAGGTGAGTGAAGAGATGAACATCTATGCCCGCCGCCTGTCGCTCCGCTCGACCATGATCTACGGCGGAGTAACCATCCAGGCGCAGATAGAGCGGCTCCACCGCGGCGTAGATATCGTCGTCGCCACACCGGGACGGCTGCTCGATCACGCCGAGCGGGGCACAATAAACCTCTCCCGGATCAAGTTCCTGGTGCTGGACGAGGCCGACCGGATGCTCGATCTCGGCTTTATCGACGCCATCCAGAAGGTGGCGGAGTATCTCCCCCCGAAACGCCAGACCCTGCTCTTTTCGGCCACCTATTCGAAAGAGATCAAGCAACTGGCCGATGAACTGCTCAACAAGCCACGGCAGATCGAAGTGGCCCGTAAGAACATCACTGCAGACGCTGTGAAACAGGCGGTCTACGAAGTTGAAAAGAGCCGCAAGCGGGAGATGATCTCCTTCCTGATCCGTTCCGGGGGGTGGAAGCAGGTCCTGGTCTTTGCCCGGACCCGCTACGGTGCTGACAAGCTGACCGAGGAGCTGCTCTTTGACGGGATCACGGCCGCCGCCATCCACAGCAACAAGAGCCAGTCGATCCGGACCCGGACCCTTGCCCAGTTCAAGGGTGGCGAGTTCCGTGTGCTGGTGGCGACCGATGTGGCAGCGCGCGGGCTCGATATCGAGCGGCTGCCGCATGTGGTGAATTACGATCTCCCGCAGGTCCCTGAAGATTATGTCCACCGGATCGGCCGGACCGGCCGGGCCGGAGAGAACGGGGAAGCGCTCTCCCTGGTCGCACCTGAAGAGCGGGGGCTGCTGCTGGCGATCGAGAAGCTGGTCAAGTACACCATCCCTCGCCAGGACCTGGCGGAGTTCCCGCAGCTTGCGGTCAGGCGGAGTGTGAAGGTGAAGGCGGCCAAACAGGTCAAAAAGGATGTCGTCAAGGTGAGGCAGAAAGCAGCCCGGGCGGAGCAGGCACAGTCCGAGACTCCGCGTCGCAAGAGACCGGTGCAGGAGCGCCCGGCCCCCAAGACCGGTCGCCGGGGACAACGGGCCTGACCTTCTTCGGTCATGGCAGGGATATGAAAGCAGGTACGGGAGTGTTCCCTTTACTCAGGGCCGGTCAAAACCGGCCAGTTCTCCCCCGAAGCGGCTCGAACAGATACTCAAGACCGTTGACCTTGATCTCATAGACCGACTGCAGCATCTCTCCCAGTCTCCCCGGGGGGAACCCCTGTTGCGAGAACCAGACGACGTACGGCTCAGGAAGGTCGATGAGCCTCCTCCCTGCATATTTACCGAAGGGCATCCGCATCTCAGCCAGCTCCAGTAGCGCACGATGATCGTATGCAGGCTCCTCAGCCATATCAGGCAAGCCCCGAAAGTATCTTTTCAAAAGCAGTCATGCTCTTTGCCCGCCGCAACTCTTTGAGCGATTTTACCAGCCCGGGATCGTCCATATGGGAAACGATCGCCTTGATCTTGCCCAGGACCTGGGTATCGCCGCAGAACAGCTCACAATAACGGACCAGCATCGCCTGCAGATAGGAACGTATCTCGACTCTTCGCTCAGCCTCTCCGGGCGACTGGTTTGCCTTGCCACGGAGCCGCTCGAACAGCAGCGGATCGGCAATCGCCCCCCGCCCCAGCATCAGCCCCGCAGCGCCGGTTTCCACAAGCACCTTCCTGCCATCGGCAACACTCCTGATATCCCCGTTCGCAATGACCGGCAGCCGTGTTGCCCGGACGACCCGCGCAGTCACCCCGTGATCGGCTGCTCCGCGGTACTCCTGGACGACGGTCCGGGGGTGGAGCACGAGAAAATCGACCCCGCTGGATTCGAACAGCGGCAGGAGCGACAGCACCTGCTCCGGATCGTCATACCCTGCACGCAGCTTTATGGAAAACGACCCTATGACCGCTTCGCGCAGGGCCGGGATGATCCCGGCCAGATCTTCCGGGCGCCGGAGCATGCCGCCGCCGGTAAGGCCGCTGGTCATCCGTCCGTAGGGGCACCCCATATTCAGGTTGAGATGCACCGCCCCCGCATGCTGAGCTGACCGGGCAGCTGACACCAGGGCTTCGCGGCCATGGCCGACCAACTGCACCACCAGCGGCACCCCGTCCTCGACTGCAGCGATCTCCCGCAGATCGACTGCTGAAAGCCGTTTCACCGCTGCCGCCGCATTGACCCGCATGAACTCGGTGAAGACGACATCAGGCCGGACCTGCTGAATAAACTGGGCCCGCAGGGCACGATTGGTCAGCCCCTGCATCGGCGCCAGCATAAGCGGCACCGTTCCGGCCTGCCAGGGGAGCAAAGGGGAAGCAGCTGCGCTCATCTCTTCCGGCCCGTTCAGCATAAAACCCTGCCGATCCGCTCCAGTGACTCGACGAGCAGGGTTCTGCTGCAGCCGAAATTGAGCCGGACAAACCCTGGAGCGCCGAAATCTGCACCATCCGAGAGCCCGACTCCGGCCTGTTCGAAGAAAAGAGCAGGGTTTTCGATATTGGCACCCCGGCTATCGATCCAGGCCAGATACGTAGCCTCTACATGGGTCATGGCAAGGCCGGGGATAGCATTGATCTCAGCGATCAACAGATCCCGGTTGCCGCGCAGGTAGGAAAGCAGCTGCAGCCGCCACTCCTCGCCATGCCGGTAGGCAGCCTCTGCCGCCGTGTAGCCGAGGGTGTTCACATGGGGGACGATCCTCCCGGCAGCCTTGATAAATCGTTTACGCAAGGCAGGTTCACTGATAACGGCAAAGGAGCAGCCCAGACCGGGGATGTTGTAGGTCTTGCTCGGGGCCAGCAGGGTGATAGTGCGGCGGGCGGTCTCCGGTGACAGGGTGGCAATCGGGATATGGGCGGTCCCTTCATCGAGGATCAGGCCGGCATGGATATCGTCCGAACCGATAACCAGGTCGTGGCGCTCTGCAAGATCGGCGAACTGCTGCAGCTCTTCCCTGGTCCAGGCCCGGCCAAC
>VFJK01000005.1 GCA_009886125.1 Geobacter sp. | reverse complement strand
CCGAAGGCAAGGAAGAAGATACGATCAGGGGTCTCAAACTCGGCGCCAGAGGGTATCTCAAGAAACCGTTTCAGCCTGCCTGTCTGCACGAGATGATAGAGAAGATATTCAAACTGCCCGGCAGTCAGCCTCAAAGGATGCAGGCCACAGTAACCTTTTAGAATCACGTTGCAGCAGAATTCACGTCTTCACTATTACGTAGTTATGACAGAGAGGTTACTGCTTTGGATGAAGTGATGGATATATCTATTTTGATTGAAGAGTTTCTGGATGATGCGAACGGTCATGTCGAGGCAGTGGAATTCTCTCTGATGGAACTTGAGAAACGCTGGTCAGAAGGATTTAATGACGAAGCGGTGCTTACACTCCTTCTGGGGAGCCTCCATACCCTTAAAGGTAACTCGGGCATGATGGGCTTTACTCCCATCCAGCAGTACGTTCATAAGCTGGAGAGCGCTCTCAAGCTGGTGCAGGAGGAGACGGTGCCGCTGTCTTCGACGGTTTTCGAGAGCCTGTACGCTTCCATAAGCGCACTGCGCAACAATCTGTCTCTGCTCTCTTCCGATCACAAGGCGTTACTTGATTTCAGTGATGAACTCATGGCCATGGAGTGTATCTTCTTCAGTGAACCCCCGCAGGGTAGTGCAGCAGCAAACAATGATGCTTCTAAGTCATCCAGGAGCAAAAAGGATGACCTTGGCTATTTGACTCAAAAGAATTCGACTATCAAGGTTGGTTTCGAAAAGCTGGATGAGCTTCTGAATCTTGTGGGTGAGCTGGTTATTCACCGGACGGCATTGAATGCCCTTGAAAAGAGACTTAAAGAGAAGGTTTCAGACCGGGAACTCCTTGACTCATTCAACGAGGCCAGCCTGCTGATCGGTAAGAGTTCTACGGAGTTGCGTGAAGCGATTATGAAGGCAAGGATGTTGCCGATCAAGAGCGTATTTCAGCGGTTCCAGAGACTGGTGCGGGACCATTCCCACAAGTCCGGCAAGGAGATTCTGCTCAGGTTTGAAGGCGAAGAGACCGAGCTTGACAAGACAGTCATTGATGAGATTGGCGAGCCCTTGCTGCACCTTATTCGTAACGCCGTAGACCATGGCATAGAGCACCCTGAGGAGCGGCGCAGGGCCGGCAAGTCCCTTTCAGGCTCTATAACACTCAAGGCATGCCACGAAAGCAACCATATAGTTGTCTCGGTTGCAGACGATGGCAAGGGAATGGATTCGGAGAAGATCAGAAGTTCGGCTGTCTCTAAAGGGCTCATCGGTAGCGAAGAATCGCAGGGTCTCTCGGAACAGGAGGCGCTGCATCTACTATTCCTGCCCGGATTTTCAACCAGCAAAGAGGTTACGGAGACTTCAGGTCGCGGTATCGGTCTTGATGTGGTGAAAAAGATAGTCACCTCACTGAACGGCATTGTGGATATTTCCAGCAACAAGGGGACGGGTTCGGTATTTACCATAAAGCTCCCTCTTACCCTGGCCATTATAAACGCTCTGATGGTGGAGGTTTCCGGTGAGACATTCGCCATACCGCTTTCAGGCGTCCTGGAGAGCATACGGATACATGGCGATGAGATTCATGAGGTTGGCGGGAGCGAGGTTGTCAAGCTCAGGGAGCGACTCCTGCCGGTACACCGTATGGACCGGTTTTTCTGGCAGAAGAGCAGTGACGCCAGGGATTATGAGTACATCGTTGTTGTCGGAAGTGGCGAGAAACGCGGCGGCCTGGTGGTTGACCGGCTGATAGGGCAGCAGGAGATAGTCATCAAGGCGCTTGATGACTATCTGGGAGAACTGCCCGGCATATCCGGCGGCACCGTACTTGGCGACGGCAATATATCGATGATTGTTGATATCGGCTCGATTTTGTCGGGGAATAGAAATATTCATCATCACAATGAAACTAACGTCTAAAAGCAACCCCTCCAAACCTCCCCTTATCAAGGGAGGCTTCAAATCCTCCCCCCTGACAAGGGGGGAATGAGGGGGGTTGGTTTTGGATTCTGAATCTTATTTTTTCAAATACGATGAAAGGAGCTTGACAACATGATCAATGGAGAAAAATTAGAACTGCCCAGTTCCGGACTTGCAGAAGATATCCTGGCCCAGTTTATCAACAAGGCGCAGGTCGAAGTCAACCAGGTAAATATCACCGAAAAAAAGGATCATATGGAGACGCTCCTGCATCTAGTCACTTTCCAGCTAGGGAAAGAGGAGTATGGCGTCGAGATAGCAAGTGTTCAGGAGATTATCAGAGCAACAGATATTACTCCTGTGCCAGGTGCACCGTCTCATGTGAAAGGAGTTATTAATCTCCGCGGGAAGATTATCCCGGTTGTTGATCTCCGGAAACGGTTTGCCCTAGCGGTCGTCGAAGCCAGTGAAACGCAGCGGATAATTGTTGTTGAGTTAGGTGAGAAACGGATCGGAATGCTTGTAGATGGCGTTTCCCAGGTTATCAAAGTCCCGTCAGGCGTTGTTGAAGAGATGCCGGAAGAGGCGACCTGTGTTGATGAAAACTTTATTAGGGGGGTAGGCAAACTGGAAAACAGGTTGATAATAATTCTCGATCTGAACAAGTCTCTTTTATTGACATAAACACAAACAATATTTTTGAAAAGGGAGAGATAGCTATGGGATGGACAAGTTTAAGATTATGGAAAAAAATTACATTTGGTATCGGTTCGGTGCTCTTTTTACTCCTGTTGATAAGCAGTTGGTCAATTTATGGTCTTTCAAGCGTAGTCAGGGAGGGGCATGAAGTTATCAGCGGCAACAGCCTTCGTAGCGAGTTGCTTCAACGTGAGGTCGACCATCTCAACTGGGTAAAAAATGTCAGTGTTTTCCTTATTGACGATCATGTGCAGACATTGGGTGTGGAGACTGATCATACCAAGTGCGGTTTCGGCAAATGGTATTATGATAAGGCCCGCACACAGGCAGAGACACTTGTGCCGGCTTTGAAGCAGGCGCTTACCTTGATAGAGGAACCCCACCGCAAGCTGCATGAGTCGGCTGTTCAGATCAAGAAAGTATATGTCAAGGGGAGTAATTCGGCTGAGGGTAAAAAAGCGGCTGATGTGATATTTTCAACTGATACTCAGCCTAACCTTATAAAAGTACAGGCGCAACTTGCCGAAATGAATGAGATAAGCAAAAAAAACCTGCAGTCTGAAACAGGAATGATGCAAAATGCCCTGCGTACAAGGTTTGCAGCCATAATACTCAGTATTGCAGCAATAATTATCGGTATTATAATCGGCTTCATCATCACCCGTTCAATCACCAATCCGGTGGCAAAAGGTGTCGCCTTTGCTCAGGCCATTGCTACAGGTGACCTGTCAGGACGTCTTGAGGTAAAGTCCAGGGACGAGATTGGTGATCTGGCTGACGCCCTGAATACAATGGTAGCTGGGCTTAAGGATATGATCGGCCGGATACGTGACACTTCCGGCCAGGTTGCGACAGCCGCGGGACAGATATCGGCGAACTCCGCCCAGATGACCAAAGCGGCGCACAGTCAGGCATCAGCTTCGGAAGAGACCTCCGCCACCATGGTACAGATGGCGGCCTCCATCCAGACCGTAGCAAACAATGCCGACTCATTGGCCAGCAATGCAGATGAGGTTTCCTCCTCCATACAGGAGCTAGGCGCTTCCAGTGAGCAGGTTGCCAAGAGCGCCGAAGCGATGGCCTCCTCAGTGACAGAGACCTCGGCAACCATCGAGCAGATGACCGTCTCCATCGAAAAGGTAGCCAAAAGTACCGAAGACCTTGCCTCTTCAGTATCCGAGACCTCCTCCACCATCGAACAGATGACTGTTTCTATTGACCAGGTAGCTGGTAACTCCCAGGAACTTCAGAAGATTGTAGTTGATTCGGCCGCAATCATCGAACAGATGGCCGCCTCCATCAACCAGGTGGCAAAGAATGTAAATGAAGCGGATACCGTAGCCAAGAGCGCAGCCAAAGAGGGCAATGCCGGCCTGCAGGCGGGCCAGCAGGCCGCGGCCGGCATGGCACGGGTAGCGGATGTTATCGACAAAACCTCCGCCTCCATCGTCAACCTTGGCAAAAGGTCGGAAGAGATCGGCGGCATTGTCAAGGTCATCAACGAAATAGCTGACCAGACAAACCTCCTTGCTCTGAACGCAGCGATAGAGGCTGCCCGTGCCGGTGATGCAGGTCGTGGCTTTGCCGTAGTTGCCGAAGAGGTGCGCAAGCTGGCTGAGCGGAGCATGGTAGCAACCAAAGAGATCGCCCAGGTAATCCGTCAGGTTCAGGCCGATACCGGTGAATCGGTAAAGTACGGCGAGATAGCCTCTCAGGAAGCGAAGGCCTCCATGGAGCTGACCACATTAGCCGGCAACGCCATCGGAAATATTGTTTCCAGCATAGAGCAGACCAGTAATCTCATGTCAGACATAGCGCGGATGACCGCCGAGCAGGCCAACGCCTCCAGTCAGGTTATCAGGTCCGTGGAGAAGATGAACCTGGCGACCGACATCGTAGCCAATGCCTCCCGCGAGCAGGCTCTGGGCGGTCGACAGATACGTCTGGCGGTAGAGCGGATGAACCATATTACCCAGGAAGTAACAGTTGCCACCAAAGAGCAGGCGGTCGGGAGCAGGCAGATCAGGGTTGCGGTAGAGAATATGAACCAGGTAACCGGTCAGGTGAACATAGCCACCAGAGAGCAGTCACTGTCCGCTCGTCAGATAGTAACAGCAGTGAACAGCATGGCAGCCATGACGCAGTCGGTGGCCAATGCTACGGCAGAGCAGAAAAAGGGCGGGGAGATGGTGGTCCGTGCGACGGAGAACATCAGCGATCTTACCAGAGAGAATCTCTCCTCGGTTGAGCAGCTCTCCAGAGCAGCCCAGAGCCTGTCAGTACAGGCCGAGGACCTCTCTGCCATGGTGGCAACGTTTAAGGTGAGCTGATAATTTATTTCTTTCATAAGTGAGCAGATGTATGGGTGAGTACTATCTGGACAAAATTGCAGCTTATCTGAGAGACAACAGCAGGCTCTCCTTTACCGGTCACAAGAGGACTACTCTTAGAAGTCGGCTTGAAACCCGCATCGCGGAGCTCAAATTTTCTACATTTGCCGATTACTGGGGCTATCTGAACAGCCATGATAGCGAAACTGCCAGACTTTTTGACCTGGTGACAACCAATGAGACATCTTTCTTCAGAAACCGCGCACAGTTCAGTTTTTTCGGGGAGCATATTATCCCCCGATTTGTGCAGATGCCTGCAGTAGATAAGGGCACGATAAGGGTACTCTGTGCCGGTTGCTCTACAGGTGAAGAACCGTATTCAATCGCAATGACAATTCTGGAGTCACTTTGTGTCCCAGACTCGATGAAGATTGAAATTGTTGCCGGTGATCTAAGCCGAGGTTGTCTCAAGGAAGCTGAGGCGGGTTTCTACGAAACAGGGAGACTAAAGAACCTGCCCAAGGGTTACATTGATTCATATCTGGAAAAGACAGGAGATGGTGCATTTGTCAGGAAAGAAGTCAAGGAGCTCGTCAGGTTTGTGCATCTGAATCTCAACGATTTAATGAACCCTCATTCTACAGACTCAAGGGATCAGCTTGGCAGGTTTGATATTATCTTTTGCAGGAACGTCATGATTTATTTTTCCTCTTCATGTCAGCAGATGCTTGTTGAAACGCTGCATCAAATGCTTTTTACAGGCGGGTATCTTTTCACAGGCGACGCAGAGCCGCTCCATCTGTTCAGGCACGAATTTATACCAGTTGAAGATGCTGATTGTCTTATCTATCAAAAAACGGAGATGTCTGCCAATGCTAGAACTTCCAGATGATAACTCTTTAGAAAACTTGAATTTTATTGGTAAAAATGTTGAAGATCTGCTTCATTATGTTGCTGACGATGATCTCGGGTTCAGGTCAGAAGCAACTGCCAGACTTCTCTCCACAGGCATTGCCGGCATCTATCCTGCTCTTGAGCGTGGGGTGCGTGACGATATTGATGCCGATTTGCGTAATGGAGCAATGGATATCCTTGTTGCATTCGGCAAGGAGTCGTTACCGTATCTTGTAAAACTCCTTCAGGATACGAATGAAGAAGTTCGAAATTTTGCGGCGGTCATGCTTGGGGATATCGGGAACAGAAAGGCTGTTGAGCCATTAATCAAGGCGCTGAGTGATCAGGATCTGAATGTCTGTCATAGCGCAGCAGAAGCACTTGGCAAAATAGGAGACAGGTCTGCACTTTTCCCCCTTATGGAGCTGCTGAAAGGGGACTTCTGGGTGCAGTTTTCAGCAATAGGAGCCATAGGAGCAATGCGAGATTATCGTGCGGTTCCTCAGCTGCTGGAACTTTTGGACAATGAAGTTCTTACCGAGCCCGTAGTCCAGGCGCTTGGCGAAATTTGCGACCCAAGGGCCCTGTATCCACTCGGCAAGATACTCCCGACAGTTAACAAAGGACTTGCCGGACAGATTGCACGAACAATTCTGCTCACATACAGCAGTGTAAATGACTCGATTAAATTCAAGAATACGCTGTCAGAGTTTCATCAGTCCGAGCATATCAGAAAGGTTGTTGACACTCGTGGGATCGAGAAATTGCGCACTCTCCTTGATCCTGAGGTCGATCCCTCTTTTTCAGAAGCTGCGGTGGTTCTTCTTGGATGGCTGGAAGACGTTGCCGCTATCGAGTTATTCTATCCACTGCTTCAGAATGAACGATTTATCTCCCCTGTGGAGAGTGCTATCCTCTCAATTGGTAAGGTGGCTGAAGCAAGTCTTATGGCTGCGCTTTCCAGCCAGATAGATAATGTAAAAATTGTCGCTCTTCGTTCGCTAAGATACATAGGATCGACGGAGTATCATGATTATCTGCTTGATATCAAATCTACCAGTAACGATGAACTCAAGCTTGAACTTCTCGAGACAATAAATATCGTTGCTTCTGAATCTTATATCCCTTATCTGTTTTACCTCCTGAAAATCGGGAGCGAGCAGTTGGCAAACAAGAGTGCCGAAATACTTGGCTCCTTTCCACTTGACTCATTTCGGGATAAACTTGAAAACCTGGCTGGTTCAGGGTCAGCAGAGGAGAGGAGACGAGCGGCGCTGCTTCTATGTTATGTGAAAGAGGATTCCGGTTTTTCAGTTCTTGATCTCCTGATACATGATGCAGATCCTGTTGTGCGTAAGGCTGCCATCAGGAGCATAGGAGTGCAGAGAGAAGTTCGTGCAGTCCCGATGTTGTCAGAAGCTTTTACTGATCCTGATGTCTCTGTAAGAGAGGCTTCGGTGATGGCCATTGCTGAATTCAGGACTCCTCTGCTTGTTGAGGAGATTCTCGGCCTTCTCGGCAGCAGTGAAGAGTCACTTGATTATGTTGTTGTCAGGGCTGTCGGTATAATGGAGATTAAGGAAGCAGAGAGCAGGCTTCTGGATTATCTTCAAAAAGGGACACTTTCTAAACGTCTGGAATATGCAACTATTGAAGCTCTCGGAAAAATCGGTGCTAAATCGGCCTCGGAGCTGATCTGCAGATGTTATCTCGTCAGCGGCGATCATGATATGAGAAGGCTTGCGGTCGAGACTCTGGGGCATCTTGGAGACAGGACCTCTACTGAGGCAGTAGAAGCGGCTCTTGCGGACCCTCACTGGAGTGTCCGTGTTGCGTCGATCAAGGTTCTTGCAAAACTTGGAGGGATCAAGGAGGTTCCTCTTATAGTTGATGCAGTCAAGGATCCGGATCCGATGGTAAGAAAGCATGCAATTCTTACTCTTGGAGAGATACGCAACATCTCTTCAATCCCGGTTCTTGTACAGCAGTTGACTGACAACGAGATGAGTAAATATGCCTTTACTGCTCTGCTCAAGTTCGGAAGGACAGTTCTTCCCTGGCTTCATCGGCAGATGATTAAAAATTATACTGTTGATGTAAGGATACGGGTTATAGACATTATCGGAAAAATTGGTGATCAAAAAAGTGTCATGCCGCTTATGGAGCTGTTGGAGGACCATAATCCATCTATCCGACTTTCGGCAATCGATTCACTAGCGTACTGTTTTGACTCACTTTTATTGAAAAAGCTCTCTTCTGTAATGAGGAATGACAGTAATGAAGAGGTCAGGGGTCGTGCAGATCTTGCGCTCAAGACATTTACCATGGAGAGATACAGCTGAATGGAATCTCTCCATAAGCCGCAATTACGGCCTGAGGAGTTCAGGCTTATAAATGAATTTGTATCCGGTGAGTTCGGGTTTATTCTTGACGAATCAAGAGCCGGGTTTCTCTCTTCCAAGCTTGCTCCAAGATTGACGGAGCTCAGGCTCGAAACTTTTTCTGACTATTATGCCCACCTGAAATTTTCACCCCACTTCAGTGAAGAGCATAAAAAACTTCTCTCTTTAATTACAAACAATGAAACTTATTTCTTCCGTGAGGAGGCACAGCTGAGTGTCCTGAATGCTCATGTCCTTCCTGAGCTGAAGGAGAAAAAATCCAGGAGTCAGGATAAAAAAATACGCATTATCTCAGCAGGATGTTCGAGCGGTGAAGAGGTCTACACTCTTGCGATGATCCTTCTTGAATCATCGCATTTTCTATGGGATTGGGATGTATGCATTACCGGTATTGATATTGATACTGAGATGATTGCAAGAGCAGTCAGCGGCATATATAGTGGTCGTGCGTTTCAGACAACGCCACCGCATCTTATTGAGCGCTACTTTTCAAAATGTGATGAAGGGTATCAGGTGAAGAGTTCTTTGAAGCGCCTGACCAGTTTCAAGGTAGGCAATCTGCTGCGGCAAGAGTCATTTGACAGCAAGGATACGGCAGATATCATCTTCTGCAGGAATGTCTTTATCTATTTCAGTGAAGATACTACAAAAAAGATAGTTGAAAACTTTGCAAGAGTAATGGGTAAGGACGGACACCTCTTCCTTGGGCACTCCGAGTCCATCTCAGGGGCTTCATCACGCTACCTTCAGGTTCGTTATCCTGGAGCAATCATTTACAGAAAAAGGGATTGATAATTGTCGACTCTGACCGCTCCTGCCGGCAAAGTGAGGGTCCTGGTGGTTGACGACTCGGCTTTTGTTCGTCGGGCAATCATCAGGATGTTTGATAACAGTAATGATATTTCCATCATCGATGTAGCTTCTGATGGTCAGATGGCAATCGAGCTGATTATGAAGCATCGTCCCGATGTCGTAACGCTTGATGTACAGATGCCGGTACTTGACGGGATTTCTGCGCTTGAGAGAATCATGAAGGAGTGCCCGGTCCCTGTTATCATGCTCAGTTCACTTACCGGCAAGGGAGGAGATCAGACTCTGAGGGCGCTGGATCTCGGCGCAGTGGATTTCATAGATAAAGGTTCTGTCGGCGGCTCTATGGAGATCAATAATCTTTATAAGGAGCTGACATCTAAAATCCTTATCGCTTCCCGCATCGACATTAAGAAGCTTGCAGGTAATAATCCTGCCGGAGTTCAAGCTGAACCACTGACGACTGCTTCTACGGGCTGCTGCACAGATGTTGTGCTGATCGGTGTCTCCACAGGTGGTCCGCCGGCATTGCAGGCGATACTGAGTGCCATACCTGCATCATTTCCGGCACCGATCCTGATTGTGCAGCATATGCCGGTCGGCTTCACAGCATCTTTGGCGGACAGGCTGAACCGCATATGCCAGATCAGAGTCAAGGAGGCCCAGAACGGAGAGTTAGCTGTGCCGGGGACGGTATACATAGCTCCGGGCGGATTACATCTGAAACTCATGAAGGCAGGAAATGATCTGCAGCTTAAGCTCGATGCGAAACCGGAGGGTTCTCTGCACACGCCGTCTGTTGATGCTCTTTTTGAATCGGCTGCCGAAGCATGCGGCAGCAGTGTTCTTGCTTTTGTGCTTACCGGTATGGGAAAGGATGGCGCAGCCGGAGCTCTGATGGTCAGTAAGGCAGGAGGACGGATTCTTGTTCAGTCCGAAGAGACATCTGTTGTTTTCGGGATGCCCAAGGCAGTCATGGATTCAGTGCCGGTGGATGGAGTGATCCCGCTGAGTTGTATTGCGGAGACAATGATGAGGATGGTCTGATGCGAATAGCGCCCGCATCATCTCTTTTCAGCGAGATCCCATGCTGCGACAGCTGCACCGATTATGCCGGCATTGTCACCCAGCTCGCTTTTCAAAACCTTTACCCTTGCTGCCGGCAGGGAAAAAGCCCTTAAGTCTATCTCTTTTCTGAGGGTTGGAGCAAGCAGATCAAAGCCTTCTGAAACACCCCCCCCCAGGATTATTGCCTCAAGATTCAGCAGATTTACTATAGAGGCGCTGGCAATCCCTAGGTATCGACCGGCAGAATCCATGCACTCAATTGACAGTTGGTCCCCATTGATAGCGGCAGCGTAGATATGAGCGGATACGAGGGTTTCCCGGCGGATAGAAGAGAGCGAACTTTCGTAGCCATTCTCAACTCCTTTTAATGCCTTTGCTAAAATTGCCGTCGCAGAAGAGTACATCTCAAGGCAGCCATGATTTCCGCAGCTGCACTGATCTCCATATGGTTCTACCGTCGTATGACCAAGCTCTGAAGCTACACCGTCAATGCCTGTCCATAACCTGTTGTCAAGAATAAGAGCGCTCCCTACGCCTGTGCCGAGAGTAACGTGAAGGAGCGAGCCGAATGGGCGACCAGCTCCGAATGCATGTTCGGCAATGCCGGCTGCATTGGCATCGTTTAAAAGGGTGACCGGAAGTTGTATCAATTCTGAAAGCCATTTCCGTAAATTAAAGCCATTCAGAGGTTTCAGGTTCACAGAAGATATGACCATCCCAGCGTTGTCCGTAAGGCCGGGTATGCCTGCACCAGCCGCAACAATCCTGACTTCAGACGCTTTAGCCTCTCCAAGCAAAGTATCGTAACCTGATGAGATGGCGTCCAGAAACCCCGCAAGCCCTTCTAGTATCCTGCAGTCGCTCTGATATCGTTTCAGAATGGTTCCTTTTTTTGAAATCAGTGCCATTCGAAGGTTCGTGCCACCGATATCCAAGGCAAGGCAAGCATCTTGTCTCATATTATTTCTCCAGAATAGGGGTTGAATAGTCAGGAAACAGTGTAATAATTAAAAAATATACAGGCAATTTTCAGGACTCCGGACAGGTATATTATTATTCACACAGTAGATTATTTCAACGAATTGCACGCTTTTTTAATAATCATGAAAAATAGAATGAAGGTATATTTTTACTCGCAATAAACTTGACTTGCTCCAGTTATATGGCTAATGTGATTAGAAACCCTTCGATAGAGCCCCTTGTTTTAACGCCAGCATAATAAATACTGTAGAGTTTTTATCAAAACTGAAATCTTGAAAGGAGATTACTAGCAATGACAAAAAAGCTTGATGCACTTGAATATCACTCAATGGGACGAAAAGGGAAGATAGAAGTAATATCAACAAAGCCCTGTCAGACAGCGCGGGACCTTTCGCTGGCATACTCCCCCGGAGTTGCAGAACCTTGTCTGGCCATCGAGAAGAACCCTGCCGACGCATACAAGTACACTGCCAAGGGGAACCTGGTAGCGGTTGTCTCCAACGGCACGGCAGTTCTGGGACTCGGAAATCTGGGTGCACTGGCCAGCAAACCGGTCATGGAAGGGAAAGGTATTCTCTTCAAGCGCTTCGCAGACATCGATGTCTTTGACATCGAGCTCGACACCGAGAATCCGGATGAGATCATCAGGGCGTGTCAACTGCTTGAACCGACTTTCGGTGGTATCAACCTTGAGGATATCAAGGCACCTGAATGTTTCTATATCGAGGAAGAGCTCAAGAGGACCATGAATATCCCGGTCTTTCATGACGATCAGCACGGGACCGCCATCATCTCCTCTGCTGCGCTTATTAATGCACTTTATCTGGTTAACAAGAAGATGGAGGACATCCGGATAGTCGTCAACGGTGCCGGTGCTTCGGCCAATTCATGTGCGAAGCTTGCCATATCCCTTGGTGTCAAACCGAACAATATGATCATGTGTGACACGAAAGGGGTCATATACAAAGGACGGGTTGAAGGGATGAACCCCTACAAGGCGCTCTTTGCTGCTGATACCCACTTCAGGACTCTTGAGGAGGCGGCAGCAGGTGCGGATGTCCTGTTCGGCCTTTCGGCAAAGGATGCCTTCACTCCCGAGATGGTTGCCAGTATGGCCCCCAATCCTATTATCTTCGCCATGGCCAATCCGGATCCGGAAATAACTCCTGAAGTGGCTCATTCGGTCCGCAAAGACGTGATTATTGCCACAGGCCGCTCCGACTACCCGAATCAGGTCAACAATGTCCTCGGTTTCCCTTTCATCTTCCGTGGAGCGCTTGATGTCCATGCAAGCTCGATCAATGAAGAGATGAAGCTGGCAGCTGTCCATGCTCTGGCAAAGCTTGCCCGTGAAGAGGTGCCCGACTCCGTCTGCAAGGCATACGGCAATGTCAAATTTACTTTCGGCCGTGATTACATCATTCCAAAGCCTTTCGATTCCCGGGTACTGCTTCATGTAGCCCCGGCAATAGCACAGGCAGCCATGGACAGCGGTGTTGCCCGTCAGCCGATCGAAGATATGGCCAAGTATATCGAACTTCTTGAGTCTACTCAGGGGAAATCGAAGGAGATCACCCGTCACATCATCAATAAGGCAAAGTCGGATCCCAAGCGGATCGTTTTTCCCGAAGGGGATAACGAGAAGATACTGCGAGCTGCCCAGAACCTGATCGAGGAGGGTATAGCGATACCGATTCTTGTCGGTAATGAGGATAAAATCCGTTCTGTCATTGCTGAACTTGGCTTAGACCTTAACGGAGTAACCATTATTGACCCGGCTACCTATGAAAAATCAGATGAGTATGCTGAGGAGCTGTTTCGTCTCCGGCAGAGAAAAGGCCTTACCCTTTCAGAAGCGAAAAGGGTCATTACCCGGAAGTCCCGCACTCATTTTGGCTGCATGATGGTCCGACAAGGTGATGCAGACACTCTGCTTGCCGGGATTGACACTCATTATCCGGAGACAATCCGTCCTGCGCTGGAAGTTATCGGCAAAAAAGACGGGCTTTCAAGTGTTCACGGTCTCTATATGATGGTCTTCAAAAACAAGGTCGTCCTCCTGGCGGACACAACTGTCTGTATTGATCCGACTCCGGAAGAGCTTGCCGAGACAGCGATCCTTGCTGCTGAAAAGGCGACGATACTCGATATCGAACCTACTGTGGCGATGCTCTCATTCTCCAACTTCGGCTCGGTAAATCATCCACTGACTTCTAAAGTCAAGAAAGCCGTTGAAATCGTCAAGAAAAGGGCTCCAGAGCTTATCGTTGATGGTGAGATGCAGTCAGATACCGCAGTGGTGACCGAGATCCTGCAGAAAAGCTTTCCGTTTGCATCGCTGAAAGAGGCTGCGAACATACTCATATTCCCTGATCTCAACTCAGGCAATATCTGTTACAAGCTGCTGCATCACCTTGGGGAGGCTGAAGCTATCGGTCCGATCCTTATGGGGATGAATAAACCTGTCCATGTCCTGCAGCGAGGGGATGATGTGAACGATATCGTTAATATGGCAGCCCTTGCAGTGGTGGATGCCCAGAACTGCTGATGTTGAGTATCCCTCAATGAATAAAAAAAGCCCGGCAGATACCTGCCGGGCTTTTTTAGATTCTATGATGAAAGAATCTATTTCCTGATGTTGTAGAACACATCCTTGCCGCGGAAGATGGCTGTCACATCAAGTTCATCCTCGATCCGGAGGAGCTGATTGTATTTGGCGACGCGGTCTGTGCGGCAGAGTGAGCCGGTTTTGATCTGGCCGGCATTCACTGCCACTGCAAGGTCGGCAAGGGTTGTGTCTTCTGTCTCGCCGGAGCGGTGGGAGATGACACAGGTGTAACCGGCTCGTTTAGCCATTTCGATCGCGTCAAGAGTTTCAGTCAGTGTACCGATCTGGTTCAGCTTTATAAGGATAGAGTTGGCGATGCCCTTCTGGATGCCTTCCTTGAGTATTTTGGGGTTGGTTACGAACAGGTCGTCACCGACTATCTGAATCCGTTTTCCGAGACGGTCGGTGAGGAGTTTCCAGCCATCCCAGTCATTTTCAGCCATACCGTCTTCGATTGAGATGATCGGGTATTTGTTGACCAGATTTTCGTAGAAATCAACCATCTGCAGAGGTGTCTTTTTAGACTCTTTCTCGTTTTCAAGAGTGTAAATCCCGTCTTTGAAGAGTTCGGAGGAGGCCACGTCGAGCGCCAGAAGGACCTCTTCGCCTGGTTTGTAACCGGCTTTTACGATCGCCTCCATGATAACTTCAAGAGCTTCTTCGTTCGATTTGAGATTAGGTGCGAATCCGCCTTCGTCCCCAACGGCAGTATTGCATCCCTTGGCTTTCAGAACCTCTTTCAGTGCATGGAATATCTCTGCGCCCATTCTGAGCGCTTCGGCAAAGGATGGAGCCCCTACCGGCATTATCATGAACTCCTGGATATCGACATTGTTGTCGGCATGTGCTCCACCGTTGATTATGTTCATCATCGGAAGAGGAAGTTCCTTGGCGTTGCATCCGCCGATGTACTGGTAAAGGGGGAGGCCGACTTCTTCTGCAGCTGCTTTTGCAACTGCAAGTGAAACTCCCAGGATTGCGTTTGCTCCGAGTTTGCTTTTATATTCAGTCCCGTCGAGCTCGAGCATTTTACGGTCGATGCCGATCTGATCGGTTATCTCCATGCCAATAATCTCTTCAGCAATTATCTCGTTGACATTATCGACAGCTTTGCGAACGCCTTTACCTAGATATCTGGACTTATCACCATCCCTGAGTTCAAGAGCTTCACGCTCACCGGTCGAGGCTCCTGAAGGAACAGCCGCTCTTCCCATAACACCTGATTCAGTAAAAACCTCTACCTCAAGCGTCGGGTTTCCTCTGGAATCAAGAATCTCCCGAGCATAAATATCCGTAATCTGACTCATCTTTAGCCCCTTTGATCCGGTTTGATTTCTACCTTTTTCGGCAGTGCCGGAACTGAATTATTATTGAATCTTTATAGCAACTGAAAGGCAAAAATGGAAGAAGATTCAATTCCTGAGCAGTTATAAATGAATAGGGATTAGTTGACATATTTGCGTTTATAAGACTATAGTTCTCCTTTGATTTAAATATATTTTGATGTTCAGAGTTGAATGATCAATGCCTTCTTCAGGCAGTAAAAATGATACTCAAGGCATAAGGGCACTCCCTCTGCTCTGGCGCCAGATGCAGGATGGTCTGGTCCAGAAGTTCACTTCTCAAAAGACAGAAAAGCGCGACCGCTTTATCCTGCTCTTCCTGACAACGGTAATCCTTACTCTATCTATAACTCCAGAGCAGGACGCTCCGTCCAGAGTTTACCGGACTGGAGAAGTAGCCGTATCCGACGTACGTGCCAGCAGGGACTACCTGATTGAAGACAAAAAACTGACGAGAGAGAAACAGTCTGAAGCAGTTGCCAAAATCCCTCTTGTCTACGACTTTAATGTCAACCTTCACGATGATATCAATGCACGCCTTCGAAAAGGATTCACCTTACTCGAAAACACTGATACAAAACGGTTTGAAACAAATAGAGAATCAGTCCGCAAAGAGTTTTCAGAGTTTTTAGGTGTAGATGTCACTCCATCCGAATTTCTGGCATTTTCAAAGATCAAATCAGATACCCAGTTCCTCCATGATATCGAACACACACTCCAGAGGCTATACAGGGCGCCGGTCGTAACAAATACCTCGGGTTTTCTTTCAGATCAGTTAAGCGGGATTTCGATCCTTACTACTGATGGCACGCATCATTCGGAGAATTTCTCTTCAGATCCGGTTGATCTCGATCATTCAAGAAGACAGTTGCTCAGCATGAGATTCTCCTCTTCTGCGTCAGCAGCTGCATCAGCATCCGTCAAAGCGGTCTTGTCAAGAATGCTCATGCCCAGTCTGAACTTTAACCGTGATAAAACTGAAGAGTTGAAGGCTTCGGCCAGGGAGGGAGTAAGCTCTGCTCTTATCCAGATCAAACGTGGTGAGATGATCGCACGGGATGGCGACCGGATAACTCCCGAACAGGAGATGAAGCTTACCGCTATTGCCTCGGAAACTTCCTGGCTTGGTCATCTGATTACCGCTGCAGGCCTGATGGGAATAGTGCTGGTACTGCTGTATTTCCCGTATCGGTTTGCACTGAAGAACATACGAAAATTCAGACCTTCAAACAAAGACATACTTCTTCTTGTAATTCTGACAGTCGGGCATTTTCTTCTCCTGAGGACACTATATTCGATTACTCCATCACTTTCAGGAGCATTTCCTTCAATTGACACTTCAGACTATCTATTCATCTTTCCTTTTGCAGCTACCGCAATAATGGTGAGAATTTTTGTCAATTCGGAAGTAGCTCTTGTCTATTCAGCTATTACAGCCCCATTAGCCGGACTGCTGTATGGTTCTCTTCCGATCGTCTTCTACTCGATGATCGGGAGTATCATAGGCGCTCATGGCGTAAGGCATTGTGACAGCAGGAGTACGATCTTCACGGCCGGTCTGAAAGTCAGTGTTGTAAATATGGCAATAGCGCTCTCCTTTCAACTTTACAGCCACTCTTTATTTTCCATTCAGACGGTGTATGTGCTGGTTTTCTCTTTTGCAGGCGGGATTGCATCTTCTGTTCTTGCTTCCGGCGCTATCCCGCTACTTGAAAACCTTTTTCAGTATACAACTGATATAAAACTTATCGAACTGACAAACCTGAACTCTCCGATTCTGCGTGAACTTATGATCAAGGCTCCGGGGACCTACCATCATAGCGTGGTTGTCGGGAATCTTGTGGAAGCAGCTGCCGAGGCGATAAATGCAAATCCTCTCCTTGCCAGAGTGGCAGCGTATTATCATGATATCGGTAAAATAAGCAAAGCGCAGTACTTCATAGAAAACCAGTCCGGAGGCGAAAACCGCCACGACAAACTCTCTCCCAGCATGAGTGCTCTCATCCTTATCACACATGTGAAAGAGGGGGCTGAAATTGCCAGGCAGCATAGACTGGGGCATCCGATCACCGAGATCATAAGGCAGTCGCATGGTACAGGCCTGATAAAATACTTTTATCATAAAGCCCTTGAACAGGCTCTCCCCGGTCAGGAAATCAGCGAACATGATTTTCGTTACCACGGGCCGAAACCCCAGACAAAAGAGGCTGGTCTTGTTCTTCTTGCCGACAATGTCGAAGCAGCCTCAAGAACACTTGCCGATGCATCTCCTGCCAGGATACAGGGCCTGGTTCAGAAGATCATAAACAACATATTTATTGACGGTCAGCTGGACGAGTGTGAACTGACTCTTAAAAACCTCCATCAGATTGCATGGAGTTTCAATCAGATTCTTGCCGGTATATATCATCACCGGATCGATTATCCGCAGCCTGCATTCAAGGAGAAAGCATCGGGAGGGAGGAAAGAGGTTGAACATTGCGATAATGAACCGTCAAAGACGGCAGACCTTAGAGGTGAAGAGACTAAGGCGGGCAGCAACGAGGATCTTAAGCGCCTTGGGATGTACTTCTAGCGAACTCTCAATTTCGATTGTCGGTGACCGGTCGATCCGGGTACTGAATCGTGAGTATCTTCAGAAAGACCGCCCGACAAATGTCATCTCATTCTCAATGCAGGAGGGGGAGTTCTCTCATCTGAATCCTTACATGCTCGGAGATGTTGTGATATCGGCAGATACCGCAGCTCGTGAGGCGGAAGAGGGCGGGATCACTTTTTACGAGAGAGTCGTCTTTTTAATGCTTCATGGCATACTTCATCTGACTGGTTATGATCATGAGCGCTCCGGGGAAAAAGAGGCACAACGGATGGAGGCAAGAGAAACAGAGCTCATGAAGCTCCTGAAGTCTGAAGACCATGTCTAAACTTGAAGGACCGGAAGAATCGATGAAACCGTCCCGCTTCATAGACTCTCTGAATTGTGCGATAGATGGAGTGCTCTATGCTACCGGCACCCAGAAGCATATGAGGAACCATTTCCTCACAGCACTTGCCGTGCTGATCGGGTCTCTGTTCCTGAAAGTTACCCCTGTTGAGTTCATGCTTCTTGCGATCTCGATTTCATTCGTTCTTTTTGCTGAGCTTATGAACACCGCAATCGAAGTTGTTGTCGACATGGTTACAACAGATTTCCATCCAATGGCCAGGATTGCAAAGGATGTCGCTGCCGGCAGTGTACTTCTTTCAGTAGCAGGTGCTCTGGTAACCGGATATCTCATTCTCTCCCACTATTTATTCCCAAAGTATAAGGAGTTTCTTGCCATGATCGGTTCTCCGACTGAAATGGCCGCGCTTGTCTCTCTGCTTGCGGTGATAATTGTCGCGGTAATATTAAAGGCTCTCTCAGGAAGGGGATCGTACCTTCACGGTGGTTTCATCAGTGGTCATGCAGCCGTGGCATTCTCTATCGCAACGCTTGTCACACTGAGCACGCAGGACCCTCTTACTTCATTATTAACAATCGGTTTAGCTGTTATGGTCAGTCACTCGCGTCTGCTTATGAAGATCCATTCACAGCGTGAGATTGTACTCGGAGCAGTAACCGGTACATCTCTTACCCTTCTGGTTACGCAGTTCTTAAAATATTTCAATTAATTTTTTGCATGAGGGAGAGTTTTCCGTGGATAACGACTCAATATTAAAAAGGCCTGGGATCCTTTCAAAGATATCCAGGCTTTTCAACGGTCGCAAACGGGTTACCGAGGAGGAACTTCATGAGTTGGTCGAGGCCAGTGAAGAAGAAGGTCTGATCAACGAGGAAGAGAGCGGGATGATCCGAGCGATCTTCACTCTTGGGGAGACGGTTGTAAGAGAGGTGATGGTGCCCCGTACCGATATGGTCTGTGTCTCTGCGGATGCGTCAGTCGAAGATCTTCTCGCGACCATAAACAGCTGTGGCCACTCAAGAATACCGGTATTTGAGGGGACTGTTGATAATATAACAGGTCTCCTTTATGCAAAAGACCTGCTCAGGTTCTGGGGAGAAGATTCTCCTGAACTGGATCTTCGAAAAATATCCCGGTTGCCGTTTTATATTCCTGAGACAAAGAATCTGGAAGAGCTGCTTGAGGAGTTCAAGAAAAGGCGCGTGCATATTGCAATCGTGATTGATGAATATGGCGGCACTTCCGGGCTGATTACAATTGAGGATCTTCTGGAGCAGATAGTTGGTGATATTCAGGATGAGTATGATGTAGAAGCGGAACTTCTCCAGCCGGAACCGGGCGGAAGTGCTCTCGTTGATGCAATGCTTCCAATTGAGGAGTTTGAAGAGTTCTTCAATATCGTGGTTGAACGCGAGAAATTCGATACTGTCGGCGGGCTCATATTCTATTTACTCGGTCATATCCCAAGGATTGGAGATACGGTCCTGGTAAACGGCATACTTCTCACGGTGCTCTCTGCCGGTGAAAGGCGGATTGGAAAGATATCTGCCGAGCGCAAAGGTGAGGATTTTCCGGAAGCGGTGATTGATTAATGCATTTAAGCCTCATATTCCTCAGCCGGATAAGACCTGCCATCCTTGCTGCTATTTCCGGAGCCATGCTGGCTCTTTCATATCCGAGTCCGGCTTTTTCCATCCTTGCCTGGATTGCTTTTGTACCCCTCCTTATCGCAGTGTACGGCAAGACACCCCGAGAGACCTTCAAGCTCGGATTTATTTCCGGGTTTATTGCCTATGCAGCTGTTTTCTACTGGCTGAATATAGTTATGACGTCATACGGGAAACTCCCTCTTCTTGTAAGCATCTCCCTGTCTCTACTCATGGCAGCATATCTGGCTCTTTTCCTTGCCCTGAGCTTTTCACTCTCCTCACTTGCTCTGAATGCCGGGATTTCCATGCCGGTCTCGTTGCCTGTATTCTGGGTTGCTTTCGAGTACTTAAGATCCTATCTAATGACAGGATTCCCCTGGGCATTGCTTGGCTACACACAGTACAGGACCCTCTCCTTGATCCAGCTTGCCGATATCACCGGAGTTTTTGGTATCAGTTTTCTGGTCCTGTTTCTGAACGTTCTTGTGTATGAGTTGTGGCGCTGGGTTACCGGCTCAGGGCGAGCGTACTATCCTCTCAAGACAACTATAGTCGCGGCCTCTCTGCTCACTCTTTCTCTCGCTTACGGTTTCGTCAAGCTGAACAGTGCAGATTCAGGTAAAGAGATCAAGGTGGCACTTGCTCAGGGAAACATACCGCAGGATGTAAAATGGGATCCATCCTTTCAGGAAAAGACCGTAGCAATTTATGAGAGACTCTCCCGTAAGGCTGCCGGAACCTGGACGGATCTTGTTGTCTGGCCGGAGAGTTCACTGCCGTTCTTTTTTCAGAAGGAGAAGGAATACTCGAAAAGGGTAAGCTTGTTGGCACGTGAGCTGAACTCATATCTTATTGTAAGCAGTCCGGCTCTTGACTACGAAGATGGAACTGAAAGACTGCTTAACAGCGCCTTTTTGATCTCTTCCGACGGGACCACGGTTGGCAGATCAGACAAGATTCATCTTGTCCCGTTCGGGGAGTATGTCCCCTTGGGGAAGCTGCTCCCTTTTGTCAAGAAGATGGTGGAGGGTATCGGCGACTTTTCTCCGGGAAAGAGTGTTGCACCGCTAACCGCGTCTTTTGGAAAGATCGGACTACTGATCTGTTTTGAAGGGATTTTCCCGGAGATTTCCAGAGAGTATGTGCGCAATGGCGCAGGACTGCTGGTAAACATCACCAATGATGCGTGGTTCGGGGATTCATCCGCCCCATATCAGCATCTTTCGATGACTGTTTTTCGAGCAGTCGAAAACAGGGTCCCGCTTATACGGTCTGCCAATACCGGGATTACAGCCTTTATTGACAGCAGGGGGCATATATTCGGGATGACACGGCTTTTCCGTGAAGCACTTCTTACCGGGTCGGTCCGAATGGGTTCTGAACTGACCTTTTATACAAAGTTCGGGGACATTTTTGCTTTCGGGTGTACTCTAGCCTCTCTGTCGGTCATCTGTGTCATATTCTTCAAAAGGAGAAGGGAGTCATCACTGTAGTGCAACTCTCTGAAGAATATCTGGCAGACCTTCTCGATCAGCTCATTTCAAGAAATCAACCCGGCAGTTGCGCTTAAGTATTTACCTGTTTTTCTGTTGCCGCAAAGGATGATAGGTGTTATTAATTTTAACGGCAATTATTCAAAGATGAGTGAAAGGATTACATGTTCAGGGAAGAGGTAGCAAAAGTAGAAGAGCTCTCAGAGCGGATTTCCAAGCTTCGGGGGTCTCTTTGACATAGATCGCAAGCGGGAGGATATCCAGGAGATTGAGTCCCGCATTGCTGCACCCGGCTTCTGGGATGACAATGAGTCCGCGCAGATTATCCTTCGCGAAAGGACTGTCATTGAGAAGATTCTGGAGAGTTGGGACAGTTTTGAGCGCCAGACAGAAGATATCCGTGTTCTGATAGAGTTGGGTGGCGAAGTAGAAGATGATGCTACGCTTCAGGAAGTCCACGCTCTGAACGAAAGGCTTGAAAAAGGGCTGGTTGCTGCAGAGTTCCAGAGGATGCTTTCAGGTCCTCATGACCGTAGCTCATGCTATTTTTCCATAAATTCCGGTGCCGGTGGAACCGAGTCACAGGACTGGGCAGAGATGCTCCTGAGGATGTATCTGCGCTACTGCGAACGGAAAGGGTGGCGTACCGAGATTACCGAGTACCAGCCTGGTGATGAGGCGGGCATGAAGAGTTGTACCTTTTCTGTAACAGGCGAATATGCTTATGGTTACTTGAAGGCTGAGGCAGGTATCCATCGTCTTGTACGAATATCCCCGTTTGACAGTAATGCCCGCCGTCACACTTCATTCGCTTCAGTATTTGCTTTTCCCGAGATTACCGATGATATCGATGTGAAAATCATTGAATCCGATCTTCGTGTTGACACCTTCAGGTCCAGCGGGGCAGGTGGGCAGCATGTCAATACGACCGATTCTGCCGTCAGGATCACCCATATCCCTACTGGCATCGTTGTTGCCTGCCAGAGCGAGCGCAGTCAGCATATGAACAAGGCTTCTGCGATGAAGGTGCTCCGCTCGAAGCTATATGAACGCGAACTGAAAGAACGGGAGGCAAAGGCTGCCGAGCTTTCGGCTGACAAGAAGGAGATCGGGTGGGGGAGTCAGATCCGTTCCTATGTCCTTCATCCATACAAAATGGTCAAGGACCTTCGCACCGGGGTTGAGACCGGTAACCCTGATGCCGTGCTTGACGGAGAGTTGGAGGAGTTTATCGTCGCATTTTTGATGGGGACCAGGAGGTCTGACCCAGATGAGTGAGAAACTTCGGATGCCGGCATATCTGATTCTATTACTGCTTCTGAATATTATTTCATCGAGTCTGGGATGTGCTGCAAATCTTAAGCAACAGAGCGGCATCAGCCGTCTTGGCTATTCAATCCAGGTCGGCGCCTTCTCTGATGTGAAGAACGCGGAACGACTAACCACAAAGCTTCAGTCAAAAGGTATCGAAGCGTTTTATTTCCGTAAGGACAACGGTGTGTATGTGGTCCGTTTCGGTGATTATCGCGGGCGTGACGCAGCAAAAAAAGGTGCTGAGAAACTGATTGCGGAAAAGATGATCGGAAGCTATTTTATTGCTTCACCTGACGCTGTTTTCAGCAAACCGCAGAAGATTGACCTGTCGCAAAAGCCTGTCGTCTCTACCACTTCTGCAATCCAGAGAAAGAGTACTTCTTCAAGTGATATGGGTGGAGTCGCTGCCAGGACTGCCGAGCGTTTCATCGGCATCCCGTACCGTTGGGGGGGCGATAATGTCGTGGAAGGGATGGACTGTAGCGGTTTCGTGAGAGCAGTATACAATCTTTGCGGTATCAGCATTCCCAGGACATCGGCTGAACAGTTCAGGACAGGAGAAATGGTTGCCCGGGAAGATCTGAAGGACGGGGATCTGGTCTTTTTCGGCAGTTCATCAGACAAGATCAATCACGTCGGAATCTACGTAGGGAATGGCCGGTTTGTTCATGCGCCAAGGCGTGGTGATGAAATTAAGGCTTCTGCTATTGAAGACAACTATTTTTCCGGAAGGTTTGTCGGGGCAAAGAGATATTTTTGAAAAACTGTCGAGTAGTCGAGTGGTTGAGTCGACCAGCAGTCGAGATTGGAACTGATCCGCGTAACGACACAACTACTCAACACTTTTGAGGTGAGATGATGGCAAAAATTAAACCTTTCAGGGCTCTTCGCCCACCGGTTACCCTGGCAGACAAAGTTGCTGCTCTTCCGTATGATGTAATGAATACTGAAGAAGCGCGATTAATGGCTTCAGGCAACCCTTTCAGCTTTCTCCGGATCTCAAGGCCTGAGATAGATATGGATGATGAGATCGATGTTCACTCTGAGCCTGTCTATCTCAAGGGGCGTGAAAATCTTGCCGGCTTTATATCTGATGGGGTGCTGCTTCAGGATCAGGCAGAGTGTTATTATGTCTACCGGCAGGTCATGGGAGGCGTCACCCAGACAGGACTCGTTGCCTGCTCGGATGTGGATGACTATCAGAGCGGAGTGATAAAAAAACATGAACTGACCAGAGCGGACAAGGAAGAGGACCGGGTCAGGCATATCGACTATCTGGATGCGAACGACGAGCCGGTATTCTATACGTTCCGTCACAATCAAGAGATAGATGATCTCATCAAAGGGATCACATCAGCTTCTCCAGAGTACAATTTTACCACTGACGATGGCGTCTCACATACCTTATGGGTTGTAACTGACAAAAATGTAATTGGAATGCTGACGGAGCAGTTTGCTTCAATCCCTTGCCTGTATGTGGCTGACGGGCATCACAGAAGCGCTGCTGCAAGCCGTGTAAGAGATATTCGCAAAAGTTCGAACAGCGCCCATAACGGGACGGAAGAGTATAATTCGTTTCTTACAGTCATATTCCCTGACTGCGAACTTAATATTATGCCGTATAACCGTGCTGTAAAGGATCTAAACGGTCATACTCTTGCCGAGTTCATGGCTCAGGTTGCCCGCAGTTTTGAAATTACACCTCTGACCGAGCGTCAGGAAAACCTCCAACGTCATACGTTCGGCATGTATCTCTCAGGCTTATGGTATGAGCTCACAGCAAAAGAGGATTCATTTGATGTTGACGATCCTGTAAGCCGCCTGGATGTCTCTATCCTCCAGAATAATCTGCTGAGCCCGGTTCTTGGAATACGTAATCCGAGGACTGATCACAGAATTCATTTTGTCGGCGGGATTCGAGGGGTTGCAGAGTTGGAAAAGCTTGTGGACAGCGAAGAGTTTGAAGTCGCTTTTTCACTTTTCCATACGACAATTGAGGAGCTCATGTCATTAGCTGATGCAGACAAGATCATGCCTCCGAAATCAACCTGGTTTGAGCCTAAACTGAGATCCGGCCTGTTTCTGCATCTGCTGCATTGAAATTCACTTCTTCAGGGAGATCTCCTATGCGAGTATTTCAGAGAACGGTTATTTTTTTGCTGGCCGTTGCTTTTTTCACTGTAACTGCCTGTACGCAGACTGATTTTTCACCAAAAGCTGACAAGCCGGAGGTGAAAGCGGGTGAGGGCAAATTGATCAAAACCGGCACAGGCCTCCAGTATGAGGATCTGATCCCTGGAAGTGGTGCCTCTCCTTCCAAGGGGAAGAAAGTCACAGTTCATTACACCGGTTGGTTGACTGACGGTAAGAAGTTTGACAGCTCTCTGGACAAAAATGAGCCGTTTGTATTTGAAATAGGAGCAGGTCAGGTCATCCCGGGCTGGGACGAAGGTGTCATGACTATGAAAATAGGTGGAAAACGCAAGCTTATCATACCTTCTGAGCTTGGTTACGGAGCAACAGGAGCCGGAGGAGTCATCCCTCCGAATGCGACCCTTGTTTTTGAAGTAATCCTCCTTGATGTCAGGTAGCCGAATGAAACCATTTTTCACAATTTTCTGTATTACAGCATCTTTTTTCGCACTGCTTCTCCACGCTTCTGTCTCCCTTGCAGGCCCTACAGTGACACTTTTTCTTGACGGAGCTGCTGTCGAACATAATGAAAGTGCCCGGAAAGGGCTCATTGAAATAATTCTTCCTCCTTCAGCTCTTACGGATTCACTCAAGATAAAGCCGAGACCGGGTACAACCATTAACCGTGTGGTTGTAACACCGCGTCAACCTTCAAAAAGTCGCGATCAGGAGTTGTCATCGATTCTTGAGCGACAGGACCTTTTGCATGACCGGATCAAGGCGCTGTCTGTAAGGGAGGAGATCTTCAAGTCAGCTGCAAAATCACAGAGTGGTAAGGCTCCGCGCAAGACCAAGAGTAACCCTGAGCCGATAGCAGGGATACGTCAAGGGACTGATTATGCGATAGCTCAACTTGAAGCTGTCTATACTGCAAAAAGGAAAGCTGAGAAAGAGCTGAAACTGCTTGAAGAAAAACGATCGAACCTTGCACGTGATAACCGTTCTGCCGGGAATAATGTGAAACTATGGGTAACTCCAGTGAACGGAACTGTGATTGCTTCCTGGAACCAGACCGATCGCAACTGGACGCCATCGTACGAATTGAGAGTCGATACCCCGGATACCTTCAGATTAAACCTCATCCCGGGAGAGTTTCTAAAATCAAAAGGGGAGAAGGTCTCGCTTGAGCTGGCCTCACTTGCTACACCCCCCTCATCACCAGGATTCAGGTTTGCTGCAGAGAGTGGAGCAGTAAGGCTCGAAGCGCTTAAATTATCCAGATTACCAGGGGACACGTCACTTTTCCCGACAGTTCTGATTGTCTCTGAATCAAAAAACAGCTTTCCGGCAGGTGATGTATCCTGTTACCGGAATGGTGAATATCTGGGAACAGGAAAGTTCCCCGGACTTGAAGCAGGTAAGAGTCTGGAGTTCAGATGCCTTAACCGTTAACAGTGGTGTCAAATCGATTATCTAATCTAATATTGGAGCATCAGATGCGCAACTTTTTAAATTTATCATTATACACTGCTGCTGTACTTGCCTTTACATTGACAATCTCTTCATGCGGCAGCAGCTCTTCATCCACTGCGACAACTGTCCCGAACTCGGCAACGATCTTTTATGCGCATAACCTCGTATTCAGGAACAGTACTACTCTCTCTACCGGGTATAATGCTTTTGGTCAGCTTGGTAGCGGCGAATTGGGAAACCGCTCTGTTCCCGGTATATTGAACAGAGGGTTTTCTTTCAAGGAAATTGCCCAGGGCGGTGTTCATTCAGTGGCTTTTATTAACAACAGTACGGTCAGGTCATGGGGATACAACGGTTTCGGCCAGTTGGGTAATGGCACGATCATATACAGCAGCACTCCAGTTAAAAGCGGCAACCTTACCGGTGTGAAGTCTGTAGCTGCCGGGGGATTTCATACGCTTGCACTTACAAATGATAACAAGCTCTGGGCCTGGGGGAAAAATGATATGGGCCAGCTGGGAGTTGGGGCACAATTCTCTCCATCAGGCTACAGCATGAATCCGGTTCTGGTTTTTTCAGGCACTACCAGTTCGCCTTTTTCCAATATCAGCTCTATTGCTGCAAACGGTCATCATTCGCTTGCCCGAGCCGAAGGTAAAGTATACGCCTGGGGCTTGAACAGCAGCGGACAGATCGGAATCGATCCCACTACTACAGGAGCAATGGGTGAGCCTCATGTGGTATCAGGCCTTCCATCTTCAGGGGTCAAGGCAGTTGCCGCAGGCGGAGGATTTAATCTCGCAGTCGGCAAAGATGGAACCGTTTGGTCCTGGGGAGACAATAATAACGGGCAGCTTGGAAACATCTCTACGGCCTCGAGTTTTACTCCGGTGCAGGTAATGAAATCTCCCGGGGTTCCGTTAACTGGTATGGTCCAGGTTGCTGCTGGAATTCAGCATGTCCTGGCAAGGGATAGTGTCGGCAATGTCTGGGCTTGGGGCTACAATTTTTTTGGCCAGCTGGGGAACAATGAGAGGAACGATAGCCTTAAAGCAGTCCCAGTGCTTTTAGACGGGGTGCAGTTTACCGGTGCAACAGATATTCGCGCGTTCGGCTCTTCGTCGATGGCGATGAAAGGCGGGGCCTGGTATGTCTGGGGTGATAACTCTTACGGTCAGCTTGGGATCGGTACAACAGTGATTACGTATCTTCCGGTCAAAATGTCCGGGTATTGAAATTGCTTCCGGCAACTGCTGCAGCAGCTATTTGTGGGGGGGACGCCATCCTTTCAATGCTTGACTAAGATGCCGATTTAAGTTTATTTTGTCAGATTACATTATAATCAGTTTTTTGTCGGGAGAGTGAGTGGAAGAGCTTAGCGAGTTGCTTATGCAAAGGCGTCGAAAGGTTGACGCATTATGGGGCGCAGGGATTAACCCGTATCCGAATGATTTCAGGCAGGAGCACACCTCTGCCGACATAATCAACAGCTACGGAGAGATCCAGGAAATAGCCGAGAACAGTGCTACTTTTCATGTTGCCGGGAGGATGTTGGCCCGTCGCTCATTCGGCAAGGCTGCGTTCATCCAGCTGCAGGACCGCAAAGGAAGGATTCAGCTCTACGTTCGCAAGGATGTGATCGGTGAAGAGGCTTTCGAGGTCTTTGAGAATTTCGATATCGGGGATATTGCCGGAGCTGAAGGCTGGCCTTTCAGGACGAAGACTGGGGAACTTTCACTTCATGTCACTAAAATTCGGCTTCTCACAAAATCACTCCTGCCGCTTCCTGAAAAATTTCATGGTCTTACCGACGTGGAAACCAGATACCGTCAGCGCTATGTCGACCTTATTGTGCATCCGGAGGTTCGCGAGGTATTCATCAAACGGGCCCGGATTGTAAGCCTCATTCGTGACTTCATGGTCAAGAGGGATTTTCTTGAAGTAGAGACACCGATGATGCAGCAGATTCCGGGAGGGGCGACTGCCCGACCGTTCATAACTCATCACAATGCGCTGGATATGGAGCTCTACCTGAGGATAGCTCCCGAACTTTATCTGAAGAGGCTTGTTGTCGGAGGCTTCGAAAGGGTGTTCGAGATCAACCGTAACTTCAGGAATGAAGGAATTTCAATACGGCACAATCCTGAATTTACAATGATGGAGTTTTACCAGGCTTACGCTACCTTTTCAGATCTGATGGATTTTACTGAGGAACTTCTTTGTCATGTCGCATCGGATCTTCTTGGCACCCTTGATTTCACCTATCAGGGCATGGCTATAAGTTTCCAGAGGCCGTGGAAAAGGCTCTCGGTAAAAGAAGCTATCATCGAGTACGGTGGAGTAGATTCAAAGACGGTCAATGACCGTGAACTTGCATATGCTTACGCAAAAAAAATCGGGCTCGATCTTCCTGAGAATATCGGTTATGGAAAGCTTATTATCGAAATTTTCGAAGAAGTGGCCGAGTTGAAACTGATTCAACCGACCTTTATCACCGATTATCCGACTGAAGTCTCACCTCTTTCGCGTAAGAGTGACAATGATCCTGATTATGTTGATCGATTCGAGTTTTTCTGTGCCGGTAGAGAGATGGCGAACGCATTTTCCGAATTAAACGATCCGGTGGACCAGAAAGAGCGGTTTCTTTCACAGGTCGAGGCTAAAAAGGGTGGAGACGAAGAAGCACACTATATGGATGAGGATTACATCCGGGCTCTTGAGTACGGTCTTCCTCCTACAGCAGGTGAAGGGATAGGAATCGACCGGTTGGTAATGCTTCTGACTGATTCACCGTCGATACGTGATGTGATACTCTTCCCACAGCTGCGTAAAGAGAAATAATGCCTTACGAACTTTTTATAAGTCTCAGATACCTGAAGGCAAAGCGTAAATCCGCTTTTATTTCAATAATCACCTTGATATCGACTGCCGGTGTTGCTCTTGGCGTAATGGCCCTGATAATCGTCCTCGCAGTAATGACCGGGTTTGAACTTGATCTGAAAGAGAAGATTCTCGGCACGAATGCCCATATTGTCGTTCTGAAAACCGGCGGACCAATTGAAGATTATACTTCCTTAAGGGAAAAACTTGAAAAGTATAAAGGAGTCCTCGCTACCACTCCCTTTATTTATAACCAGGTGATGCTTGCATCCGGAAAGAATGTATCAGGCGTTGTACTGAGAGGGATAGACCCTGACTCTGATTCCAAAGTGACGAATCTTCACAAGTCTATGGTCTCCGGCAAACTTTCGTCACTTATCCCTGAATCCGGCAGTATTGTCCTCAGCAAGGATTCCATTCCCACGCTTCCCGGTCTGGTTATCGGGAAAGAGCTTGCCCGGAATCTGAACCTTTTTGTCGGTGATAAAGTCAATGTGGTATCTCCCATGGGTAATATTACTCCACTGGGGATGGTGCCGAAGATGAAAGGGTATCGTGTCGTCGGAATATTCAATACCGGGATGTTCGAGTATGATTCGACTCTTGCTTATGTTTGGCTCAAGGATGCTCAAAGCTTCCTGGGTATGGGCGATGCTGTTACCGGCATTCAGCTTAAAGTTGCAGATGTGTTTGCTACGACTGAACTCGCCAGGCAGATCAACAGTGATCTTGGGCTCTCCTTTCATGCCCGTGACTGGATGCAGATGAACAAGAACATTCTCTTTGCTCTCAAGACCGAAAAAGTCGTCATGTTTATCATTCTTACCCTGATTGTCCTGGTAGCCGCGTTCGGCATTGCTTCTACCCTTTTTATGCTGGTGATGGAAAAGACGAGAGATATCGCAATTCTCAAGTCTATGGGAGCGACCGGCGCGAGCATTATGAAGGTGTTTATCCTTGAAGGGCTGATAATCGGGACAACTGGCACTTTTTTCGGGGTTTTCTCAGGGCTGCTCATTGCCAAGAATCTTGAGTCAATTGTCCAGGCTGTCCAACGTCTTACCGGGTTCGAGCTTTTCAGCAGAGATGTCTACTACCTTGACAGGTTTCCTTCTCACGTGGTGACTGGAGATGTCCTGATCATTTCGATTACCGCCCTGTTTATCTCTTTTATAGCTACACTCTACCCCTCATGGCAGGCATCGAGGCTTCTTCCTTCAGAGGCTTTAAGATATGAGTAAGCAGCTGCTTGAGGTTACTGATCTCTTCAAGTCTTATGGCAGTGGAGACCGGCGGGTGGAAGTTCTGAAGGGTGTCTCCATGTCGATCGGCCATGGCGAGACTATCGCTCTGCTCGGTGCTTCAGGAGCAGGGAAGAGTACCCTGATGCATGTCATCGGTGTTCTTGACAGACCTACTTCCGGATCTGTCTGCTATTCCGGAGATGATATTTTCCTGAAAAGTGAGAGAGATCTTGCAACTTTTCGCAATGCCTCCATAGGATTCGTATTTCAGTTTCATCATCTTCTGCCGGAGTTTACCGCTTTGGAGAACGTTATGATGCCTATGTTGATAAGCGGCGCATCGAGAAAAAGTGCTGTTGAATCGGCTTTGTCTATTCTTGATGAGGTCGGCCTTGCTCACAGGGTCACCCATAAGCCGGGTGAGCTTTCAGGCGGTGAACAACAGCGTGTAGCAGTGGCCAGAGCTCTGGTGATGCAGCCGGAGCTCCTTCTGGCAGATGAACCGACCGGGAATCTTGATATGAAAACCAGTGAAAGCATTCATCAGCTTTTTGAAGACCTGCATGAACGAAGAGGGCTGTCAATTCTTGTCGTAACGCACAACGAGAGACTTGCCGCTAGAACGATGCGTCAAATCCGTCTTGTCGATGGGAAAATACTTGGCTAAAGGACCTGTGGAATTGGGCATATCATATAGGATAATTATCTTTTTGCTTCTGAGCTTGCTACTGTCGACGCAATCATTTGCTGACCAGATCAAGGTTGTCGATGTTTTGGTTGTCGGGAATAGACGGATAGAGACTCCGGCAATAAGCAATGCTTTCAAGCTCAAAGCCGGCGACAATTATTTTGAGGAGAAGATTGATGAGGACATTAAATCAATCTACAGCCTCGGTTTTTTCACCGATGTAAAGGCAGAGAAGAACATCACGGACAAAGGTGTTTCCATCACGTACAAAGTCACTGAAAAGCCGGTTGTACGTGAGATCATTTTTCAAGGCAACACTGTTCTGACTACTGACAAACTCAAGGAAAACCTGGATATTAAACCTAATTCCATCTTTTCTGCAAAAGAGCTAGTAAAAAGCATTAAAAAAATCAAAAAACTGTATGTCGATGAAGGGTATCCACTTGTAGAGATTGAGCCGCTTCAAGAGCAGATATCAGCGGAAGAGCTTAAACTCACTCTTAAAATAACCGCGGAGAACAAGGTTCTCATCCGGGATATAAAATTCGAAGGGAATAAGGAGTTTAACGATTCCAAGCTGAGGGGCACTATCGAGACAAAGCGCGATTGGTGGCTTGCCTGGATTACCGGTGCAGGTGTATACAAGGAAGAGATGTTCAAAAACGATATGCTGCTCATTTCCGAGCTGTATATGAATAACGGTTATATCAATTTCAAGATTGCAGAGCCGAAAGTCGATATTACTCCTGACAAAAAGGCACTCTTTGTTCTGGTGTCGATGACAGAAGGTGACAAGTTCACCACCGGTCAGATCGATTTCAAGGGAGACTTGCTGGAAAGTAAAGAAGATCTTTACAAACGTTTGAAGATGATTAGCGGTGTTGTATTCAGCAGGGCTGCATTACGCCAGGAAGTTTTCGACCTTACCGATGTTTATGCTGATAAAGGCTTTGCTTTCGCAAATGTGAATCCGATAACGACTGTTGACAGCTCAAAAAAGTCTATCGACATAACGTTTAATTTTGAAAAAGGAGAAAAAGTTTATATTGAAAGAATAAATGTGACTGGTAACTCTAAAACCCGCGACAAGGTTTTACGGCGTGAAATAAGAATAGCCGAAGGGGAGATGTACAGCGCTACCAGTCTGAAGAAAAGCAAGCAAAACCTCATGAACCTGGGCTTCTTTGAAGAGGCAACAATTGCTACCTCAAAGGGCAAAGGGGACAATAAACTCAACCTTGATGTGAATGTGAAGGAGAAGCCTACCGGCACTTTCAGTATAGGTGGCGGTTACAGTTCTCTTGACGGTTTTGTCGGGCAGGGTTCGGTCCAGCAGGCGAATCTATTCGGTTACGGCCTCAAGGCAAACGCTTCTGCTTCTGTCGGCGCCAAGTCGAGTACGTATAGTGTCGGTCTGACTGATCCTTATTTTCTTGATACAAAATGGTCGCTGGGTGGTGATATATTCAGGACTGAACGTCAGTATGTAGATTACACAAAGAGATCAACCGGTGCGGACATTAAAGGCGGTTATCAGTTCAATGACAGTCTGAGCACTTTTCTTCTCTACAGATTTGAAAAGATAAACATCCTTAAAGAGTCTTTTGCCCTTCAGGAGACGCGCAGGCTTTATCCGGATCTGGTTACAGCGAGTGACTCGACAACAAGCTCTGTTACTGCCACTTTATCAAGAAATACAACAGACTATCGACTGGACCCTACTACCGGTATGACTAACAGCTTCTCTGTCGAATTTGCAGGTCTTGGAGGAACGAACCGTTTCCTGAGGTATATTGGTCAGACATCACAGTTTTTTCCGGTGATATTTGGTTCGGTTTTTATGGTTCACGGGACTTTCGGGCAGATCATGGCGATGGGAGCGCCTGTTCCGATAGATGAGAAGTTTTATCTCGGAGGTATTTCAACTCTACGGGGTTATTCAGGAAGAACAGTATCTCCTTATATAATCATGCCGCAATATGATTCGCTTACCGGAGTTAAAACCGGAGAACAGCGTGCATATTTTGGCGGTGACAGTGAAGTGATATTCAATCTGGAATACACATTCCCGTTGCTCAAGGATGCCGGGCTTAAAGGGGTTGTCTTTTTTGACAGCGGTAACTCTGCGAACGGGTTTGAAAACGTTTTTTCAGGTTTTCTGAACAGTTATGGTTTTGGCATCCGATGGTTCTCACCTATAGGCCCTTTGAGGCTTGAATATGGAATTCCGCTCAATCCTCGTCCTGGAATTGATAAAAGCGGAAGGATCGAATTTTCAATCGGAAACTTTTTTTAATACTACTCCGGAGGTAATACTATGAATAAGAAAACTTTCTATCTTCTCATCGTTCTGATAACCACGTTCTCGCTTCCTGCATTCGCATCTGAATCAAAATTCGGGACAGTTGATATGCAGAAAATACTGCTTCTGTCTGATGCCGGCAAAGATGCAAAAGTGCAGCTTGCTTTGAAGGCTGCCAAATATGAAGCAGAAAAAAATATCAAGGAAGATGATCTCAAGAAACTGAAAGGTGAACTTGAGAAACAGAGCGTTCTTCTTTCCGAGGTTGCGCGAGGTGCAAAAGAGAAAGATTATCAGCAGAAGTTGAAAGAGTATCAGCGCTTTCTGAAAGACGCTCAGGATGATTTACAGGCCAAAAATGATGAGTATACAAACCGGATAGTGGAAGAGATCGTCCGGGTCGTTCAGGAGTATGGCAGAAAGAACGCGTACACCTTTATCTTCGTCAAAAATGAAAGCATGATTTTTATGGATGACAGGGTAGATCTGACTGACGAACTCCTTAAGCAGTTTAATGTTTCCAGAAAAACTTTCAAGAAATAGGGAGTTCAGAGCTCATGCAGCTTTCTCTTGGACAGATTGCAGAACTTGTTGGCGGGCGTGTAATCGGAAATCCGGATTTACTGATGAGTGGCATCGGCTCCCTTGATGATGCCGTTGCGGGACAGATTACATTCCTCTCAAATCCAAAGTACTCTGAAAAAGTTGCTACTACAAAAGCCACAGCAATCATACTTCCTCCCGGAGCGAATGGGTTTGGCAAGAATGTTGTCGAGACTCGTAATACGTATCTTGCTTTTGCGAAAATCCTGACATATTTCACACTTCGACCTAAACCCTCCACAGGGGTTATGGAAGGTGCTTTTGTCAGCAAGGATGCTCGTCTGGGAACTGATGTATCTGTGTATCCCGGTGCCTATATCGGTGAAGGCGTCGTGATTGGTGACCGTACAGTCATACACCCGAATGTTGTCATCTACAACGAGGTCTCAATCGGTGAAGACGTAACCCTTCACTCGAATGTCAGCATAAGAGAGGGCTGCCGCTTGGGAAACCGGGTGATTGTTCATAGCGGTGCGGTCATCGGCAGTGACGGATTCGGGTTTGTTCCTGATGGCAGGAGATATTTCAAAATTCCTCAGATCGGAATAGTCGTAATCGAAGATGATGTTGAAATCGGTGCTAATACGACTATTGATAGAGCCGCACTCGATGTTACGCTTATTCGCAGAGGTGTGAAGCTCGACAATCTTGTTCAGATTGCACATAACTGCAGCATCGGTGAGGATACAGCTATTGCTGCACAGACAGGTATTGCCGGCAGCTCATCACTGGGCAATAACGTAACTGTAGGGGGCCAGGCTGCTGTTTCCGGGCATATAAGGATTGGCGACAATATAATGATCGGCGGCAGAAGCGGAGTCATGCATAATATGGATCAGCCCGGCGTCTTCAGCGGTCTCCCTGCAGTACCTCACAAGGATTGGTTGAAATCTATGGCAGTATATTCGAAGCTGCCGGAGATGCGTAAAATGATCAAAGAGTTCGAGGCTCGCATAGCGCTGCTGGAAAAGAGCAGTCAATAATCGTTGCCTACGCTAAGTCAGAGAAATAGAGTAGATTATTACAGGTTCTACAAAGGAGTTTTTATGATACATCCTACTGCAGTTATTTATCCCGGTGCCCAGATTGACGAAGGCGTAGAAATTGGCCCTCATGCGGTGATCGGTGCGAATGTGAAGATCGGCAAAGGGACAGTAATCGGGGCTAATGCAGTCATAGATGGCTGGACGACTATTGGAGAAAACAACAGGATCTCACAGCTAGCTTCAGTAGGTGCTCCGCCACAGGATATCAAGTACAAGGGAGAAGCGACAACCCTTGAGATCGGCAATAATAATGTTATCCGCGAGTTTGTAACCATTCATCTCGGTTCGCCGTCCGGATCAGCAAAGACTGTCGTCGGGAATAACAACATGTTCATGTCTTACTCGCATATTGCCCATGACTGCATAGTCGGCAGCAATGTGATTATGGCAAACTCAGCAACCCTTGCAGGTCATGTCACTGTTGAAAACAATGTGATTTTCGGCGGGCTCTGTGCTGTGCACCAGTTTACGAGGATCGGTGAGTTCGCAATGATCGGCGGTGGTACTATGATCGGCCAGGATATTCTTCCCTATACTATTGCGACTTCAGAAGAGCGCCGGGCAGCAAAGCTTCGTGGTCTCAACCTTATAGGCTTGAAAAGGAACGGTTTCAGTGAAGATATCATCAGGGATATAAAGACAATGTACAAGACCATCGTCTTTTCCGGGCTGAAATTACCAGATGCTGTTGTAAGGATAAGGAACCTTGTAAAACAGTCTTCACAACGCGATCATTTCCTTGAGTTCATCGAGGGGACGAAAAGAGGGATCTGCAAGAAATGAACAGAATACGTGCAGCAGTTATCGGTGTCGGCTACCTCGGCAAATTCCATGCTGAAAAATATGCTTCTATTTCTGATGTCGAACTCGTCGGGGTTGCAGATTCAGATGCTCTTCGTGCTGAAGAGGTCGCCTCTGCTGTCGGAGCTCACGCATTTTCGGACTACAGGGAACTTGTCGGCAAGGTTGATCTGGTAAGTATAGTTGTCCCCACAAGAATGCATTATGAAACTGCTGCTTTCTTTTTGGATAACGGTATACACATTCTTCTGGAAAAGCCTGTAACGACAACAGTAAAAGAAGCTGCTGATCTGATTACTGTTGCTGAAAATAAGGGATTGATCCTTCAGGCTGGACACCTCGAGAGATTCAATCCTGCCCTTGAGGCTGTTCGAAGTGAAATAATCCGCCCCGGGTTCATCGATGCAGTCAGAGTAGCTCCGTACAAGCCTCGCGGTACAGATGTCAGTGTCATATTGGACCTTATGGTCCATGATATTGATATCATAAGCACTTTAATCAACTCGGAGATCTCATCAATATCTGCTTCCGGTGCTTCTGTGTACAGCAGCGAACCGGATATCGCAAATGCCCGCATCGAGTATGTAAATGGTGCGACGGCGAACATTACGGCAAGCCGTATCAGCCTGAAGAGCGAAAGAAGAATGCAGATATTCCAGAAGGATGCATATATATCAGTGGATTTCCAGAACAGGATTTCCGCAGTCTACCGTAAGGGAGAAGGTGAGTCGGCTCCTGGTGTGCCTGCCGTCAGTATCAACGAGGTCGATGTCCCCCAGAAGGATCAGATCCTTGCAGAAATTCAAGCCTTTATCAATTCAGTACGGACAAAAAGCCCTCCAGTCGTGACTGGTGAGGATGGGAAGAGAGCCCTTGAGATCGCCATTCTTATTGAAGAAAAAATCAAAGAGAATCAATTATTACTGAGCCCGAAAATATAAGTGAACCTCGAATGAGTAAAAATATAATGATAGTTGCCGGAGAGGCATCCGGTGACATGTACGGCGCACGATTGGTTGAAGAGGCGCACCGGCTTGACTCGTCGGTGCGCTTTTTCGGTATCGGCGGCCCGGCTATGCGGACTGCCGGTGTCGACACCCTTATCGACTCCAAGGGAATGGCAGTAGTCGGACTTGTAGAGGTCATCTCGCATTTTGGTTTGATTTATAAGGCATATACTACATTGAAGAAGATAATCAGGGATAATCCACCTGACCTGCTGATACTTATCGATTATCCAGGCTTCAACTTGAGAATAGCCTCGCTAGCCAGAAAAGCCGGGGTCAAGATTCTTTATTTCATTACCCCTCAAGTCTGGGCATGGCATGCCAGCAGAGCACGAAAAATTGCACAACTGGTTGATCACGCAGCAGTTATTTTTCCTTTTGAGGTGCCCATATTTGAAAAAGAGGGTCTTCCAGTCTCTTTTGTAGGTCATCCACTTATCGATATGGCAATCCCTACTATGAGCAGGGAGCAAGCTCAATCAGATTTCAGGCTCTCCCCTGATTGCCGGACAGTCGGGCTTTTTCCCGGGAGTAGAAAGAAAGAGATCTCCCTTCTTTTACCTCATATGCTTGAGTCGGCTTCTCGATTGAAGAAGAAATTTCCGGATCTGCAGTTTATTCTCCCGCGTGCATCAACTGTGGACCGAACGCTCCTCGACTCTTTTCTGATTGATGCGGATATTGAAGTAACTGTTGTTGAAGGCAGGAACTATGATGTAATGCAGGTTTGTGATGCGATCATAGCTGCCTCCGGAACAGTTACTATGGAGATCGCACTCTTCGGGATACCTATGGTCATCATTTATAAAGTCGCAGAGTTGACATACAGGTTAGGGCGGTTGCTGGTTGACCTGGATATGTACGGGATCTGTAACATTGTTGCCGGTCGGAAAATAGTTCAGGAGTTGATACAGCACGATGTCAATACGGACAACATTACTGCTGAGATATCAAGAATACTGAGCGATGAAAGTTATGCTTCAACTATGAGAGCGCAACTTCTAGATGTAAAACAAAAACTGGGAGAGCCTGGCGCAACGGTAAGAGTTGCTGAACTGGCACTGCAGTTAATGGAGCTTCCGGCGTAATGGATACTTTCAAAAGGATAATCGCCTACAGCAAACCTCACTGGTGGAGGATCCTGATTGCCGCTGTCGCATCGATCGGTGTCGGGTCTATGGATGGAGCATTTGCCTATCTCGTTGAACCAATACTGAAGAAAATCTTTGCTGAAAAACAGTTATACATTCTCACGCTTCTTCCCTTTGGCGTAATCCTCCTTTTTGTTTTCAGAGGGTTATGCCGATATTGCAACGATTATTTTGTCCGGACTGCCGGTCAACTGGCAATACAGAAAATCCGGAATGACGTCTATGAGCGGAGCATGGGCCTATCGCTCGGTTTTTTTAACAGACAGTCAACCGGCGGTCTTATGTCCAGGATTCTGAATGACGTAAATACGATGCAAGATGGTGTTGCAAGTATGATTACCGGGTTTTTCAGAGACGGGTTTTCTGCACTCTCATTACTCTTTGTTATTTTTTACCGGGACTGGCGGCTGGCTATTATCTCTTTTCTTGTCATTCCTGCTACTGTTTATCCTGCTCAGCTGATAGGCAAGAAGATAAAAAAACTCGCAAAGATCGGTCAGGAGAAGATGGGTGATATAACGTCAGTACTTCAGGAGACTTTTTCCGGGATAAAAGTAATAAAAGCCTTCGCCCTTGAGAGTCGGGAGGTTGACAAATTCAGAGGTCGGAATCTTGATTTTTATACCTATGTCCGTAAATCCATCAAATATGACTCTCTGAGCGCTCCGATTATGGAGACAATTACCTCATTCGGTGTAGCAGCAGTGATCTGGATTGGTGGCAACAGTGTTATTTCAGGAAGAATTACGACTGCTGAATTTTTCTCCTTTGTCACCGCTATGGCCCTGGTTTATGCACCGGTGAAAAAGCTTATAAACTCATACAATGTTCTCCAACGGGCTATCGGCTCTGCTGAAAGGGTGTTTGAAGTCATTGATGAAAAACCCGATATCGTTGATCCTGAAAATCCGAAACCACTCGGAAGAGCGGTCGGCGAAGTACGCTTTGACAGGGTCTCATTCAGTTTCAATGAAGATGATCTGATACTGAATGATATCTCCCTTGAGGCACGGAAAGGGGAGATAATCGCGTTGGTCGGTCCATCAGGCGGAGGGAAAACCACCCTCGTCTCCCTGATTACTCGATTCTATGATCCCAAGTCAGGTGCTGTGCTTATCGATGGAATCGATGTAAGGGATCTCAGGCTTTCAGACCTCCTTTCAAATGTTGCTCTTGTCGATCAGGAGACGATACTTTTCAACGATACTATTGCAAACAATATTCGCTATGGCAAAACTGCTGCCACTTCAGCTGAAGTACAGGCTGCCGCACGTGCAGCGTATGCCCATGATTTCATTCTGGAGATGCCGGAAGGATACGAAACGAATATTGGTGACCGTGGCGTCAGGCTCTCAGGGGGGCAGCGTCAAAGACTCTGCATTGCAAGGGCAATACTCAAGGATGCTCCGGTTCTGATACTTGACGAAGCTACCAGTGCTCTTGATACTGAGAGTGAACAGATGGTCCAGGAGGCGCTTAACAACCTGATGGTAAACAGAACGACATTCGTCATAGCTCACAGACTCTCCACAATACTTCATGCTGACAGGATTGTAGTGATCGAAGCCGGCAGGGTTGTCGAATCCGGTACTCATGCCGAGCTGATTGCGCTTGACGGTCTCTACTCCAAACTTCATGAAATGCAGTTCAAATAGACTATGAAAGCAATAAGAAGACGATTCGCATCTTTGCTTGGAAGTCCTCTGGCTTCGTATCTCCTATATTCGATAATAATCGTGCTTCGGCATACTATGAGGGTCTCTTCTGTTGGCGAAACGACCCTGCACGCTTATGCTGATAGAGAAGAAGTCTATATCGGAATGAGTTGGCACGCTAGAATGCTGATGCTCCCATTTATATACCCGGGGAAAAGGCTGCATATTCTAATCAGTACCCATCGTGATGGCGAGATCATTGCCAACGTCATGAAACGGTTCGGGTATGAACTCGTGAGGGGGTCGTCTTCAAAAGGGGGAGTTGCAGCTCTGCGAGAGCTGGTTAACCTGCTTAAGCACGGCTCGGATATAGGTATCACCCCGGACGGACCGAAGGGCCCTCCGGAAATAGTCAAAGGCGGAGTTGCACAGATTGCACGGCTGAGCGGCAAAGCAGTCATCCCGTTTGCGTTCTCATCATCCATGAAACTGCGATTCAGGAGTTGGGACAGGTTCTTCTTCCCCTTACCATTTTCAAGGCTGGTTTTTGTTATTGGCGATCCTCTTTATTATCAAAAAAATGAGGATATTGAGGATTTCAGGATTCGTATAGAAATCGCGCTGAACGATGCAACGTCAAGAGCAGATGCTTTTTTTCGAGAAACAGTCTGAAATCGTGAAGAGAGTCATTTTATGCTGATCCTGTATGACATAATCCTTTGGGTTTCCCTTCCATTCATTCTTGCGTATCACCTCTACCGTTCCATTTCACGAGAGAGACCGGCTGCTCTGCCGCAGCGTTTTGGTTTCATAGGCACAGATGTCACAGAAAAACTTCAAGGGAAGCGCCCCATCTGGGTCCATTCCGTTTCAGTCGGCGAGACAACAGCTGTAAAGCCCCTTCTTGCGGCACTGAAGAAATCCTATCCACAGCACCCTCTTGTCATTTCAAATATGACCGAGACAGGCCGATCTATAGCACAAAAGATCAAAGAAGTTGATGTCTGTATCTATTTCCCATTCGATTTCACGTTTGCAGTCAAGCATCTGCTTTCAGAGATGAATCCTGTACTTGTCATTATTGTAGAAACCGAACTCTGGCCCAATTTCCTCTGTTCAGCCCGCTCTCTGGCTATACCTGTTGTCGTTGTAAATGGCAGGATATCTGACCGCTCGTTCAGGAGCTACTTAAGATTCAGGATCTTTTTCAGAAAGGTCCTTGAGTATGTAGATGCCTTCTGCATGCAGAGTGAAGTCGATGCAAGCAGGATCAGGTCAATCGGGGCTGCTTCAGAGAAAGTATCAGTGACCAGAAATCTTAAATTTGATATTCCATTTACCGGTTCTGATGCTGAAGAGAAGAGAATGACCAGGGCTAGGTTCAGCATTCCTGAAAAGGTGTTTATTTTCACTGCCGGGAGTACTCATAAGGGTGAAGACGAGCTTGTGCTCTCTGCATTTGATTCACTCAGGAAGAGCGGTGCATCTGCTCTTATGATTCTTGTCCCACGTCATCCCGAGCGTGCTGGAGAGGTAGCAAAAATCGCAGAAGGATTCGGGTTTAAGCCGGTTTTACGTTCAGCATTGTCTGGTCACGACGGAAAACTCAAGGAGGATGAAGTCCTTATTGTTGACACAGTCGGTGAACTGCTCTCTCTATATGCTGCTTCCGATCTTGTATTTGTTGGCGGGAGTCTTGTGCCCGTCGGTGGTCATAACCCCCTTGAGCCGTCCTCGGTCGGAGTTCCGGTGCTTTTCGGTCCACATATGTCTAATTTCCGTGAGATTGCAGCTATGTCGATTCGTTACGGTGCTGCCAGAGAGGTCCTGGACTTTGAAGGACTTAAAGAGAGTATGGCGGAACTTTATCATAATAAATCCGAGTGTCTGAGGATGGGTGAGAAAGGTGCCCAGCTGCTTTCCGATGAAGCCGGGTCTACAGTGCTTAATATGGAGATTATCAGCAGGCTTCTGAAGGGAGAACTTTGAATATAGAGGAGTATTTCATAAAGTTGACCTCCGGTGACGATCTTTCATCTGCAGACCGGGTGATCCTGAATCTGCTTAGGATCCTGTCTTTCGGATACTCTGCTCTCATGAGAATCAGAGCAGCTGCATACAGCTTGTCGATATTTCGGGTCAAGACTCTTCATGCACAGGTAATATCAGTGGGGAATTTGACTGTCGGAGGTACCGGCAAGACTCCGGTAACCGCCTGGATTGCCGCTTATCTGCTGGGTAAGGGGAAAAAGGTGGCGGTGCTTTCAAGAGGATATGGAGGATCACTTGAAGGCAGCGTTGCAGTGGTGTCAGACGGTCTGAAAAGAGTGCTCTCTCCATTTGAAGCTGGAGACGAACCTTGTCTGCTCGCAGACAGCGTACCGGGGCTCATTGTTGTCATAGGCAGCAGCAGATACGCTGCCGGCTGCGTGGCTGTGGAACGGTTTAAACCGGAGATATTTATTCTTGATGACGGATTCCAGCACCTGAGCCTGAAGCGTGACCTGAACATCCTTCTTATGGATTCGAAAAAGCCTTTCGGGAACGGGTTTGTCTTTCCGGCAGGCACTCTTCGTGAACCTTTATCTGCAATCAACCGTGCTGACCTGATAGTTTCAACCCGAACTGATTTTTCAGACCAGAAACCTGATCAGTTTCCGGGAACCAAGCCGGTTGTTTTTTCCGAACACAGACTTTCAGGGTACAGGTCCCTTGGAGGTACTGTTATGCCTTTTGAAAAGCTGAAAGGCTTAAAAGGGCTCGCATTTGCCGGTATTGCAGACCCTGATCAATTCTTCGATTCACTTGAGAAGTCTGGTGTCCAACTGGTCTCAACGATTGCTTTCCCGGATCATACTGACTACGGAGACGACGAGATTGCTGCTTTGGCAAAGCTCAAACGGTCATCATCTGCTGATTTCCTGATCACGACTTCGAAGGATGCAGTGAAAATCTCTCAAAATTCAGTCAAGGATCTCCCTTTCTTTGTAGCCGTGCTGGAGGTTTCCTTTTATGATGATTCGAAACTTAAGACTGCTCTGGACAATCTACTCTAAACAGGAGTGAACATGCCAATATCTGCATCGCTTCTCAGTATCCTTGCATGCCCGAAATGTAAAGGGGCGCTTGTCCATAGGCCGGACAAACCCTCGCTTGAGTGTAACAGCTGTCTTCTCAGCTATCCGATACGTGATGATATACCGGTTATGCTTATAGATGAAGCTGAAGAGATGACCGTCGGGAAATGATGAAGGGCCTCGATCAGATTTCAGTCAGCAGGGTGCTCATCAGAGGGACGAACTGGCTGGGTGATGCAGTGATGACTACCCCGGCTTTGGGTGTCGTAAGGGAGTATTTCCCCAATGCCCGGATTACCCTTCTTGTGAATCCACTCGTAGCCGAACTTTTCAGTCCGCATCCATGGGTCGATGAAGTGATGATCTATGATCGAAAAGGGGCGCATCAAGGGATATCCGGTCGTTTTAAAATTGCCGCCGTGATCAGAGCCCGTTCGTTCGATCTTGCGATCCTCCTTCCCAACTCACTTGACTCTGCATTCATTGCGTGGCTTGCCCGGATTCCTCGGCGAGTCGGGTATGCGACTGATGCCCGCGGTTTTCTATTGACAGACAAAGTCCCTTTGTCGGCCAGGATGCTTTCCGGTCATCAATCCGGATATTATTTGGCAATGCTTGGATATTACGGGATCATAGGAGTGCAAAAATCCCAGGTTCTGGCAACAACTGATTCCGAGGATGCCATGATAAACGAACTTCTCGAAGCAGAGGGGATTTATGCCGATACTGTTCTCATCGGCATAAATCCCGGTGCTGCTTACGGTTCTGCCAAGCGCTGGTATCCTGAGCGGTTCGCAGAGGTTGCAGATCAGCTTGCTCAGAGATGGGATGCAAAGGTTGTGATTACCGGTGGTCCTGATGAAGTTACCATTGCTGATGATATTGCCGGAAAGATGACAGGGAGATCTCTTAACCTTGCAGGGAAGACAGGGGTAAGGAAAATGATGGCAGTAATCAAACGGTGCAATTTTTTTGTGACCAATGATTCCGGACCCATGCATATTGCAGCTGCATTTGGGATTCCACTGGTTGCCATCTTCGGTCCTACTGACCATACTACTACGTTCCCGCTTGCAACGCAGGCTGCCATAGTTCGAAAACAGGTTGACTGCGCCCCATGTATGAAGAGAGAATGCCCT